>JAFUSH010000052.1 GCA_017471705.1 Alphaproteobacteria bacterium | reverse complement strand
TGCGTCATCGGCCGACATATAAATATCTTGATAAACGCTGCTGTTTTTGGCTTGCTGCATATATTTTTTGAGCGTTGCTCGTTCTGCACTTGGTTTTTGCATATACGATTGCGCGGCCTCTGCCACTTCGTCCATGCGCTGCGCGTCATATTGTGCCTTTACCTCTTGACCGCGTTTAAGTTGCTTTGCCTCCTGATCGCGTTGCCATGTGCGCAATTCCGGCCGCACTCTTGTTGCACTGCTTGCACCGGCCATCACTGCGGTTGCTTTACCGGCCTGTATAGCAGCCTCCGCGCTTTCAGCCAAATCATTTGCAAAAGATTGCTGTTCAAAACTTGTGTCATACAAAGCATTCATTAAAGCCTTTGCACCGCGTGTAAATTCAGCCTGTGTAAATTGTTGCGCAGCCTCTTCGGCACTTTCACCGGCAACCGCCAAACCATAATCTTTAATGATCTGCATAATCACTTGCCGCTTTGTCTTGTCTTTTACTGCCTCTTTAAGAGCCTGCTTAATTCCAACCTTTGTGATGTTTTTCATTCCGGGGATTGTGTTTGTTACTGCTTTCATCGGCACAAGTTCAATCGCGGCTGCAATCGCGCCATAAGCGTATGACGCACCGTCAACAACCCAATCCTCAAGCGGCAGACCGTCTTTATCAGTAATATCCAAAAGGCTTTCAGTCATGCTGTTTGCCTCAATTTGATAGCTTTCATAAGCGGCCAAAGCGTTGCCGGCAACCCAACCAGCCTTTGCACCGGCCACACCACCGGCGGCTGTTCCGACTACCGGCACCGCCGAGCCAACACCGGCACCGGCTGCACCACCGGCGAGAGTTCCACCAACAACTGCGCCCGTTGTTCTGGCCATAATCGGCAACTGATCTGCTGCTGCCATAACAAAATCTTCTACGCCATAGCCGGAGGTATCTATTTCCGGCATTCTGATTAACTGATCATGTTCTTTACGCCATGCGGCAATCGCTGCAGCGCGTTCATCACCACGCTTGCCACGAATATTGCCGGCCAGTTTTCCGGTTTGTATGCTTTTCTCACTCCGACCGGTTTGATAAGCAACTCTTTGACCAAACGCCCATACCGCATTCGGCTCATTCGGTTGACCATATACGGCCAAATTAAAATTGATGTCATACAAATCTTTAGCTGTTTTATCATCAAGCGTGTTCAAGAAATTTTTATCAGTTATACACATATTTTTCATTGTGTCGCAATTATCATAATAACGGCGCAATTCTTTTTCTTTCCACTGTTTTTGATATTCCGGCAAGTCATCATAAATCAAATCGTAGCTTTTTTCGTCATAACCCAAGCCTTTTGCGGTTTCAATCGCAGACTTCCAACGCACCGGATCGGCGTCTTCACGCTTAATAAATCCGGCGGCAATATGTTGCTCCATATCATCATCGCTTTGTTGACGCCAATCACGAGAAAACACTTGTATTTGATTATCTTTCATAGTTTGACTATCGGTTGCAACCGGCGCAAAAACATTCTCCGTTAATACCGGCGCAGCAGCTTGATCACTAGCTTGATCACTTGTGTTCAAGCTCTGCTGTTCTTGCTGTTTAATTTCATCAAATACACCCATTTTATTTTCTCCTGCTTGCAATATCCAAATATCTGTTTATGACGTTTCTTGTGGCGTCATTCCATTGCTCATTCGGCCGCTCATAAACGCCGGCCATTTCCTCAACCATCTGATTTTGTTCTTCATCGTTAAGCTTGAGCAGCGTGTTAAAGTTTTTATCGTTTTTGATAATGTTTAGGATCGCCTCTTTAGTGTTCGGCGCAATGTCTTCCATTTTAACATAAGGCCTGTCATCTTCTTCCAAAGTGCGAGCCTCTTTGTCACCGTCAAACCACCAGTCACGACGTGTGGCCACCGACTTGCGCAGGCGCTTGATAATATCATCTTGCTCCGTTTGTGTCGGCATACGGCCTTTTTCATTGATAATAGCGCGCACTTCACCATCATAAAGCCTGTCAAAATCATAAGCTTCTTGACTGTTTTGCTTAAATCCTAAGCTGCTATGTGCTACTTTCAGCACTTGATCGTTATGGCTAATTGTCGGATTAACCTTTGCTTTACCGTCCAAACCGATCACGATTGACTGCTGCGCATAGCGTAAGGCTTGTAAATCCTCACCGCTTAAAGATCCGGCATAATCATACAAATTCAAGTTCTTAAACCGTTCAGGATAATTCTGCCGCATATCATTCAAAAAGCCGTATGTTTGTGTGTCCGTCGGAACATCATCACCGGTAACGGCATAAAACTGCACTTTTTGCATTGCCTCTTTTGTCTTTTCCGGTAATTGATCAAGCAATGTTTGTGGCGGCTGCTGCTTATTTTTAATCATTTCCATCGCTGTCAAAGCCTGCGCCTCAATTTGATTATTTTCAGCCGTCTTATTTGTTAAGTCGTTTATCTTCAATTCATGATCAACTTTTGACTTCCAACTCTTCAAATCTTTAGCGTTCAGGCCATACGCATTTTTTTCCAAGTCAAGCTTTAATCCCTCCGGATCTCTGATTAACCGATCTGAAAGCGTGTTGTATGTTTTGCTTTCACCATAGTTGCGCATAGCTTTGTCATATTGTAATCGGCTAATCTGGCCGCGCTTTAAGGCACCGGCTAAGCTGTTTTTGGTATCAGCGTCAAGCATGGCCATCGTTCCGGCGTCAGCGCCAATCGCATTTTTAGCGTTACGTTCCACCCGATCAAACAACAATTCGCGGTTTATTTCCTGCGTTTTTTTCGTTTGAGCAAAGCGTAGATCCATCAAGTTGCGACTGTCATTTAATTCATTCCACCGGTTGTATTCGTCGGTATATCTAGCCGGCACTCGGCCTTTGTATTCTTCATCAATTTCATCAAAACGCTGCTTGTAATTTTCTTCCCATGTTGCCGGATCTTGATTGAGCTGCACCTCACGCATAGCATTTTTCAGCTTTTCATTGCGTTCATCAACAAGTAATTTTGTTGTTTCGCGCTCATTATCATCACGCGCTTTTGCGTAGGTATTGATAATATTCTGGCCGGTTGCAACGGCGTTTTGCACCAATTCGTTCATTGCGTCATACTCTTCCACATAGTTCTGATGTGGATTAAGATCTGTCGGTGCAGCTTGCACTTGGCGCGTATATGTGTTATTCATAGCCATTTTAATACTCCTTATCTTGCCGGTTTGGCTGCAGGCGCAGACATTGACGGATTCCAACCGCTCGATTGACCGCTCATATCTTCCACACCGTTTGTGCTGCCGCTGTTACTGAATAAATATTGACTTGTTGCCGTTGACATACCGCTATTTGCGCCTGCCAAAATAGCATTAAACCACCTGTTTTTCTTTAAGCTCTTAGCATTAGCCAAAAGTTGCTGTGCCTCTGATCTTGATTTTTGAGCCTCATACATTGTGGCCACATACTTTGTGTGATTATTGTAACGAGCCATCATATCATCAAGTTCGGCCTCTTGTTCGCTGCGCATTTGTATTTCAAGCAAAGTGCCACCGGTAACACCGCTTTGTGCTTGTGCTACCCTCAAGCGCGCCAACGTTTCGTTGCGTTCGTTTCTGGCCACACTTTCATTGTAGCTGTCAGCCTCTGCCTGCATGTGCGCATTTTTTTCATAAATATCACCCTCAAGATTTTTGAGCGCAGCTTGTTGCTTTAACTGTTTAATCTGGCTCTTGTTTTGTGCAAGCGAGCCAATCGCGCCGAGCGCTGCACTAGCGGCAACGGCGGCAATAATAGGTGCTACCATATTTTTACTCCTTAAGAAATTTCAAACTCAAAAACGATTGCCTGCAGCATAAACGGTAACGGATAAGGTTGAATAAATATCAGTTGCTCTGCCTCCTCATAATCGCCGCTAAACATAGCAAGTGGCACATCACCGGTAAATAATGGTATCGGATTGTTCAGGTTATCTCTACCGGATCGGCTCAAAATATCCTTTAAGTTCTCCATCTTATCTCCGGCCATACCGCCCATTGAGTTACAAACTCTAAACCCGACTGCATTGATACGTTTAATTCGGCCGCGAGCACTTGTTTCGCCGTCACCCTCCATGCTTGTCGGTATAATCACGCCTTTATATGGCAAACCTACAATCGCAATTTTTGACGGCCATTTAAGCTGCACTGTCCATTGACCATTTACAAGCTTAACCTCTTGGCTTGGCTCAATACCGCCCTCTGATACAATACTCACAGTGCGGCCGGCCAAGTGATCTAAGTTTGTATTAACTTCTGTAAATGCAGTGTCGCTGCTCACAATAATTGCAGCGTCTAAATAACAAGCCTCTTTTTGCACTTCCAAAAGACTGTCAATACAATACTGCTGATAGTCATTTTGGCTTTCAAAATCTGCTATTGTTTTTGAGAAAAAGCCTTGAAAAGGATTTTGTAAAAACTCAACACCATAGCTATTAACTGTTTGGCCGTCTATAATTTTCTTGCGACAAACGCACATGGCCAAACTATTACCGTCTTTACTTATACTAACCACATCACCGTCGGTTTTAATCCTATACCAAGCCAAACCCTCCTGTGTCGGCGAATAAAGGCTGCAGCTTAATTCACCGTTGCTTTTAAGGCAATAAATCACATCAAACGGCTCACGGATCCGCACAATATCAATAACGCCCTCAACATTGATATGCTTGGCGTATGTTTGTATTGTGTCGCTGTTGTATTGGTATGTGTTTGCGTCATAAGCTAAAGTGTCCATATTTTTGCCGGTAATATCCATAAACACAAACCTGCTGCCGATCCTCACCGGTTGAATAGCGGCGCAACCCTCACGTGTTTGCTCATAGCTGCGGCAGTTACTTGAATAAAAAAGAGCGTCGCTTGAGCTTTCACCCACACCAACCACATTAACATCAGTGCCAAGCAATAAATCACGACCGCTCTGCATCCATGCAATATTACCAACCGTAATACCGGAAGAAACACCAAACCCCCAACCGCACTCACTTGTGATCTGTCCGGCGTCTTTTTCGGCAAAACTTTCAAAATCGTCACTCCAACTAAACCACATTCTTGATTTTCTGGCTAAACATAGGCGTTCACGATGAAAGCAGCCGGTTGTCGGATAACCATATTCGGCACACCAACTGCCAAATTTCCACTTCCATGTATTCCGGTCAGATCCGGTGCAAGCATACGGAAAAGGCAGCAACACTTTAGCTGTGCAGCTTTTTCCATCTGCCGCAACTGTCAAAATCTTAGCAATTCCATAACCGCAATCTTCATATCGCCAGCGCACAGCGCCATCTGTTGCCGTTCCCTCTTGATGTTTTGGCGTTGCATAACCGGTGGTGCCGGCGGCCTCTGCCGTATATGTCTTATAGTTTGATATAATTCTTTGGCCGGCTGAAACGCTTTTACCCTCTGCCCATGTATAAATGCCATCAAAATTGATCGGCTCAATATAGAAAATATCACCCACATGACCGCTTTTGAAAATGCTATGCGTGGCCGTTATGGTTATATTATCGCCAGTTTGCGCACTCGCATAAACGCGTTTTTCTTTATCCATGTTAATATCTTCAAAGCCACCATCTTCTGCGTAGTCAACTTCTTGTTGTGAAAAACTGCCATCTGCATTGCGTTCCAAACGTTGCACCGGATATTTTCCCTCACTTTGAAATAAATACATTAAATCTGCTGATTGTGCTTTTGAAATAGCCGGACGGCCTTGCGTGTCAAACAAATCGCTCAAAGCATAAGGTGTCGTAAGCTCAAGCGGTTGATTATCATTACCAACCATAAGCTGCTGATTGCGATAAAAACGCACATAATGATCACCAAATTCAAGAGTATAGCAGTCATTATCATTATAACTAAAATCACGTAACAAAACGCCGGTATTATTTTTTGTAGCATGAGCATATTTCATACCGCCACGATAATAAGCAGCGCCCTGTATTGTTAATATCATATTTTCACATACTTTCATACCGCCGTTAACCTTTGGTATATCGTCACGACCATATAAATCAGGGCTAACCTCACCGGCATTGAAAGATCTTAAAACTCTTTTCTGCACCATATCTTAAAACTCCGCATTCTTTACCAACAAAAGATCATTCTGGCGTTGTCTTGATTTTAGCCAGTTTCCGGTAATTTTTGGCCGTGCCGGTATCTCAAGCGCATTAGATCTTAATGCGTCATTGATTGCCTCACGACGATCACGTTTTAAGGATTCCTTTTTGCTGTCGCTGTTTGTTGCTCTATCGCATACAGCAATAGCTAAATCAAGAGCTAATACTTTACAAAAACAAGCGTCATAACTCGTAATATCTTCGTTGCGATAGCTATATTCAACTTTTAACGGTGCTTTTAGTTTTGTAAATAAATTATGGCCACGGATTTTATAAAGAGGATCATAAAACTCAACACGTTCAACCCCTGAATAACCGGTTTGTATTCCATTTAAGCTGATTATTTGCAGGCAATCACTTGGCACTTGATAAACATACGCCAGACGTTCCCCATCTTTAACCTCTTTTAAGGCCAAAGTGTCCTCTTTTTGGCAGCAATCCCAATTATAAGATCTTATTAAGTTATCTCTCACCAACCTAAAAGCGGCCTGCATTTCTTCGGCTATATTCGTTTTATCGTTTGTTGATATACTTCTTTTTGCGCCGAGTGCTAAAGCTGCCATATTAAAAATATCTAATTCTGTTCTGCAAGTCGCTACCATCTTATATTCTCCAAAAAAAGAGGAGGCCGTTTAAGCCTCCTCAATATCATTAAGCTACCGGCTGAATATTGACGCTATCGCCATCAACATTGCCATCTTTTCCATCTTCGGTGACAACTTCGTCAGCCTTAGGTGCAGCAGTTTCCGCCTCTTTAGCTGCGATTGCGGCCAAGAGTTCAGGCTTTTTCATTCTGTTTGCACCCTCTACGCCAATACTTTGAGCGTATTTAACAAGCTGATTAAAGTTCATCTGTTGTTTAGGATCTGCTGTCGCAGTGGTTGCACCGGTAGCGTTTCCATTTTCACCGGCGGCCGGTGCTTTGTTTTCATTGCCAACAAGCTCAAAATGCTCATTAGACTTCAACTCGTCACCGCCGAATATAATTTTGCCTTTTTTAACCAACGCAAAATTATACATAGTGTCATGTATTGCTTTGTATTGAGCCATGTTACTACCCCATTGCGTTAGGCACAATCTTGATTGCGCCGGTTGCACCAGTGTCGTTGCAAGCAAAATCAACTTTGCCGTATTCTTTTGAATATTCAGCAAAATGGATCTCTGCAATAACTTCACCCTCTGCAAAAGTTGTGGCAGCAGCAAAAGTGCGGACAACTGTCACACCGTTTGCAGCATAAGTGCCATCAACTGTATCGCATTCTTTACCGGTTAAAGTCACAGCTTTGCCGGCGGCAATAGAAAATCCACCGGCGCCGGCTACGCATTGCGCATAAACATGGCCTAATGCACCACCGACACGCAAGCCGCGTGTGCCTGAAATACTTGCAGCTGCGGCAGCTTCATCGGTAAAGTTTCCTCTATAAAAACCGAAATTTTTAGTCATATTTTTTTCCTTTTCTTAAAAAAGATTAAAAACAAAGCACCCCTTAAAGAGGTGCTTATTTCCCTAGTAAGGCAAGATAACCTTGCTTTCAGTGCCTTTGAGCATGGTATTCGTGCCAATAATTTCAATACCGTTCCAAGTCAAAACCTTGGTATTGATATTTTCTTCACGATTTTCAAGCTCAACTTTATCCCACTTCAAGGCGCCGATCTTGCTCTTCATGGTGCGAGCCATAACAAGAACAGTATCGGAGGTATCAGCCTCAACAGCGTCAAGCAAGTCATCAATCATCGCAGCTGTAACATTGTGATTGTTTGCCGGATCGATATTGAAAATACCGCCCAAATATTCAGGACAAGCCAACTGATAGCCTAAAAAGGCTTTCCATGTAGCCTCATAGCCGATTTTGCCTTGATCTTTACCGGTGGCAATATAGTGACGTTCACCGCCGTTCAGCCATTCCATATACATGGTTTCATCTTTGTTTTTACCGCAAGGAGAATATAAACCGCAGTTTAATTCCGGTGCTTGACGGATTGCAAAGATTGAATAGTTTGTATTGCCGGTGCCGCCTGCATTAAACATAGTATGTTTTGTGGTGTCAGCCGCATTCTTGGCGTTGTATTTTTTCATTTCGCCATACAAAATGTTATAAATAAAATGCAATTCGGTATTTCTACCGGACTTATTCAAGATCTGCGGTGTTTGTTTAGCAAAGTATTTTGCTGCAGCCTCTGCACTATCAGTGGTAACACCACTAAACATGTGCAATGCAGCCTCTTCGCCAACACTCATTTCACCACCCATAACACCAAGCTTAACTTGTCTTAAGCTTGTATCGGCAGTCATCGGTGAATAAGGTGCGTCAAATTCTCTGAACTCGCCGCCCTCAACGTTTGACCACTCTTCGTAATCATTGACAAAGCCGTGACTTGAAACAATAAAAGGCACTCTTTTCAAAAATTCCGTAGGTTTTGTAAAGTGATCAACTACTTTTTGTTGCGTCTTAGATTGATTAAGCGCAATTCGTTGTAAAGTATCGTTATCCATTTATTTTATCCTATATAAAAAATGGAGGCAAACGCCTCCGGTTAAAACAATGTTTTATATTCAAACACTACATATCGCGGCGTCTGTATATAAAACTATCCAAGCTCTCATCACCGCTGCCGCCGCCGGTTGTTCCGGTAACGCCCGAATGATCAGACTTTACGCGGCCAAGCGTCAACATAAGATTGAGCGCCGCCTCCACTCCGATAATACCGGAGATTTCCTGCAGTTGTTGCTCCGACAATCCGATTGCCGCAACACCGCGCTGCAGTAAGCTTTCATTGCCTTGTGCATTTTCACCCCAGTTGCCTTTTACTTTGGCCACTTCGGCGGCATATTGCTTTTTGTCTTCGGCGTCCTCTGCTTTGATATTTGCAATAATTTGATTATATACCGCCTTAGCTGCCCATTTATCTAACTGGCATTTATGCACAAAATCAGCAATATTCTTTTCTTCTTCCGTTTCAGCCTTAAATCCATAACCGTCAGCGGTTTCAGGATAACCGCAGGCTTTACGGAAATTGAGCAAACTATCTTGATCATCATCGCTTGGTAACTGTAAGGCATTTTTACCTTTTGTGGCCAACGCAACCAAATCAGACATATTGCTTAAATTGTTCTCCTTTAAGAAGTTGACATTTTCCTCACCATAGCCGGAGGCGTCAGCGTTCTCAAACAAAAAAGCCGGCTCATTGCCGACATTTTCCCCTGCGTTTGTTACTGCCGGATCGGCAGCGGTTGAGTTTTCTTCGCTCATGCTAATTGCTCCCATTTATTTAAAGTATCTGTTTCAATTTGTTCAACCGGCGTGTTCAGCCAATATTCAATACGCTGAAACACACTTGCGCGGCCGGTTTTAACCAATACTTTGCTCACGTCAATATTGCCCATCGTCGGATTCATATCCGTCGGCACATTAACATCGCAAAAGCTGCGCAAATCTTGCATAATCACCTGATTACCGGCAAATGCTTTAACATAAGCCTCTTTAACAAGCCGCACATTCAGGCAGATTTTTTCTTTACTTTCTTTACTTAAAGCCATGTCAATACCTCATACTTGCAAGTTGTGTAGCATACCGATCGGCTGTGTTACCTGCCGTTTCAGCGGCACGAGGATCAACGGCCGCAGCGGCAGCTTGTGCTTGAGCTAACTGCTCTTGTTGATATTGATCAGTCTTGCTTTTATATTCTTTGGCTGTCAATAAATGATCCATCGGCATACCGTTTGCGCGGCCAAGTGTAGCCAAGCAATCATATCCTTTGATTGCCATACCGACAGTCGGCTCATACTGGCTTAAAGTTGCCGCACCCTCCAAAGTCACCATAATACCATTAGCTTTGATGATCTCTTGCGCCTTATGCTGCTCTCCCTCATACTGGATTGCATAATAAGGTAAATCTTTATTCAAAAGCTCTGATAATTCTGGCGGTATTTCCGGTGGCAATACTCCTAAACGCTCCATAATATCAAGCTCCCTAGCCACCATCGGCGAAAGCAACTCATTTTCAACCGGAAAGACATTGATTGACATCAGCATTGCTCTTTCCATCGCGCGCTGATTTATTTCAGTAGCCGTCATCTTGCCCTCTTGGTAATACATCATGTATAGCGGCACAAGATAAAAGTCCTCAATTCCTTTTGTGATAAGCTCTTCTAAATCAACACCAAGCGAGGCTGATCCGGTGACATTCAACGCTTTCAGGTTTTCTTTACCTTGATCGTCCAATCCTCCCGGAATAATCGCGCCGGCAACTGGTTGAATACCGCCCATTGCTGCGTCTTGTTTAGCCAAGATTGTAGGATCAACAGCTTTTTCACCGGCCTCAATCATTGATTTACGCATACGCTGCAACATCTGAATATCAGGCAGGCCTTGCATAGATGGAGAGTTTGAATAAATATCAAAATCAAGCTCTTTGAAACGTGCAAATTGATAAGGGCATGTAAAGAAATACCCATCATGCAACACAACAGGCTTTCCGCTATCAGTCAAAACTAAGTAAGATCTGTAACGGCGTTTAATAATTTCCTTTGAGCCGTCCACCTTATTCATTTCAATTTGACAAGTTTTAATTTCCTTGTTGCTTAGTTTTTTTACTGCATGAATAAGATTAAGTTCAGTATTCGGCTCTTTAATGCAGCGATTATATATCTCTTGAGGGATAACAGACTGCGGATCAACTCCTTTATTTTCCAAATCTTCGCAAACTTCCCAAAAGCTTTTTTTGATTTTACGATAACATTTTTTGATCTGGCCATTATCATACAGGCTAACATAAAAATCTTTCATATTAACGCAGGTATATTCAGCACCGGAGCCATCACTTGCCTCATCTATAAACATACAGCCGACGCCGATTTTTGCCATACTATACCAAATTTTAATAATAGCCTTATTAAATCCGGCGGCCGGTCTATACCTGCGCTCAAACAAATCCTCTGCTAATTCTTCAAGCCAAGAAATACATTTTTGATCTTTTTTAAGCTTACGTGTCGGTGGTATCAACCGGTGCCATTGCTCATTCGGTGGTGTAACGGTTGATTGTAAAGCGGCCACAAACTTTGGTATTGCACGCAAAGCAGTAGTTGAATAAAGATCCTCCTTAAACATCTGTTCTGCTGAATATTCACGTGTAATAAAAGCATTGGCCGGATCAACCATTTCCATAATTTTTTGCCAAACATTCTCTAAAGGTTGACGTCTGCTCTGCAAATTACTCAACCCTTTGACAATGCGTGTGGCCACATCATCAATATTATCCATTGTCTAAACTCCCAATGTAGCTGTTTGTCCTAACAGTGCGGCCACATCTGGCAACTGTGCACCCTTTTTGCGCCGATTTTTCATTGTGTTAATATACAAATCAAGATCATTATTTTCGGCGGCCGGCGTAGCTGTCGTTTGCACCGGCGGTGTTGTCGGTTGAGTTGTTGCCGGATCCGTGGCTGCAGCTTGTGCTGTCGCTTGCGTTTGCTCTGCCGCTGCTTTTGCGTCTGTTTGAGCTTTTTTAGCTGCGTTTATTTTATCTAAAAGAGCCTTTTGACGTATGCGCTTGAATAATCTTCTAAACATCATGATTTTACACTCCTAATGCAGTTGTGCCGGACAATTTATTACCGTCAACCGTGTTAGATCCGCTTGTATTGTTTGTGCTTTGACGGTTTCGCTTTGCTCTGCGGTTTCTCTGATCAGTCACATAAGCAAGCAAACCATCATAGGGTTGCTCTGTTTGTATCGGAGGAGCCTCAACATTTTGCTCAATCCCTAAATTTGCATTAAGCAAACCTTTATCCTTTAGTGATATTGTTCCACCACTTGCCACACGCGTAGCAGCATCAGCCACACCGGTTAAATCTCCTTTGGCCACAGATTTAATTGCGTCAATGCCTGCAGTTACACGGCTACCAACCACTTTTGTTACTGCCTTTGTAACTTTTTTGACGGCTTTTTTTAAGCTTTTACCTAATCCCATTTTATCTATCCTTTCTTATTATAGAAAATTGTTTGATATGCTGCGCCGTTTTGTGGAAAGACCGCATTTATATCAAACAACCGCGCTAAACAATCAATCATATCGTCATGATTGCAAGCCGGATATTTCAAATATTCGTCGTCCAAAAACAGCTTAGTAAAATCTTGATAACCATTATCAACCGTTAAAAACGGTAAACGTGTCGGAAACCAGATTTTACCCTGTTCAAATAACGGCTGCAAGCGCTCAATTCTTGTTTTTTTAGCCATAGTGCCGCCAAGCCGATGAATTGCAAACCGAAAATGTCGCGCAGACATTTCAGCCTGAATATGCTCATTATCGGCCTGTTGCCCATAGCTTTCATACCATACCGCATTCGGCCGGTATTGCTCAACAAGACTGAATAAAATATTTGTTCGTTCAGTCAGATTGAGCCGATCGCGTATGCCGTCAATCACATAATAATTACCGTCTTTGCCAAGTCCTAAAACAAGCATGACGGTATAGTCGCTGCGTTTCTCCTTGCTTGAGGCCGGATCAACAATAATATATCTTGTCATTGTGTTCCAACCTTTGCCGTCATAGTATTTCACCCATTCCGGCAGAAAATATCTGTTATTTGCAATAGATGGATCCAATAACATCTGCGTGCCAAATGTTGCCGCACCCATTTCAATACGTTTTTGTTTCAACTCTTCCGGCGGTAAAAAGACAGAAGTGTTAAAATCCGTCGGATCTGTCATTGCCGGATATATCCGAGGGATAACGCCACCCTCATCAATAATCACATTATATGTATCATTAAACGCATAAAACGTGCCGATCATGGCGCGCTTTGCTGTTGCGCTGCCTAAGTTTAAGCTCATTTTATACGCCGCCGTTGTTTTAAGGATCTGCTCCGGCGTGTTAACACTCTCTAATGTAACCAAGTCATCATAAATCAAGCGATCAAAGTGCATGCCTGTCGGCTGCCCCTCAACCACACCGCAGGCCTCAACCGTCATCTCTTTACGTGTTGATTTTCTCTTCACGCATATTTTTTCTTCCGTCCACTTTGGCGATCCATTGCGCAAATCTTTTGGATTTTTATATAAAATATCGGGAAACAAGAGCTTTAATAACTCGTTGCTTTCCAACGTGTTTTTTATCTGGATCACAAAAGCTCTGGCAATCGGCAGCTTATGGCTGAAAATTCCGATTGTGATCTCCGGATCGTTCAAAATTTCAAAGATCGTATGTGCGTATGTAATAATTGTGCTCTTAAAATGGCCGCGCGCCCATAGATCCAAATAGCCGTATGGCTCTTCTTGGTATTCACGGCAGCGGTCAAGCACCCACTGATTATTTGCAAAGCTAACGCCAAGCACATAAACCAGAAGAAAAAACAAATCATTCTTTGCTAGTGTCCTCCATGCTTGTATCTTTTCCTGTCCCGACAACGCGGCCAATGATTTCATCAAGACGCGATATTGCCATATCTGTCGGGGTAAATTCAACTGTTCCGTCATGCGTCACCTTTGTTTCGCCACTCATATCAACATTAACCCTGTCGCTGTATTTTTTTGGGCTCATGCGCCCCATAATCCACTTGCGTGTATCAATTCTTAACTTGGCTGCAGCCACTTCCTCCTTATCAGCCGGACAACTGTCAGCAATTTCAAGTATTTCTTCAAAGTAATAATCCGCGCGTCGCTCCTGCGCTTGCGTGTATTGGTCAGAAAACTCACTATTCAACCAAGCAAGCACGGTGCTATGTGGCCAACCATTCTCTCTGCAAATCTGCCGTAAGCTCTTTCCATCTTGCATGAGCGCAAAAATTCTATCAGCGTTTGCCTTGCTCTTCCATTTCACTTTCGGACGGCCAACTGATTTTTTTGCCTTTACTGTTCTCTTTTCCTTTGCCATTTCATTCACCATACAAGAAAGCTATGCGCCGGTTGAGAGCGCATAGCCTTTGGAGCTTAACCCATCGCAGGGTCATTGTTCAGTGTTACACCAAACAAAAAGGCCGCTCAAAAATTGAGTGGCCTCCGAATAGAGTGTAAAAACCCTATCCTACATTTTTTATATTTAGATTTACGCCTTTTTGTAAAGTCATTTTTTGTAAATTGATGTAAAGTGTTTGTAAAGTGATGTAAATTATTATCATAAGTGCTTGATTTATCATATTATTTGTTTATTTTATATCTTTTAATAACTCATTTTGTGTCTAAAAATTAACTTTTCATGTGGACAAAAAGGCGTTGCAAGGCCTTATCCATATAGATTTTAAGCCATTGCCGCGAATATTTTGTTTTATGTTCAATCAATTTCCACGGCAGCGGCTTATCACGCAGCCGATCATGTAGCAAATTGTATTCAAATTTTGTAAGAAGTGGGATAAAATTTGCGTCCATATACCAACAATCAGCAATATCTGCCGTTGTAGGCTCAAAGCGGCGGCCGGCGGCCTCTTTATCATCATCATTCGGCTCAACCAATAAAAGCTGCCAAAGGTAATTTTTTGCATAATCCGGCAATTTTGGCGCCGGCAGTGCGTGCAACGTTTCAAAATAGCGCGTCAATTCAAACTTAACATCTTCAATCGTTCTGATTTTTGATAACATTCCTAACCTCCCATACAACACTTGCAACTAAAAAATAGACAGAAATTGCTGCACAAAGCCAAAAACGCGCTCCTTTCCCTTGCCGAGCCTGCGCCGATAGGCGCAATAAGCAAGTTTCAACTTGCGCACCAATGATTGCAGATTTTTCTGCAATCATCTCTAAAATGCTTGTATAACGCAGTCTTTGCAAGGGTAAGCCGGCAGGCTTGTCCGCAAAGGCGCGTTTATGTGACAAGCATTTATCCACAAAACGCGTGGATTTATCCACAAGTTTTGCAACCTTTTCCTTTCTCCCTTTAACCCTCTTAACCTTTTCCCTGTTATCCATAATTTCAACCTTTAACCATAAAACCAATAACCTTTTAACCTACAACCAAGTTTTTTTATTTATTTTCTTTTTTGCTTCTTTTTTCTTTTCTTTTTTTCACCAAACCTCACCAACTGCTACCAAATTTTTAACTAAAAATCATTTTACTGCGTTTGCGGCCGGTTTTGGCTGCTTTTATTTGTTTTTCGTCACCACTGGTAATTTTTGGTAAAATTTTGCGTGTTTTTTTACCACTGGTAATTTTTGGTAAAAATTTTTATTCTCCTCTTTTCTTGCGCGGTTTTCGGCTCTTGGCTGTTTCCTGATTGCGTTTTTTTATAGCCTCATAGCGGCGCACATTACTGTCAATCGTTTCCTTAAACAAACTGAACAACACGCGTGCGGCGGGCGTCATAGTCGTCACATCAACATCACCGTTCATATTGTAGTCATGCATGGCCAAAAATGCCTCCTTAAACAGTTCTGCGTCCTCTAATCGCAAAGCCTCAACGGCGGCGACCGGCACAACCCAACCTTTTTTCTTTTCTGTTTCTTCAACCATTATTTTTAACCCTTTGATAAATTAAGCTCTTATATTGTAATATCGTAATAATACCAGTGCAGGCGGTGGTAAAACACCACCGCCTTTAATCATACTATCTGCCCGACGGCAAATCTCCATAGAACACCGGCAAAGCAATATCTTCTTTAATCTTGTTCAATTCTTCGTCAATCGCAGCAGCGATGGCTTTATCAAGATCAATAACTTCATACCACCATATAATCTGCCCATTCTTTAAGCGGTGGCGCAGCCGACATGGCAGCTGATATGATTTACCACCTTTAAGGATAGGGATCACGATCAAAAACATATTCGGCACTTTCACCTTTTCACCGGTAGCGTCGGTATGCTCACTTGAAAAATCAACAGTGCTTTCACCGGTATTCGGATCATATTTAACCGTAGCGCGTTCATCACTATGGATTGAAATGCCTCTGGAGAGTTCCACCATTTTGCTAACGGCAGCAAAATGGCCACCAATGCGCAGTCTAATCTCTTTTAAGGCCTCACTTTCAGCCGTCTTGTCCGGATCGGCCAAATCTAAAACATTTTTTTCAATGAAAAAAGCAAAGTCAATTTGTGTCATAACATCACCGTTATGCTCTTTCCATTCTTTCAGCTCATCACTGAAAGGGAAAGCATAATCAGCTTTGTGCTGCTCAAAACTTGTATTATTTTTTGTCGCACAATCAAATATGCAGGTAACTTTTTGCTTATCTTGATTATAAAAAATAGCCGAAGTATCATCTTTGTAGCGATTAACAAAGTCAATAAAGCTCTGGCAATTATGCAATGTTGTGCTGCCTTTTAATGTTTCCGGTGTAGTGCGTTCATCATCAATAAACCGCTTAACATGAGCAACACTCATGCCACCCGGTGCAATAAGCAAGCCTTTAGTGCCCTCAACCGGCACAACACGCGGATCAAAATATTTTTCAACAATATCCTTAACCGCAACAACGGTGTTTTCATTATTCTCCATGTATATCTTTCCTTTCGTTATCATAGTTGACTACTTCACGCTTGCCGGCAATAACATCAAACGGCAACCGCGGCTGTTTAGGATTTTCGCGGCAAATCCCTTTGCCGTCCTCTGAAAGCCAGAAGATTGAGCGGTTGCGTGGTTTAGCCGGCAGCTTGCTTGAAACATCGGCGTTCACCTCAATATTACCGCTCACAAAACTGATTTTCAAATTGACGGCTATTGTGGCCGTGGCCGACTTTGCACCGTCAATCTCACAACGTTCTTTAACGGCCTGCAATGCCTTTTCAAACTGCTGCGAGCAGTCGGCATTGAATTGGCCGTCCTCTAATTCGCCGATCATTCGGCTGAAATCTTTAATATCGTTACTCACAATTTTTCTCCTGTAATAAGTGAATATTGTCCGATTAAAGGCCAAATTTGCGCCTCAATCTTTTTGTTACAAACAATCACGCCGTTGTCATAATCTGCGTTTGCCGGATCAACCGGAAAAGCACACACAACATCGGCGTGGATTTTGCCGTTCGGATATTCAAAGCAATATTCGGCAATCATACCGGCCTTAAACGTTGCAGATCTGTAATTAACCCTAACGCGTTCGGCCATAATGCGCTGAACATCTTCCGGCGTGTATTTGATAATGTTATCAGTTGACACTGTTAAGCTCCTTTTCTTCTTCTGTGTTAATATTATAAAAATCGTTCGGCTCAACTTGGCCGTCCGTGTATGCAAAGATTTTTTGCATATTCTCTCTTGACGGTATGCGCGCACCGTTTGCCCACCGCAAAGCCACACAATGCGGCACATTGATTGCGCGAGCCAGATCGGCTACCGTCTTTTTATTATTGTCTAAGTATTCTTGAAGTTTTATCATTGCGGTTTTACCTCCTGAAAACCCTTATATGCCAAATTGGCACAATGTGTCAATATTAAAATATGCTTTTTTGACACATTTTTTATTTTTATTATTTAAACCTCTTGAAAAATAATCCTTTTTGGCATATAATTATGCCAGATAAGGAGATTTAAAATGCAGACAAACCGAATAAAAGAATTAAGACAAGCGCGAAAATTAACGCAGCAGCAGCTTGCGGAGAAAATCGGTATGTCTTATACAAATCTTGGCCGCATAGAAAAAGGGGAGCGCGGCCTTGATATGGAGTATATACCGGCAATCGCCGCTGCGCTTGATGTCAAGCCATACGAGCTACTACCAAAAGAATGGCAGCCGGAAGAAATTACACCGGAAGAGCGCGAAATTTTACGCATGATCCGTAAAACAACCACACCGCAAAGCGGAAATAATCAGAATATATCAACACAAACAGACAGTTCTGAACATTCTGGCCAACCGCTCACGCCACCGCAAAAATCAAATGAAAGATAGTGCATGAAAATATCTTGGTATAACATAGCAAAGATCTTGTTTTTATTTGCGCTTATTATTGCATATTATATACTGCCGGAACATTCAGGCGGCGCATACGACAGCAATATGAAAAGTTTTGCCAGATACATTATCGGCATATACTTCTTTTTACACATAGGTTTAATTGCCCCCGGAAAGTATGGCCGGCATTATATTACACTATATTCAGCGCCGGAGGGAGGCTTTTTGGTTTATTATATATATATGATCAGCGCCGGTATATATTTATTTTGGTATATACCGACATCTGCATTTTTTTACGTTAATATACCGATATTTATAATTTATGTAGCCATGAATAGACCTTATATAGCAAAGTAAATCACGTTAAATTAAAGTAAATCTAAATTTTTTCACAAGCCTGAAAGCCTTTATTTTTCAGGCTTTTCTCTTGTTGTGAATAAAAATATGCTTAATTGGCATATTTTTATATTGACATTTGTGCCAAATTGGCATATTTTATCCTTAAATCGTGTTAAATCTAAATTTAAGGAGAAAATAAATGCTTAATACAACCCAACTTAAAAAAGATCTGCAAAAGCTTGCAAAAGGCATTCGCACGGCCGGTGGTTATTATGCAACACCAAAGGCAATGATGACAGAGCGGCAAATAAAGAACAACACTGCTACACTCAACTGCGACAACTGGAAACCGGAAGAAATCAAAGCCAGAGTAATTGACACACCGGCCTTTGCCTCACTTGTTCAAAAATACAATCTCACATTTTCAACTTTTACCGACACTTATGGTGTCAATCATATCCGTCTTAACTACTCTTTGGAGGCTTAAACTATGACCGATTTACTTAACAAATATAAAGATTGTTCACCATCGCCAAAAGGTCAAATGACAATAGATCATTTTGAGCGGTTGCGTTTGATCGCAGATAAAGAAAGAGAAAGACGCGCAGCAAAAGGTATTTTACAATGCTTTATCACGGCGGTTTGTTTTGTTATCGGCATTTTTGCCGCCGCTTTCACTTTTTACAATATCTATGAATATAATCAATCTTTTGACCGCTGCGAGGCGTTGCTTGAACAAATTCATGCTAACACGGCAATTTTAGATCAAGAGATTAACGAGCTACGCGCTCAAATGGGTGAGGTAGTTGATTATGAATAATTGGCTACCATACCCAAAATACAAACCGGAAAACACCGCCGCAGCACAAAAAGCTGATTATGTGGTGCTTATTCCTAACCCTTATTACATCAATAAGCATGGTTTTAACGAAAATACACCACGTTACCGTGTAGAGCAAGCTTTATGGCTTGGCGATAAATGGCAGGCTATAGACCACGTCTATTATGCCAATTATGGCAATTCTTTTGATGTTAAATATTTCATTCAACTTCCATCACATTCATAAAGAAAGGATAAAAGCAAATGGATAAAAAAATTGCAGAAATTTGTGCTAACTTCCGCGCTGCTTGGCCGGAAATTATTGCACGCGCTGATATAGCTAAATATACCGGCGGCTTATATACTCCAAAAACAATGGCAACCTATGATTATCGTGGGTGCGGCGTGCCAAATAGCCACAAAATAGGCTCTAAAGTTGTTTATAACAAAGAAGATCTTATTAAATGGCTTGCTGCCAGACTGGAGGCTGTTCATGCAAAATCCTGATAGCAACGAACTCACAAAGGCCTATCACGCAGGCGAATTGAAAGCAGGGTGGTATCACATTTATTGTGGCGCTTACCATATCTGTAAATGGACATATCCGACCGCCGCAGAAATCAAACAACGTGAGGCCGCAGGGTTACCTAAACCGCAACCGAAATTCACCGGTGACGGCGTATTTATCGGCACCAACCTCAACACGCTCACCGTGCTTTCACCAGTGCCGTCTTATCATCAACTTATGAAAATTATGGAGAAAGAAAATGCAGCTTAAAGTTAAATATCTATTCCCTGAAACAGAAGAACTGCACACACGCGCCGGCGACAGCGGCTACGATCTGCGTGCTGCAATCAAAGATCCTCTTGTTATAGATCCGCATGGCCGCGCAACTGTCGGCACCGGCATTGCTGTTGAAATCGACACAGCGCAGCGGCTTGCTCCGCTTGAATATGAGCTGCAAGTCAGACCACGCTCCGGCCACACTGTTAAGGGTATTGTTGCCCAATTCGGCACAATAGACGCCTCTTATCGTGGTGAAATTCAAATCACACTGTTTAATTTTAGTAGCTCACCGGTAACCATCGAGCCGAACGAGCGCATTGCGCAGCTTGTTGTTTGCCCGATTTTCAAACCGATAGTCGTCACAGCCAAAGAACTCACACCCACCGAGCGCGGCACGCGAGGGTTTGGCAGCACCGGAAAGGATTAAGTATGAAACTAGAGCTTAACCCATTCAAACGCAAAATTGCTGTTGATCCGAAAGTTATCGAGCGTGTTGCAGATCTGGCCACTGAAAGCTATAGCAACCCTTTTAGCGAGCTTGCGCGCGTAAAAATCGCTGCACGTGAACTCTTAAAGGATCTTAAACCCATTAAAGGACAGAAAAAATGAAGATGAATGTTAAAGGTAACGACGGCTTTGAAACACCGGATTTTCTTTATCGGCAGCTTGATCGTGTTTTTAATTTCACACTTGACGCTGCTTGCACCACCGCCAACTGCAAAGCACCACGCGGCTTGTATTTTGATCAGGGTATTAACGCCCTGCAAACCTCATGGGGGGGGGGGAACGTGTCTTTTGTAATCCACCATTCAGCCAAAAAGCCGCTTTTATCGCCAAAGCTTATGATGAAGTCATCAACGGCGATTGTGCCATTGTCGTCATGGTATTGCCCTCAAATTGCACAGACTGCCGCGCTTTCCATCAATACATTTACAAAAAATTCTTTTACGAGATTTTATCCGGCAGAGTTAGCTTTGTGGATCCGGCTACCGGTAGAGCGGCCAAAGGTAATAATTCCGGCACTGTCATCATTTATTTCAAAAAAGACATCACAGCAAGGGAGTAAAATCATTGTCAATTAACACAATCATTATTGTTGCAGGCGTGGCTATTATTATCGGCGCGTTTGCCTTAACAAAATTTATGGAGAACCATTATGATAAAAAATAAACTCATTCACTGGCTTAAAAACCATCGACCAGTTTTAACAACCGTCGGCACTCTTCATGTTTTAGTGCATAATGCGCACCGGATCGGAGCGTGTGATGGTGCAAGAATTGAAAGACACAGCGCACGTGCGGCTATCAATCCAGTTATTCACGATCTTGAACGCCTGCGCGCTAATACTTGGGATCAAGATAAAATCACCTATCTGCAGAATTGGCTGCGTGATAATTTTATGGAGGACACTAATTATGGCCAAACTAAACAAGACTGAAATTTTAGAACTCACCCACCGCGCACTGCAAGACTGGACACGTGGCACACGTTCTCAAGAGTTTCGTAATGTGGAAAGCCGCCAGCGCGTGCTTAAACTTTTTACCGCCTACTGCATAGCCAGACAAATCAAAACAAAGGAGAAAACAAATGGCGACAATATTAAACAGCAATAAAGAAGATATGATTTTGGCCATACGCCGCAACAAACAAACGAGAGCGGCCGAGCGTTATGAATGGGTTGCACAGCCGGAGGAAACAGTCAAGCAGCGTATTGCTGAAATTAACGCAAAAGATGATGAGATTTTTTATGAAATATGCACCGATCCTGATATGCGCGCACTGTTGCCTCTACCACTTTCACGCCGGCAACACGATATTAACGACATTGTTGATCGCCTTGAAACGCTACGCTATGAAGTGCAAGACCTCTCAAGCAGTGTTGACGAACTTGACGACACAACAAAGCAGATCCTAAGAGATTGTGAAAAAGTGCTGCAAACGGAGGCCGATGATGACTAAAACCCAAAACAAACTGTTTGCATATATCCGTCAGTATATACAACGCACCGGCATTGCACCGTCTTATGATGATATGCGCACTGCGCTTGGTTTAAAATCAAAATCCGGTATTCATACTCTTTTAACGGCACTTGAAGATCGCGGTTATATTCGCAGGCTCAAAGGCAAAACACGCGCCATTGAAGTCATTAAAACACCGGCTAAACGCAAAGATACAGCACTACTCAATTTTGTATCATCTGCAGCACTACAGGAAGAAATAGAAATATTTAGATATTGTATGCGCAGCATATTATCAGCAAAAAACATTGAGCCGCAAATCCGTATAGAAAAAGCATTGGCCAAATTAGAGCAGTTTCATAATGAAAAGGCTTTAGCTAAATTACAGGAGAAATTAAATGTCTGATTTTATCTGCCACCGCTGCGGCCGCTGCTGCGGCTTTGTGCCGTTCACGGCTAAAGAATACCGCGCGATCAAGCGCGAGGCTAAAGAGCTGCATGTATCTTTTGTAAAAGCCACGCTTAATGATCAGCTTGTCTTTTATCCAAAGAGCCTGCTGCGCAAAATGGAAAGCATAAACCCACAAATGCCGGACGATAAACTTAAGGCTACTGTTGAAAGTCTTGTTTGTCCGTTCTTGGAGCGCAATGCTGTCGGTATTTGTTCATGTAAAATCTATAACAAGAGGCCGGAAGTTTGCCGCCTCTTTGGCCAAAGTGATCACCCATATTTAACTTGTCCATATACGAAAGCTAAAAAATGAAAGTCACCATGTGCCAAAATTGTAAATATTGCCAGTATTTAGAAAACTGGCCAAACAAATATGCGCAGCGTCACTGGTATCACTTTTGCGCCAAATGGCAAATAGACGTCATAAAAGTCAAAAGATCACAATACCACCGCTGCGCCGGTAAATACATTAAGGAGAAAGAAAATGTCTAAAGAACAAAAAGTTTATGGCCGCTATATACTTGAATTTGTCGCCGAAGATATACACAATCAAAACGGCGTCGGTATTCATCAACACGGCGAAATTAACGCAACCACACCGAAAGAGATCCGGCAAGCAATTCAAAGCATTCTTAACAACATCTACAAAAACCTGCCACTTTTGATGATGAGTATAAGTGATGAAGAGAAAGGCCGGCCGCAATGATATATGAATTAACATTTAAGAATATAGGCCGATTTAAGAAAAGCGGCACAGTTAAGGTTAAACGCCTAAACTATTCTTGTTTATCAAAAGCATTTAAGCCGTATTTTTTCTCGCAACTTGATTTTTGGATTAACGCTGATGAAACAGCTGGCCAGATATATGCGGGGTGGTATTCATGGGATTTTACTATAAGGAAAAATGAATATGCCAATATCGCCGGAAAATAAAAAACTTTACCCTAAAAACTGGAAAGAGATCCGGCAGGCCATCTTAAAACGTGCCGGCAATCGCTGCGAGTTTTGTGGCGTAGAAAACTATGCAGAGGGTTACCGTGACGAGAACGGTCATTTTGTAGAGAGTTGCGGTATGCAGCAAGAGGCAGACGCTCTTGACGGCCTCCATATTATCAAGATTGTCTTAACCATCGCGCACTTGGATCATAACCCACAAAATAATGATCCGGCAAACCTGCGCGCATTATGCCAAAAATGCCACCTCAACCACGATATTGAGCAGCACCGAGAGAATCGGCGCAACAACAAGAAATTACCACTTTTTGAGGAGTTAAAATAAGATGATTACATGGGAACAAAAAAAAGAATTAGTTAAGGCAATCAATAACAAAAACTATAAGGAAATTGAAAAATTTGTAGATCAATATATTGAGGTTTTTGATTGTCAATCGTGGGATATACTTGCTTGTATGCCACTCATTCAAGATAATTATTCAAAAGGATTTTTAAATAAAGTTAAAAGCCATTATAAAAAAGCCTATGAAAACGGGTTGTTAGATAATTTATCAATGCGTCATGCTATTCGTTTGTCTTTTGCTTTTAGCGACACGGAGGTATAAAATGAAAATTAAGTGCGATATATGCAGGCAAGAATTTGAGAAAATTTACCAAGATGATATGTTTTGCGATAAATGCCTATATCAGATCAACCTTGAACAGGCAGAAACAAAAGACAAACTTGTGCTTTTTCTAAAATCTGAATGGTATGATAAGATTGAGGCCGGCCGGAAAACTCACGAATACCGTCGGCAGAGTGCGCACTGGCGCAAACGGCTTGATTGTTTTTATAAAACTGTTGAATTTCACCGCGGTTATACCAAAACAAAAATGCTGTTTGAAGTGACCGATATGCGTCTTGTTGACGGTAAAGACACAGATTTACATATCAACGAGCTTGTTTATGATATTGAATTAGGGAGGCGTATGAAATGAAATTTAAAATTACAAGAACATCGGCATGGAGAGAGGAAAAGCCTTGCGAAGAGGCGCAAGAGGCCGAGCTTGAGTATATAGACTTTAGAAGTGTATCAAGAGAGGAAATGGTAAAAAATCACGGTGAGCGGTTTAATGATTATATAAATAAAACATTAAGAAATGGTGCTAATGGCTGTTATAAAGTGAAAGGAAAAGAAAAAGCCTTTACCATAGAAATAAACAGCATAGACGAGCTTATAAAATTTATGGATAAATACGGCAGCATTGTTATAACCCCAAACGAAGATATTGAACTGCCGGAAATTGAAATATATGACACTTGGCGTGAATAGCCACCGCCTTAGCTCTCTATTAAAACGTCTTGCTAACACCGGCAAGACGTTCTTTTGTGTCATTTTCATATTTAAAATCTATCCTAAATCAGCTTAATATATTGATATAACAACGATATTATATGTCATGAGATGTCATTTAAAATCTAAGTTTAATTTGCTAAACATAAATCTATCATCATGATACATAAGTTTAATTTGTAAGTCATTTTTGAACTTAAATGACGCGCAGGATCCTAAATCATTTTTAGATTTATAATGATATATTTAGATTAAAATTTAGGGGTAATTTAGGGGTAAAATTTCAAAATCCACCTCAAAACACCATCACCGGAGCGGCAAAAATTTACTTAAATTTATAAAATTAGTCTGCTTATTATAACAGTAGTAAAAAAATAAAAGCCTTGATTTTCAAGGCTTTGAACTGGTGCCGTGGAGAAGATTTGAACTTCCGACCTAACGATTACGAATCGTTTGCTCTACCAACTGAGCTACCACGGCCTAAACTCTTTACGAATGCGTTTTTATATTGTTTTAGATTTACTTTAATTTATCACGATTTATATTGCAAAAGTATTGACAATCAAGGATTTTGTTTGTATATTGGTTTTAGATTTATATAGATTTATAATGATATATTTTGACCAAAATTTAGGGGTAATTTAGGGGTAAATATATGGATAGAGTAAAAACAAAAATACGCGGCGTTTATTATCGTGAACACCCAACACGCAAAAACGGACAGATCCGTAAGGATAGATATTTTTATTTACGCTACACCGTCAACGGCAAGCAGCGTGAAGAGGGTTTTGGGTGGGAAAGTGCCGGATATACAGAGGCAAAGGCTGCTGCAGAAATAGAAATTATTCGCAACAACATTAAAAACGGCTCCGGTTATTTCAGCTTAAAAGAAAAAGCAGAAATGGCCGAGGCTAAGAAAAAAGCCGAGGCCACCGCTGCAGCAATTCAAGAAAGAGAAAATATTACATACCGGCAATTTTTTGAAGAAGTTTACAAACCTAGCTATATTGACGAGAATAAACCTAAAGAGGGGAAAGTCGGCGCGCATAATAACCATATTTTGCCGGTGATTGGCGATATGCGTCTTGTGGATATAAAGCCTATACATCTTGAAACAATTAAAGCAAATATGATTACCGCCGGCCTTGCGCCGTCAAGCGTTAATAAGATTTTAATTTATATCGGCCATGTATTTAATATGGCTAAAAATAATGAATATTTTGCCGGTGACAATCCGGCCTCAAAAGTCAAAAAACTTAAAATAGATAATCGCCGAATCCGTTTTTTATCAAGAGAAGAGGCCGCAATACTATTTGAAAGATTAAGTAAAATGCCGACAAGCACTGTTTTTGATATGTCACTGCTTGCTTTATGTTGCGGCTTGCGTGCCGGTGAAATATGCAAATTACAAGCTGTAGATATTAACTTTACCGCGCGCAGGCTCTATGTTCGTGATCCTAAAGGGGTTGTTAATCGTGCATTACCATTAACGCAAATTGTTTTTGATATGCTCAAACGCCGCTGTGCAGACCTTAAACCTAATGATTATCTATTTATGAAAGCAGACAGATCTGAACATGTAAATACTATTTCAGATCAATATCAACGCATTGTTGATGAATTATTTAACAAAGACATTACTGATGACCGCAATAAGGTTGTTTTTCATACGCTGCGCCATACTTTTGCGTCATGGCTTGCAATGGACGGCGTTGATATTAACACTATCAGTGAGCTAATGGGGCACGCTACGCTTGAAATGACTAAGCGATATATGCACCTTGCGCCAAACAAATTTGATAGCGCTGTCAACTGTTTAGAAAATCC
Source organism: Alphaproteobacteria bacterium (assembly GCA_017471705.1). Lineage (GTDB taxonomy): Bacteria > Pseudomonadota > Alphaproteobacteria > RF32 > CAG-239 > RUG410. Next base: position 53,629 of record JAFUSH010000052.1, on the reverse strand, counting down.
GCTGCCACTTTTAAGTGAAACCATCAACGCCATACCAGACTATTCAGCTGCTATTGAACAGCCACAATCAGAAGAGGCCTGAACCTCTATTTTTTCAATTCCGGCCACCGCATTTGCCTCCGTAAAACACTTGCGGCTGTAATATTCAGACTTCTTGCCTTTGTTAAATTCAGACACCGGCCGATGATAACCCATGACACGTGTCCAAATCTCACATTTTTGCCGTTCTTCGTCTTTCAACTCAATATTATCGCTCATTATTTTGCCCTCCGTTAAAGTTAATTGTTAATTGTTTGTTACGGCCGCGCATAATTCTAGGCCTTTGATCACGCAAATAATTCTCAAGCCCCTCATTCATAATCACGCGCGGCTGATAATCGGGAAATTTACGCTTTAATTTTGCGCAAACTTCCGGCAGTTTCATATCCTCATAAAAGTCTATATTCTCACCACCTTGGCTTATTATAAAATGCGCCCATTCGCCACTGATTTTCATAAGGTATGCGTGCCGTATCATTTTTATTTGCTTTGCGCGTTGCGCGTCTTTTTCCTGCTCTTCCGGTGGATAGTCAGGGAAAGGGATCCTTTCTTCTTTCATCGCCAATAATCCTCCACAAAATGCTTGTTCGGTTTTCTGGCCGCCTCAAGTTTGCGCTTAATCAGCTCAACTTTATATTGATAAGCCTCCTCCTGATCGCGTTGCCACTCATGAAAAGATTGCCCTTGTGGCGTATAGCACAATTCAGGATCGACCTTTTGCCTCCGGTTAGGCCAATAAATCCAAACATTTACTTTTGACATATTTCAAGCTCCTGCCTTAATTTATCAATTCGGCCGATCCACTCCCATGTTGCCGGATAGTCGTCAATACTGGCGTTTTCTAATTCGTCAGCCACCGCTTTACCGGCCACCGGATAGACCGGACAAAAATCATAATGCACCGTTACGCATTGCGTTGAGCAAGCTGTCGCGGTTAGCGTTAGGCCTACTATGAATAACAGCCTTAGCCTTTGCCACATCTTCAACCTCCTTTTGCTTTGCCTCTGTTGTAATTACCACCTGTTGCACCGCTTTCAGCTCACATTCAGCTTTAACACGTTTTTCAACTTGGTGATTGCTCCATAAGAAAAATGCACCGACGGCTATAATAATCAGCACGCAGCGCAATATTAAATCAATTATCTTGGCCTTTGTCATGACGCACCCCTCTGATAATATCAACCAGTTGCTTGATCGTGTTTAGCGGTTTGTCGGCCAACAATTTTAAAAGGTTAGTTAATACGTCAAAAAATTCTCTAGCAAAACTGCAACCACCGCCTATGATCGCAAAAGTCAGATATTCATTGACGCCAATTCCCATACAAATACTACCGATAATTAGGCTTAATGTAATTGAGGCAACAACCTTTTTGATTTTATCAGCCGGCGATAATGGCTCTTTTGACCAGACCACCGACAATGTGCCGAAAATTAACCCGATCAATCCGAACTCCAAAATTAAATCTTTTATTGCTTTCAGCATACCATCGCCCTCTTAATCTATATTGTTAAAGAAAAGATGATGGCCAAGCACTACACATGGCGTTTTGCCTTTTGCCCACTTTGGCTGATTGCAGGCCTTTGGGTTATAATAATGCGTTGCGCCTTTTGTTATATCCTCAAGCCCTCCGTTAACGGCCAGTGTTGCAATTTCATAGCATTCCGCAAAGCGTTTATTTGCCAAATCAACATTTTGAATAATTTTTTTATTCGGATCGTTGTCATTCCAACAAGAAAATTGCCACGGTTTCAGGCAGGTTGCGTCAATCGTCGGCACTTTCATACCGCTAATAATCCGATAACCGGCCATAATTCGCTTTTTTACCCTATTTAAAACAACGCAGGCAACAGCGATTTTGCCTTGCCTGTCCTCCCCACGCGCCTCACCATAAAGCGTGCGCGCCAACGTATCAATATCTCTTTCTTTAGTCATTGTTTACATTCCTTAAAAGCAAACAATGACCCCACTCATTAAGCTCACCTAAAGAATAATATATTTATTTTTGTTTTACAATCTTAATCTTTCTACATATAAACAAAAACGTCCGGAGTGCAAGGGGCTTTATGCCCCTTGTTCTTCATCTCCGACAATATAATGATATTCGTCTATGGTAATTGTGCCTTTTTCAACACGCTCCATAACTTGCTCTTTTGTTAATCGCCCTTGTTCATAAAGACGTTTTAAGCTCTCAACAATCACTCTCATAGTGTGCCCTCCTCAATAAGTTGCAGTGTGTAGTCGTCCACGATTTCAGCCTCACGGCGCAACTCCGCGCCCTGTATTGCCAAGTATGCGGCATATTCTGCCTCACTTGCCACCGCCTCATCATAAACCCATAAATCAAAAGCCGCTCCTTTTTCATCGGTGCGGCTTTCTTTTTTGATATTTTTTCGGATATAATAACGTCCGGCGGTTGCCTGTTCAATTTCTTTAGGCTGTTGCCGGCTTTCCGCTTTCCTGTATTGCATTAGCTTTCCTTTCTTTTTCTAACTGGTTTAACTTTTTATCGTGCCGAGATACGCGCTTGCGTAATTCCCTGATATTAACATACGGCGAAATGTGCAACTTAAATGCGGCGTATGTATGCGCCGCCTTAAATCGCCCCATATAACTTAATACACGGAGGCAATCATATATCGTCAGCTTTGTTTTGCGAGAAACGCGCCGGATCAGCCGGATAGATTTCAAAAATACTCTATCTCTAAGCCGGACTTGCCCACCGCGTTTGAATTGATACCCGATAAAATTAACACTCCTAAAGCGGTGTATCTGCCACGTCGGTTTGAGTTTCATTTTACGAGCCTCAATATAACCTTGTATTGCAAGACACGCCTTTTTAAGTTTGCGCTTATTCGGGCTAAACATAACAATATCGTCCATATAGCGGACATAAAACTCAACGCCTAAAACCTCTTTTATGTAGTGATCTAAAGCGTTAAGTAAAATATTTGCAAAAATAGGACTTGTATAAAAGCCGATAGGAATACCACCCTTAACTGTCACGCCGTCAATAATTTGCTTATTGGCACGTAGGATAAGAGCAAACAACCACAACACTCTTTTATCGCGGATTGTTCGGCGTATCTCGTGAAATACATAGCTTGGCTTAACATTATGAAAAAATTTTTTAATATCAAGTTTTGCTACATACTTTGTTTTCGCCGGATATTTCCTAATAATTTTTGCAATATACTTCTTTGCTTGGTCGCCGCCGCGCCCTTTGACACTGCCGCAACTATATTTATAAAACTTTTTTCTGAATAATGGCTCACAAATATTCATAATAGCGTGATGGACGCATTGCTCACGTGCAAAATTCGGACATACGATATACCGCTTTTTAAGCTCCACGCCGTCATTTATTTGCGTGGTTTGGTGTATATCCAACGGTCGCCACGTTCCATTTTTAAGCTGTTCGCTTAAATCGTGCGCCACTTCGGTTAAGTGAGATAACGTGCGCCGGACGCTTGACTTTTTACGTTTGCCGAGAGAGGCTTTTAATATAGCCTTTTGGATATTTTTCTCATCAACAATTTTTTCAAACAATCCGTTGTATGTTTTCATCTCTCTTATAGCTTCACGGGTATTCAGCGATTACCTACTAATCCGTGCCTTTTTCAGCGTTATTTTTGCCATACCTAGCAAGGAATTGATAGGGCATTATAGAGAACTTTTACCTATAAGGTTGAGCGACGCGCCGTTGTTCCAATTCGTGTTCGTAGGTAGGTTGTTAACATTAAACGCGAAAACGCCACAGATAGCACCGTTATTAACATTGCCACCGAGAATAAGCCCGAAAAGGGAAAAACAGCGCCCGACAGGTCGCCCACACAATCCCGTTTATCTTTTATACAACAAAAGGTTAAATTTTCGTTGCACTCCATAATAATATTTTAAACGATTCGGCTAACGCCGAGCTTAATGCTAAAGGGGGAGAAATCCCCCTTTGCAACCCCCTTAAAGGTGATGATAAGAGAGCGACGCGCCGAAGTACCAATAAGTGTTCGAAGGTAGGTTGTAAACATTAAACGCGAAAACGCCACAGAGAGCACCGTAATTAACAGAGCCACCGAGAAAAAGCTGATCCAGTTGTCCGTTATTCGTCCACATACCATCGCAATAGTGTGTTGTGCTTGAGCCGCTTGTCAGCTTTGGCACTATACCAAATTTACCGATAGGCTGATAATAATTGATATAACTACCGCTTGCCTCCGGCGGTCTAACACCGCTTGAAATATAGCCGTTGCCGCTCCGATTATAACCGGTAACGGTTGAGCCGTCCACTGTGCTATGTGTCAGCTTAAATTTATAATTGCCGTTATCATTCATTAAACCGTTAGGACGGCGCCACCTATGCCCCCACCAGTTATGTAAGCCTAAATAAGTCATACCATAGGCACTGCCAGCGCTTGTGCCATACATCAAACCCTTATCAAGTGCGGCATTATTATTAACCGTCAGCGCGCTTGAAGAACTTGAGCCACCATATCCTAACACCGTTTGACTGTCTGTTGACTTAAACAACAGCGGAAACAGCAACATCATAAGCATTTCATCTGCCCAAGTGGTTGTGTTCCAACCGGTGCCGTTTGCGGTTGCGTGTGTCGCCTCTGTTTCTGCGTTTAAGCTTCCTGTAGGTTTGCCGTTTGTGGCAATAGAGCGCATAACATTATTGATACTTGTTCCCTCAAACATCGGTAAATAAAAGTTATCAGCATAAGTGCCGTCAGATTTTTTGGTTGCCCAACATTCAAAATCGTCATCAAGTTTTTTGTTTGATACAAGCACGTTGATATAGTTCTTTTCTTCCCATACCTTAACAAAGATAGACGGAAACTCACACATAAAATTACCATTTACGCCTGAATTGGACACATCACTTGCCGTAACGCCGTCCTCACGATAGTTAAAGTTATCCTTTGAAAGGTAATATGTAACCGTTCCGGCGGTTGATAACAAGCAAGGTTTAGGGATAAAAAAGGCTTTTTCCCAGTCACCCCAGTTAAATTTATCACCGAGAAAATCCATAACACACGGATCATAAAAGTAGTTATCGCAATATGGCAAATATTCAACTTTAGATGACGGCACACCATCAACATTGTTTATCCTATACCCATATAGCACCGTGCCGAAAATGTTGCGCTTATCAAGCGAATAAACGCCATTAACCGATAAAGGAAATGCACGGTAATGCCATTGCTCTGCGTTTGCTTGTGTATCTTCAAGCGGTGTATTTGCGTATTGATTGCGCGTTGTCACGATTGCGACAATATCGCCGTCGTCAATATCTTCCGGCTCACTACCTTGTTTTTTCACAATCGTTGTGCTTTTCCAAGACGATAAGACAAAGCCGTCAATAATCGTGTCACGCGGATCGCGCCAGTAAAGTTTTACCGTATTGCCGGATATTTCAATTTTTTTGTTTTCAATAATGCTCATAGGGATTCCCTCACTTCTAACGCGTTCAGCATAAGCCGCCGCTTTCAATTCCGATTTATACGCATTTTCTTCTGAATTTGCGCTGTTTGTTTCACTTGTTGCCGCCGCACTTGCCGCGTTTTGTGCCGCGGTTGCACTTGTGTCAATAAGAGCTTGTTTAGCCGCCGCATTATCATTAAACGCCGTTGTTTTGTCAGACGCATTGCTGTTAAAAGCTGTTGTCTTATCCGTTGCGTTCTGATTAAATGCCGAAAGTTTTGTTGTATAATTCGTATCAAACTGCGCGGCTGTTGTTTGAATAGTGCTTAAAGTTTGTGCCGCAGACGAGGCAGAAGATGACGCACTACCGGCTTGTGCCTGCGCCGCGTCAACAAACGACTGCAAACTTGGCTCAACTGTTTCATCAACATAAGTGTCAAGATTTGCTTTAGCTGTTTCCGTTGCGCTTTCAGCCGCACTGTCAATAACTTCTTGAGCCGCCGCAATAGCTGCCGCCTCAACGTCCTCAATAGCACTGGATATTGCACCGTCAATCTCACCTTTTGCGGTTGTAACCTTAGTGTCAATCTCACTTTCAGCTGCGGCTTTAATCTCTCTTATCTCTTCCTCTGCCGCGTCAACATAAGCTGTAACATTTTCAAGCGTTTGCTCTGCACTTGCCACCGCCGCGGTTGCATTGTTAGCCGCTGTTGTGGCATTATCAGCAGCAGTGATTGCCTGCGCCGCAATCGCACTTGCACTGTCTAATTTTTCATAAACTGTAGCAAGCAACTCTTCCGGGGTTTGTTTGCCGCTTATTGTTACCTTAACGCAACGCCCCAATATTTCATAAATTTGTTTTATAATTGCCGTTATTTTATCAACCGCAGCCTCTATACTTTCGCTTGGTAAGCGACCGAACTCCTCCCAATCAACGAGTTGTTCAACCGGTATATCATAAGCGATTGTTAAAATATAGTCTTCCGGCGGCGCGCTTAACATCGTTAATGTTCCGTTACTTTGGCCGGCGTCGGTGATTGTGAAGTCGGTATTTTCTACCTGCACAACTTCATTTTCACCATTTTCATCGGCAAGAATAACTTTTATTTGCTTTGTTCCGTCGGTATTTTCAAAATATATAAATGGCACCGGAAAATTAACCGTTACCCCATCACCCAGATAGGTGGCCTTTGCCGGCATACTTGCAGGAATAGTCATATTTTTTTACCTTTCAATAAAATAGGGCAGTGTCACCACCGCCCTGTTGTTCAACAAAATTCATAATAATAAACAAGGAGAAAACTTTATTTTTTATCTTGCGGCTTGCCGTCTTTACCACGCCAAACGCCCCAGATCACATTCATAGGACTTTCGATTTTGATATTACCGGCGGCCACATCTGTCAGCCATTGCGTCCAGTCAGCGAGCTGTCCTCCGATCGGTATATTATATCCGAGCGTGCCGGCAATTTGCGCTGTTGCGTTCATCACTGTATTAACACGCTTGCCGGCTGTCCATTTATCGCTTGTGATAACTTTCGGCAGATCTGCTATTGCCTTAAATGTATCACCGAAAAAGCCTTGAGCGCGGCCAAATTCAAAGTAGCTTGCTAAATCTCTCGTGATCGGCATTGTTGACGCCCAAAACATTATCGGCCGCAGCAAGAAGAATTTTAACCATTCAGCCAAATCATCATCGCCGTCCGGTTGATCACCGTCAACCAATGCGTCAAGCCAAGCCGGCAGACACATAGCCACCGCCAAATCAGCAAGTGCTTTGCTGCGTTCTTTACCATCGCGTATGTCACGCATGACCGAAGTCCATAAGCCATACATACCGCTAAACGGTGAGTAAAACATCAAAAACATTTTTTCCCATTCGTTTTTGCGTTGCATAGCCGGCTTATCTTTCAGGTTACCGGAGCCTTGACTTTCAATCATAACTCTGTCGGCATAAAATACCGCGTCCTTATGTTTATAGCCAAAGTCATTGATTGCCTGCAAATATGCGCCATACCAAGTGCTCTCTGCAGTGAAAACATCAACCTTGCCGATTGCCCAAAAGGCGGCATTATAAATGCTTTCATCGATCTTCTGCAGTTTAGATTGCTTTGAGGCAACACCTTTCATGGCCTCCGCAATATTTGCGTCCATGTTATTCAAGCGCGTGCGCAGCTCTCCGCTGTTTGCCAAGCACCATTCACGTGTCGCTTTATCGCTTGCGAAAGCCTTTGTGCCTTTAACGAGCCAATATGTGCCGCTGTGCTTGCCTTTATTTTTATGGCCGTAGCGTTTCATAATAGCCGTAGATTGAGCAAAACCGGTGAGCTGCTTAACCGCAGTCTTAACCCTAAAGCCTAAGCCGATTGTGGTGCGTGCAACACGCATGTTGCGCGCCATACGTTCAGCAAAAGTCATCTCTCTAGCCTCTCTGTTTGTAGAGTTTGCCAAATCTTTGATTAACTTCATAAGCTGCTGCCGATAGCTTTCATGTAAATAGCCGTCCATTGTGGCCATAAATTCAGGATTATTCGCCATATTCCACATCTGCCGGATATTACCGCGCCAAGCCAGATCATGAATTGCGCTTGCTAAATGCCGCTGTATCAATCCAAGATCAAACTTAACCGCCTCTTTAACAATGTTTTGACGTTGTTTTGTATATCCGGCGCTTGTTGTTGCGCGGCCGTAATCACTTTCAAGCAGTGCTTGCTCTAAACTGTTATTGCGTCGCGCCTCTATTTCAGCCGATCTGTCGTAGAACAACGGAAAATAACCGCCTTTATAAACACCATACGGCGTGACCACCGGAGAGGCTAAAACATGATCCATGTCCAAGCCGCTCATTTTTTTATGGTGCTCTGCAAGCATAGGATACATACTTTCAAGCGTGTCCCATACACCTTGAATATAATCCCATTCTTCTTGACTTAACGTGCCGGCCACCCATGCAAGCTGTTCGTCAGAAAATCCATTACCGTCTTGCAAACGCTGCAGGTTGCTTAAGTTACCCATATTTAAGGCAATGCTTATCAATTCGCCGCGCGTATAATCCGCGCCAAGCACATCTTTTGCGCCCGCCACATTCTCAAACAACTGCTTTTTTACCCATTCCGGTAATGCCTCTTGCAGCTCTTTCATCTTGCCACCGTAGAGCCGCAGCAGTTCATTTTCTCTGTTTTGGCTCTCCGTCATCGGCCGTAAGAATAACCGGTGAAAAACACCGTTTGTGTCATAGCCGTCAATCCGGTTAGATAAATCACCAAACATCACGATTGCTGCGTCGGCCGGTGCAAGCATTTCAGATATACCCTTAAAATGTTTTTTACCGGTGCGTTGAATATCGCGGCCTTTGTATGTTTTACGCAGTTGCGCGGCAAACTCATTCAAAAGTTTAGATCTTTCAATCAGTTCACCCTCAAGCTCAAATTGTTTGATTGCGCGGCCGTTTGTGACCAAACTTTTGACGCTTTCACCAAGTGTCAGAAATTCATCAACCGTCAGCTCTGCATAGCTTGTGCCGTTGTTTTTCTCCAACAAATCTGCCGGCACAACAATATCATAGCCGTTGCTGCGTTGCTCCAAGATCCATGCGCTCAAATTACCAAGCCGTTCTTTTGCCTTTTGCGTTAAGGCTCTGGAGAGAGTAAAGCGGCTTAAGAGTGCGCGCACGGCGTCTTGATAAACCTGATCAATATCGTGGTTGACTTCCTGCTTGCCGATCTGCTTCAACCGGCGCAGTGTGCTTTCAACTTCGGCCTGTCTGTCTTTAGCCTCACGAAACAGCACAAAATTGCGGATCTGCTGAATTTTAAACCTATAAGCTAAGTCACGCTGTCCGTGATTAAGTGCAGCCATCGCCTTATCACCGGCAAATTGCATGGCTCTGCTGTATTGTTCAGGGTTTAAGTCTTTAATTGCAATCCGGCTGATTGTGTCGGTTGCCCACTTCTTAAAGCCTTGTGTAGATACAGCTTGTCGCTTTGCGTTATCGCCGGCCAAACTTTTCAGATCCAAATCCAACAGTTGCGCGCGCTTATCGTTATAATAAGCAGCAATCACCTGCTTTTGCACATCATCATAGGTTACCGGATCGCCAAGCTCCTCATGCGTGCGGCGTTGTAGTGCTTGCTTAAAGTTACGCATACGCTGCCGCGCTGTCAAAAGCGCAGCCTTTACCTGATCTTTTGTTAATCCGGTAAATTCCTGCAAATCAGTCAAACTTATGCCGTCATCGGCAAAAATCGGCCGGCCGCCAAAAGTCGCATATTTATCAAAGTTTTCACCAAGCAAATTGCGCAGCTCTTCTGTATTGATCTTAATATCTAAGTGACCGTGCGGCACTTCGCCTGTCACCAGAATATAAACAGCTTTGTTTGTGTTATCCTTGCTCCACTCTTCCAAAACCTGATCTTTAAGCTGCTGCTGCTTTTCTTTGTAGGCCTCCGTTTCTTCTTTCAGGATTAAAGCCACCTTATCCGTCAAGTGTTTATCCTTGGCCATTGTCATTGCCTGTTCGGTAAGCGTTGCATACTTTTCAAGATCTGCTTTGCTTAAGCCTTTGGTGCTTGCCTCCATCATGTCGGCAAATTGCTGCGCTTGTGCATACTCTTCAATCTCACTTTCACTTGCGAGCATGTGATCAAAAACGCGCTCAACATCATCATTCAAATCAACGTCAAGCTCTTTCACATCTTTATACACCGAAACGAGCCACCGCCGGAAAGTGTCAAATATTTTGGCTAAGCCGGCAGATGGTGCTTTACGTGTCAAAAAATACTTTTCAACGCCGCGCGCAAATTTTTCGTGCTGCTCTTCTGTGACCACGTTATCGTCGCCAACGCCGAGCCAATTTTTAACGGTTGCCCAATCATTTTTCAGCTTTTCACTGGCTGTCGGCAGTTGCGCAAATTGCTGCAACATATCAAGCCAATAGTGGCCGCTTTCATGAATAAGCGTTGAAAGATTGTTGTTGCGGAAAAGAGTGATCTTGCGCTCTGCCGGCGTATATGCACCCAACGCCTCCATATCAATCTTTTGATTTTGGAAAAACGTTGTTTCAGCATTCGCTTGGATATTCATTAAAGCGCGCTCATAATCAGCGGTGTCACCTTTTTTAACGCGCTCAACCGTAATATATTCCTGCTCAAGCTGCTTGGCCACGTCGTCATATTCCTTGCCTTCCGGTATAATTACACCGGAAAACTCACTAAAATTGACAACACGACGCGGTTTAACCTCAAAATAATCGGTTAATACCTCTTTCATCATATTGCTAAATTCTTTAACTTTAGCCACTGCTGCGTCAGAAGTGTCAAGATAATATCCGGCTAAGCGTTTTTTAATAACATCATCGCCATTGTCCGCATTGATAGCCGCAACAGCCAACCCCATGCGATCGCTGCCGTAATTATAGTCACGATCTTCAAGTTTAAGCTCTGCGGCCAAATCCCAAAATCTCTCATCAATCTTTTGAAAGAAAGCATTTTGCTCTTCGGCAGATACAAGTTTGTGCTTATCTTTGCGCACTTCGTCAAGATTTTTATATTTTTTAGCCATAAAGTTAAGCAAATTTCTTGCGCTGAAAACCTGATCACCTAAAAAGCCGCCGCCTGCGCGTTCCTGTTTTTTTAAGATCTTCATGATATTATCAAGCGTGAATTTCTTGGCCACCATGTCCGTATTACTAGCATTTTCAGTCCATAAATATGGCTCTGAATTACCCATAATATTTTCATCATACCAGTCAAGATATTCTTGGCTGTGTAGCGTTTCATAAGGATCAAGCTCAATTCCCTTGTCAAGTGCATATAATTCCAGTGCCATATCATTACTTTTTGGCGTATCGAGATTGTCGCTGATATTATACACAAATACCGACAGCTCATTTTCTCTGCCGACTTTAGCCAACACATTCTTTATAAATGTATTACCGCTTGGCAGTAATTCGTAGCGCATAGAATTAGCAATGCTTGGTGTCCATGCGTCACGGTCAAAAATATCCGTTGTTCGACTTGGCTCAACCATTTTCTCATTAGCCACAAAAACAATGTCGCCAAATTGATTGATATTCCCTTGTGATACTTTCCGTAAAGCAAGTGATGGCATAGCTAAACCGCCAAGATTTAATGCGCCTTTAACACCGGCCAAACTCATGTTATGCGTTGCATACAACTTTTCGCCAACCGGCACGGCGGCTTTTTCTTGCTCTTTTTTAATCTCTTTCTTAAATTGAGCAATCTTGCGCTTTGCGTTTTTCCGGTTATCTTCCACTGCGTCAGCATACCAACCGTATTTATTCGGCTCAACAACTTCGGCAAGATACTTTTCCCACTGTTGCAAACCCTCTTGTAGCTTGGCGATTTTGGCGTTTGTTACCGGTGTTTTTTGATAATACCGCGTAATTTCACGCACACCATCACCTTTATAAAAAGCATTTATATCACGCTTTACTTGATTAAATGATGTGTTTGTATATTCATTGTAGAAATCATTTTTATTCATTCCCCAACGGTTAGCGTCGCCCATTAACTCAATCGTAATATTGCCGCCAGTTTTATCAATAATACGCTCAATAACCTTGAGCTGTGCCGGCGTCGGCATATTGCTCATAAGTAATTTATCCCCCTCTGGTAAATAGCGAATATTACCCGAATTGATAAATTCTTCCATTTTAGCGTGCCACGGCTCTAAAGGTTTTAACACATCTCTATGATCAAGTGATCTGATATTCGGCGATCCGCCAAAATTTTTGCCGCTCAAATCCAAAAGGTTACCGTCAGTCAAAATATATCCGGTTTCCGAAAGTTTATTTGTTAGGCCAAAATATTCTATCGCCGCTTTGTTATATTCAGTATTATGTTTTTTTTGTTCCTTTATAACCGATAGATCACCGGTTGCCTTTTTAACATCTGCCGGCGTTTGTTCTTCCGGCATATCAACAACCTCTTTTTGCTCTTGGCTATCATATACAGTTAAGCCTTTATACTGTATCTGCGTATCAAGCATAAGCATAGAGTGTAATTTATCATTGATTTTGATTGTGCGGTTTTCGGCGTTAATTTCTTGCACATCACCGATTGCCGTCTTATCGCCAACTCTTAAATCAAAAACACTATGCACTTTATGGCCTTTACGTTGAGTTTTAGGCTCATAATCCATCGCCGTGCCGTCATCAAATACAACAATAGCGTCAGCATTTTTCACATCTTGAGTGCTTTCCGGTGACGTTGCTTTACGTTCTTCTTCCGTCATATTAAGGCGTGCTTGTGTATTGCGTGCCTCTATTTCACCGGCCAAGCGCTTATATAACTCTTGGCTACTCAATTTACCGTCCTCAAACCGAGCAATCCACTCATGTGCAGCTGTATATTCTTTCGGAAAAGCTTTTTCGCGCAAACGTTTAATTCTGGCCTGAATAGATTTATATTGCTTTTTCAGATCGTTCATGTTGCCATTTTGCAGAATATCAAGATAATCCATATAAACAACATTGCCAGCGGCTTTATATTTATCGCGCAAATCGTCAATATAGTTTTGAGCTTTTTCTTGCAAGAAAGCCTTAGCTGCTTTGCCTCTTGGCGTGCCAAATACATGCTCACGATACCATGCTTTTTTCATGACTTTTTCAGGTTTTTCTGATACCTCTATTGTATTGATAACGTCACCAATAAATTCATAGTTATCGATAGCATTCTCAAGCTCTACCGCGTCAGCCGAAGTATTATACCGACGGATAACTTCTTTATAATACTCAATTTGTTCTGCTATCGTGTTACTATTACCACCACGCGCAAAGTTCTCATATTCCTGTATTGCGTGCTGCACTTCATGCATTAAAACTGAAAGTGTTTGCGACTGATCCATTTTATTTGAAAGCGTAATACGATTGTCTTCATAATTACCTAAAACACCCTCCGGTAACTGGAAAGAAAATTCAACTTGCAACTTCCGTAAATGCGGATATGCGGCAAATAATTTATCGTGTTTTATAATGCCATCAAGATTGTGACTAAGACCTGCATAAACAAGGTGTTCTGATCTCCATTTTGCGCTGTGATACTTTTCACCAATACTAAGATCTTTATCAGATATTTCAAATCTGTATTTACCATCAGCACCCTTAAACCAACCTGTTTGCTGCCGGATCTGTTCAGCGTCAACACCTTGAGCCTCAAGCCGCTTGGCTTGTTCAAGCTGATCCATCGCTGCGGTTTGTGCTTTCACACCGGCGAATTGAAACAAACTCTCTTGTCTGGCCAAATTATCCAATAATTCCGTTTTGCTCACCGGCTGCATACCAAACATATTATCTTGGCTCATATCGCCTTGTTCGCCGGCTTGCCGGATATAGCTGCGGATCTTGTTGAGGAAATCAGTCGCACCGGTAGATTTTTCAAAGAGTTGCACCATATTTTGCGTGCTTGAGGAAATCGGCTCTTCAAACATATCACGCATAGCAATAAACTCTGCTGCCGTAACATTGCGATCCTTTGCGCGTTTGAGTAAATCCACCGCGCCTGTAACATCACCGGCAATAGAATAATCAGCATTGATCCGGCCGGCGGCAATATCATTCTCAAACGAGATAATTGCCGGCGCAGCCTTTGCTAACTCTTTTGTAACTTTGCGGATATTATTGTCAGGATTTTCCACCAAGATTGAGAGCATTCTGGCGTCAGGTAATAACTTGGCCACAATAGCATTTTCAACGCGCTCAACACCTTTGCGTGTAATCTTATCGTCTTTATCCAAATAAGCATTGCGTTCGGCCGTCGGCACAACTTCGGCAAAAAATGCGTTCAAAAAGCGTCTGTTTGCTGCGCTGTCAATATCTGCCTCCATATCAAGCAAATCAAGCAAATTGCCGCTCATTTTATCAGCGTCACGCAAAGCGTTTTCACTGTCTGAATATTGCATAGTTCCGGCCGTGTTTGCGTCATCAACCAAAGCCTTTAACTGCTCATTATTCATCTCTATGGCTAATCTGCGCACCAATACCGGCTGCTCAAATCCGTTCAGATCATAACCTTTGCCGGCCAAATAATCCTTGTATGCTTGCGCTTTTTCGGCATTTTTATACACTTGACGGATAGCCATTGCGCGGCCGTTACCGACGGCAACAAACCCCTCCGGCGTCACAATCGGCGCGCCCTCTGTTGCAATTTCTGCCTGTCCGACACGTTCCGGCGCAAAATTATTGACAATACTTGCAATTTGCGTATCGCTTGCCGATCTGGATCTGTCGCGTGGTTGCAGCTCTTGCGGATAGTTCTCATTGACCGCACCGGCGTCATCATGTGAGGTGATCATATTATTCAGCTCAACAATTTGATATTGCACCGGTATTCTGCCACCGCCAACCACAACATAATCGCTGTCTTGACCGTTTGCCTGTATATCGCTCAAAGCCTTTTCACTAGCCGAGAAAATGCCGCTTTTTACTCTATCTGCGTCATCACGCTTAATATTGAGTTGCACATCACCGGATTTTGTATAACTATCCAAACTGTTTGCAATATCTTCGTCAGTCATAGCCTCAATATTGAGTTTCATATCGCCGATTGCATTAACAACACGCATAAATTGCTGCACATCTCCGGCGGCTGCATTATCCAAATGTTTGCCTAAGATCTTTGCAATCTTGCGTGCGTCACGCTTGCCGAGTTCTCCGGCGCGTTTCATAAGGTTTTGCACTTCCTTATCTTGCGCCGATTTTCTGATTGTGCTGATAATATCTTGCACCGTCTGGCCACCACCAACACTACCATCAAAAGAGCGCTCAAAACTTGGCGCATACTTTGCCATGACTTCATTGATCGGCTGTTTTGTTTCTTTGGCCATATAAGTCATAACTTTGGCCAACATTTCTGCTGTATAGCCTCTGCGTTGTTGATCAATACCACCGGCAACCTCTTGCTCCAAAATATACTGATAAGCGTATTCATAATCACTGGCATTGTCTTTGGCTGCTTTTTCAATATTGTTGCGCACCTGCTGCCGTTGTTCGGCCTCCACGCGCAATTCTTGCATAGTGATACCGTTCTCATAAGTTTTAATAACGTCCTTAAATGCAGCATACAGCTCTTGACTGGCCATAATTTCCGAGCCAAAAGTTTCAAAAGCAATACGCACCGGCGTTCCGAGTTGATCAGCCTGCTCAATTTGCCGCTCAATATCATCATATAAGCCGCTTTCCTGCAGCGCAGCTTTATTTTTCTGCACCGCCTCTGAAATCATCACCGCGCGTGCGTCATCGGCCGACATATAAATATCTTGATAAACGCTGCTGTTTTTGGCTTGCTGCATATATTTTTTGAGCGTTGCTCGTTCTGCACTTGGTTTTTGCATATACGATTGCGCGGCCTCTGCCACTTCGTCCATGCGCTGCGCGTCATATTGTGCCTTTACCTCTTGACCGCGTTTAAGTTGCTTTGCCTCCTGATCGCGTTGCCATGTGCGCAATTCCGGCCGCACTCTTGTTGCACTGCTTGCACCGGCCATCACTGCGGTTGCTTTACCGGCCTGTATAGCAGCCTCCGCGCTTTCAGCCAAATCATTTGCAAAAGATTGCTGTTCAAAACTTGTGTCATACAAAGCATTCATTAAAGCCTTTGCACCGCGTGTAAATTCAGCCTGTGTAAATTGTTGCGCAGCCTCTTCGGCACTTTCACCGGCAACCGCCAAACCATAATCTTTAATGATCTGCATAATCACTTGCCGCTTTGTCTTGTCTTTTACTGCCTCTTTAAGAGCCTGCTTAATTCCAACCTTTGTGATGTTTTTCATTCCGGGGATTGTGTTTGTTACTGCTTTCATCGGCACAAGTTCAATCGCGGCTGCAATCGCGCCATAAGCGTATGACGCACCGTCAACAACCCAATCCTCAAGCGGCAGACCGTCTTTATCAGTAATATCCAAAAGGCTTTCAGTCATGCTGTTTGCCTCAATTTGATAGCTTTCATAAGCGGCCAAAGCGTTGCCGGCAACCCAACCAGCCTTTGCACCGGCCACACCACCGGCGGCTGTTCCGACTACCGGCACCGCCGAGCCAACACCGGCACCGGCTGCACCACCGGCGAGAGTTCCACCAACAACTGCGCCCGTTGTTCTGGCCATAATCGGCAACTGATCTGCTGCTGCCATAACAAAATCTTCTACGCCATAGCCGGAGGTATCTATTTCCGGCATTCTGATTAACTGATCATGTTCTTTACGCCATGCGGCAATCGCTGCAGCGCGTTCATCACCACGCTTGCCACGAATATTGCCGGCCAGTTTTCCGGTTTGTATGCTTTTCTCACTCCGACCGGTTTGATAAGCAACTCTTTGACCAAACGCCCATACCGCATTCGGCTCATTCGGTTGACCATATACGGCCAAATTAAAATTGATGTCATACAAATCTTTAGCTGTTTTATCATCAAGCGTGTTCAAGAAATTTTTATCAGTTATACACATATTTTTCATTGTGTCGCAATTATCATAATAACGGCGCAATTCTTTTTCTTTCCACTGTTTTTGATATTCCGGCAAGTCATCATAAATCAAATCGTAGCTTTTTTCGTCATAACCCAAGCCTTTTGCGGTTTCAATCGCAGACTTCCAACGCACCGGATCGGCGTCTTCACGCTTAATAAATCCGGCGGCAATATGTTGCTCCATATCATCATCGCTTTGTTGACGCCAATCACGAGAAAACACTTGTATTTGATTATCTTTCATAGTTTGACTATCGGTTGCAACCGGCGCAAAAACATTCTCCGTTAATACCGGCGCAGCAGCTTGATCACTAGCTTGATCACTTGTGTTCAAGCTCTGCTGTTCTTGCTGTTTAATTTCATCAAATACACCCATTTTATTTTCTCCTGCTTGCAATATCCAAATATCTGTTTATGACGTTTCTTGTGGCGTCATTCCATTGCTCATTCGGCCGCTCATAAACGCCGGCCATTTCCTCAACCATCTGATTTTGTTCTTCATCGTTAAGCTTGAGCAGCGTGTTAAAGTTTTTATCGTTTTTGATAATGTTTAGGATCGCCTCTTTAGTGTTCGGCGCAATGTCTTCCATTTTAACATAAGGCCTGTCATCTTCTTCCAAAGTGCGAGCCTCTTTGTCACCGTCAAACCACCAGTCACGACGTGTGGCCACCGACTTGCGCAGGCGCTTGATAATATCATCTTGCTCCGTTTGTGTCGGCATACGGCCTTTTTCATTGATAATAGCGCGCACTTCACCATCATAAAGCCTGTCAAAATCATAAGCTTCTTGACTGTTTTGCTTAAATCCTAAGCTGCTATGTGCTACTTTCAGCACTTGATCGTTATGGCTAATTGTCGGATTAACCTTTGCTTTACCGTCCAAACCGATCACGATTGACTGCTGCGCATAGCGTAAGGCTTGTAAATCCTCACCGCTTAAAGATCCGGCATAATCATACAAATTCAAGTTCTTAAACCGTTCAGGATAATTCTGCCGCATATCATTCAAAAAGCCGTATGTTTGTGTGTCCGTCGGAACATCATCACCGGTAACGGCATAAAACTGCACTTTTTGCATTGCCTCTTTTGTCTTTTCCGGTAATTGATCAAGCAATGTTTGTGGCGGCTGCTGCTTATTTTTAATCATTTCCATCGCTGTCAAAGCCTGCGCCTCAATTTGATTATTTTCAGCCGTCTTATTTGTTAAGTCGTTTATCTTCAATTCATGATCAACTTTTGACTTCCAACTCTTCAAATCTTTAGCGTTCAGGCCATACGCATTTTTTTCCAAGTCAAGCTTTAATCCCTCCGGATCTCTGATTAACCGATCTGAAAGCGTGTTGTATGTTTTGCTTTCACCATAGTTGCGCATAGCTTTGTCATATTGTAATCGGCTAATCTGGCCGCGCTTTAAGGCACCGGCTAAGCTGTTTTTGGTATCAGCGTCAAGCATGGCCATCGTTCCGGCGTCAGCGCCAATCGCATTTTTAGCGTTACGTTCCACCCGATCAAACAACAATTCGCGGTTTATTTCCTGCGTTTTTTTCGTTTGAGCAAAGCGTAGATCCATCAAGTTGCGACTGTCATTTAATTCATTCCACCGGTTGTATTCGTCGGTATATCTAGCCGGCACTCGGCCTTTGTATTCTTCATCAATTTCATCAAAACGCTGCTTGTAATTTTCTTCCCATGTTGCCGGATCTTGATTGAGCTGCACCTCACGCATAGCATTTTTCAGCTTTTCATTGCGTTCATCAACAAGTAATTTTGTTGTTTCGCGCTCATTATCATCACGCGCTTTTGCGTAGGTATTGATAATATTCTGGCCGGTTGCAACGGCGTTTTGCACCAATTCGTTCATTGCGTCATACTCTTCCACATAGTTCTGATGTGGATTAAGATCTGTCGGTGCAGCTTGCACTTGGCGCGTATATGTGTTATTCATAGCCATTTTAATACTCCTTATCTTGCCGGTTTGGCTGCAGGCGCAGACATTGACGGATTCCAACCGCTCGATTGACCGCTCATATCTTCCACACCGTTTGTGCTGCCGCTGTTACTGAATAAATATTGACTTGTTGCCGTTGACATACCGCTATTTGCGCCTGCCAAAATAGCATTAAACCACCTGTTTTTCTTTAAGCTCTTAGCATTAGCCAAAAGTTGCTGTGCCTCTGATCTTGATTTTTGAGCCTCATACATTGTGGCCACATACTTTGTGTGATTATTGTAACGAGCCATCATATCATCAAGTTCGGCCTCTTGTTCGCTGCGCATTTGTATTTCAAGCAAAGTGCCACCGGTAACACCGCTTTGTGCTTGTGCTACCCTCAAGCGCGCCAACGTTTCGTTGCGTTCGTTTCTGGCCACACTTTCATTGTAGCTGTCAGCCTCTGCCTGCATGTGCGCATTTTTTTCATAAATATCACCCTCAAGATTTTTGAGCGCAGCTTGTTGCTTTAACTGTTTAATCTGGCTCTTGTTTTGTGCAAGCGAGCCAATCGCGCCGAGCGCTGCACTAGCGGCAACGGCGGCAATAATAGGTGCTACCATATTTTTACTCCTTAAGAAATTTCAAACTCAAAAACGATTGCCTGCAGCATAAACGGTAACGGATAAGGTTGAATAAATATCAGTTGCTCTGCCTCCTCATAATCGCCGCTAAACATAGCAAGTGGCACATCACCGGTAAATAATGGTATCGGATTGTTCAGGTTATCTCTACCGGATCGGCTCAAAATATCCTTTAAGTTCTCCATCTTATCTCCGGCCATACCGCCCATTGAGTTACAAACTCTAAACCCGACTGCATTGATACGTTTAATTCGGCCGCGAGCACTTGTTTCGCCGTCACCCTCCATGCTTGTCGGTATAATCACGCCTTTATATGGCAAACCTACAATCGCAATTTTTGACGGCCATTTAAGCTGCACTGTCCATTGACCATTTACAAGCTTAACCTCTTGGCTTGGCTCAATACCGCCCTCTGATACAATACTCACAGTGCGGCCGGCCAAGTGATCTAAGTTTGTATTAACTTCTGTAAATGCAGTGTCGCTGCTCACAATAATTGCAGCGTCTAAATAACAAGCCTCTTTTTGCACTTCCAAAAGACTGTCAATACAATACTGCTGATAGTCATTTTGGCTTTCAAAATCTGCTATTGTTTTTGAGAAAAAGCCTTGAAAAGGATTTTGTAAAAACTCAACACCATAGCTATTAACTGTTTGGCCGTCTATAATTTTCTTGCGACAAACGCACATGGCCAAACTATTACCGTCTTTACTTATACTAACCACATCACCGTCGGTTTTAATCCTATACCAAGCCAAACCCTCCTGTGTCGGCGAATAAAGGCTGCAGCTTAATTCACCGTTGCTTTTAAGGCAATAAATCACATCAAACGGCTCACGGATCCGCACAATATCAATAACGCCCTCAACATTGATATGCTTGGCGTATGTTTGTATTGTGTCGCTGTTGTATTGGTATGTGTTTGCGTCATAAGCTAAAGTGTCCATATTTTTGCCGGTAATATCCATAAACACAAACCTGCTGCCGATCCTCACCGGTTGAATAGCGGCGCAACCCTCACGTGTTTGCTCATAGCTGCGGCAGTTACTTGAATAAAAAAGAGCGTCGCTTGAGCTTTCACCCACACCAACCACATTAACATCAGTGCCAAGCAATAAATCACGACCGCTCTGCATCCATGCAATATTACCAACCGTAATACCGGAAGAAACACCAAACCCCCAACCGCACTCACTTGTGATCTGTCCGGCGTCTTTTTCGGCAAAACTTTCAAAATCGTCACTCCAACTAAACCACATTCTTGATTTTCTGGCTAAACATAGGCGTTCACGATGAAAGCAGCCGGTTGTCGGATAACCATATTCGGCACACCAACTGCCAAATTTCCACTTCCATGTATTCCGGTCAGATCCGGTGCAAGCATACGGAAAAGGCAGCAACACTTTAGCTGTGCAGCTTTTTCCATCTGCCGCAACTGTCAAAATCTTAGCAATTCCATAACCGCAATCTTCATATCGCCAGCGCACAGCGCCATCTGTTGCCGTTCCCTCTTGATGTTTTGGCGTTGCATAACCGGTGGTGCCGGCGGCCTCTGCCGTATATGTCTTATAGTTTGATATAATTCTTTGGCCGGCTGAAACGCTTTTACCCTCTGCCCATGTATAAATGCCATCAAAATTGATCGGCTCAATATAGAAAATATCACCCACATGACCGCTTTTGAAAATGCTATGCGTGGCCGTTATGGTTATATTATCGCCAGTTTGCGCACTCGCATAAACGCGTTTTTCTTTATCCATGTTAATATCTTCAAAGCCACCATCTTCTGCGTAGTCAACTTCTTGTTGTGAAAAACTGCCATCTGCATTGCGTTCCAAACGTTGCACCGGATATTTTCCCTCACTTTGAAATAAATACATTAAATCTGCTGATTGTGCTTTTGAAATAGCCGGACGGCCTTGCGTGTCAAACAAATCGCTCAAAGCATAAGGTGTCGTAAGCTCAAGCGGTTGATTATCATTACCAACCATAAGCTGCTGATTGCGATAAAAACGCACATAATGATCACCAAATTCAAGAGTATAGCAGTCATTATCATTATAACTAAAATCACGTAACAAAACGCCGGTATTATTTTTTGTAGCATGAGCATATTTCATACCGCCACGATAATAAGCAGCGCCCTGTATTGTTAATATCATATTTTCACATACTTTCATACCGCCGTTAACCTTTGGTATATCGTCACGACCATATAAATCAGGGCTAACCTCACCGGCATTGAAAGATCTTAAAACTCTTTTCTGCACCATATCTTAAAACTCCGCATTCTTTACCAACAAAAGATCATTCTGGCGTTGTCTTGATTTTAGCCAGTTTCCGGTAATTTTTGGCCGTGCCGGTATCTCAAGCGCATTAGATCTTAATGCGTCATTGATTGCCTCACGACGATCACGTTTTAAGGATTCCTTTTTGCTGTCGCTGTTTGTTGCTCTATCGCATACAGCAATAGCTAAATCAAGAGCTAATACTTTACAAAAACAAGCGTCATAACTCGTAATATCTTCGTTGCGATAGCTATATTCAACTTTTAACGGTGCTTTTAGTTTTGTAAATAAATTATGGCCACGGATTTTATAAAGAGGATCATAAAACTCAACACGTTCAACCCCTGAATAACCGGTTTGTATTCCATTTAAGCTGATTATTTGCAGGCAATCACTTGGCACTTGATAAACATACGCCAGACGTTCCCCATCTTTAACCTCTTTTAAGGCCAAAGTGTCCTCTTTTTGGCAGCAATCCCAATTATAAGATCTTATTAAGTTATCTCTCACCAACCTAAAAGCGGCCTGCATTTCTTCGGCTATATTCGTTTTATCGTTTGTTGATATACTTCTTTTTGCGCCGAGTGCTAAAGCTGCCATATTAAAAATATCTAATTCTGTTCTGCAAGTCGCTACCATCTTATATTCTCCAAAAAAAGAGGAGGCCGTTTAAGCCTCCTCAATATCATTAAGCTACCGGCTGAATATTGACGCTATCGCCATCAACATTGCCATCTTTTCCATCTTCGGTGACAACTTCGTCAGCCTTAGGTGCAGCAGTTTCCGCCTCTTTAGCTGCGATTGCGGCCAAGAGTTCAGGCTTTTTCATTCTGTTTGCACCCTCTACGCCAATACTTTGAGCGTATTTAACAAGCTGATTAAAGTTCATCTGTTGTTTAGGATCTGCTGTCGCAGTGGTTGCACCGGTAGCGTTTCCATTTTCACCGGCGGCCGGTGCTTTGTTTTCATTGCCAACAAGCTCAAAATGCTCATTAGACTTCAACTCGTCACCGCCGAATATAATTTTGCCTTTTTTAACCAACGCAAAATTATACATAGTGTCATGTATTGCTTTGTATTGAGCCATGTTACTACCCCATTGCGTTAGGCACAATCTTGATTGCGCCGGTTGCACCAGTGTCGTTGCAAGCAAAATCAACTTTGCCGTATTCTTTTGAATATTCAGCAAAATGGATCTCTGCAATAACTTCACCCTCTGCAAAAGTTGTGGCAGCAGCAAAAGTGCGGACAACTGTCACACCGTTTGCAGCATAAGTGCCATCAACTGTATCGCATTCTTTACCGGTTAAAGTCACAGCTTTGCCGGCGGCAATAGAAAATCCACCGGCGCCGGCTACGCATTGCGCATAAACATGGCCTAATGCACCACCGACACGCAAGCCGCGTGTGCCTGAAATACTTGCAGCTGCGGCAGCTTCATCGGTAAAGTTTCCTCTATAAAAACCGAAATTTTTAGTCATATTTTTTTCCTTTTCTTAAAAAAGATTAAAAACAAAGCACCCCTTAAAGAGGTGCTTATTTCCCTAGTAAGGCAAGATAACCTTGCTTTCAGTGCCTTTGAGCATGGTATTCGTGCCAATAATTTCAATACCGTTCCAAGTCAAAACCTTGGTATTGATATTTTCTTCACGATTTTCAAGCTCAACTTTATCCCACTTCAAGGCGCCGATCTTGCTCTTCATGGTGCGAGCCATAACAAGAACAGTATCGGAGGTATCAGCCTCAACAGCGTCAAGCAAGTCATCAATCATCGCAGCTGTAACATTGTGATTGTTTGCCGGATCGATATTGAAAATACCGCCCAAATATTCAGGACAAGCCAACTGATAGCCTAAAAAGGCTTTCCATGTAGCCTCATAGCCGATTTTGCCTTGATCTTTACCGGTGGCAATATAGTGACGTTCACCGCCGTTCAGCCATTCCATATACATGGTTTCATCTTTGTTTTTACCGCAAGGAGAATATAAACCGCAGTTTAATTCCGGTGCTTGACGGATTGCAAAGATTGAATAGTTTGTATTGCCGGTGCCGCCTGCATTAAACATAGTATGTTTTGTGGTGTCAGCCGCATTCTTGGCGTTGTATTTTTTCATTTCGCCATACAAAATGTTATAAATAAAATGCAATTCGGTATTTCTACCGGACTTATTCAAGATCTGCGGTGTTTGTTTAGCAAAGTATTTTGCTGCAGCCTCTGCACTATCAGTGGTAACACCACTAAACATGTGCAATGCAGCCTCTTCGCCAACACTCATTTCACCACCCATAACACCAAGCTTAACTTGTCTTAAGCTTGTATCGGCAGTCATCGGTGAATAAGGTGCGTCAAATTCTCTGAACTCGCCGCCCTCAACGTTTGACCACTCTTCGTAATCATTGACAAAGCCGTGACTTGAAACAATAAAAGGCACTCTTTTCAAAAATTCCGTAGGTTTTGTAAAGTGATCAACTACTTTTTGTTGCGTCTTAGATTGATTAAGCGCAATTCGTTGTAAAGTATCGTTATCCATTTATTTTATCCTATATAAAAAATGGAGGCAAACGCCTCCGGTTAAAACAATGTTTTATATTCAAACACTACATATCGCGGCGTCTGTATATAAAACTATCCAAGCTCTCATCACCGCTGCCGCCGCCGGTTGTTCCGGTAACGCCCGAATGATCAGACTTTACGCGGCCAAGCGTCAACATAAGATTGAGCGCCGCCTCCACTCCGATAATACCGGAGATTTCCTGCAGTTGTTGCTCCGACAATCCGATTGCCGCAACACCGCGCTGCAGTAAGCTTTCATTGCCTTGTGCATTTTCACCCCAGTTGCCTTTTACTTTGGCCACTTCGGCGGCATATTGCTTTTTGTCTTCGGCGTCCTCTGCTTTGATATTTGCAATAATTTGATTATATACCGCCTTAGCTGCCCATTTATCTAACTGGCATTTATGCACAAAATCAGCAATATTCTTTTCTTCTTCCGTTTCAGCCTTAAATCCATAACCGTCAGCGGTTTCAGGATAACCGCAGGCTTTACGGAAATTGAGCAAACTATCTTGATCATCATCGCTTGGTAACTGTAAGGCATTTTTACCTTTTGTGGCCAACGCAACCAAATCAGACATATTGCTTAAATTGTTCTCCTTTAAGAAGTTGACATTTTCCTCACCATAGCCGGAGGCGTCAGCGTTCTCAAACAAAAAAGCCGGCTCATTGCCGACATTTTCCCCTGCGTTTGTTACTGCCGGATCGGCAGCGGTTGAGTTTTCTTCGCTCATGCTAATTGCTCCCATTTATTTAAAGTATCTGTTTCAATTTGTTCAACCGGCGTGTTCAGCCAATATTCAATACGCTGAAACACACTTGCGCGGCCGGTTTTAACCAATACTTTGCTCACGTCAATATTGCCCATCGTCGGATTCATATCCGTCGGCACATTAACATCGCAAAAGCTGCGCAAATCTTGCATAATCACCTGATTACCGGCAAATGCTTTAACATAAGCCTCTTTAACAAGCCGCACATTCAGGCAGATTTTTTCTTTACTTTCTTTACTTAAAGCCATGTCAATACCTCATACTTGCAAGTTGTGTAGCATACCGATCGGCTGTGTTACCTGCCGTTTCAGCGGCACGAGGATCAACGGCCGCAGCGGCAGCTTGTGCTTGAGCTAACTGCTCTTGTTGATATTGATCAGTCTTGCTTTTATATTCTTTGGCTGTCAATAAATGATCCATCGGCATACCGTTTGCGCGGCCAAGTGTAGCCAAGCAATCATATCCTTTGATTGCCATACCGACAGTCGGCTCATACTGGCTTAAAGTTGCCGCACCCTCCAAAGTCACCATAATACCATTAGCTTTGATGATCTCTTGCGCCTTATGCTGCTCTCCCTCATACTGGATTGCATAATAAGGTAAATCTTTATTCAAAAGCTCTGATAATTCTGGCGGTATTTCCGGTGGCAATACTCCTAAACGCTCCATAATATCAAGCTCCCTAGCCACCATCGGCGAAAGCAACTCATTTTCAACCGGAAAGACATTGATTGACATCAGCATTGCTCTTTCCATCGCGCGCTGATTTATTTCAGTAGCCGTCATCTTGCCCTCTTGGTAATACATCATGTATAGCGGCACAAGATAAAAGTCCTCAATTCCTTTTGTGATAAGCTCTTCTAAATCAACACCAAGCGAGGCTGATCCGGTGACATTCAACGCTTTCAGGTTTTCTTTACCTTGATCGTCCAATCCTCCCGGAATAATCGCGCCGGCAACTGGTTGAATACCGCCCATTGCTGCGTCTTGTTTAGCCAAGATTGTAGGATCAACAGCTTTTTCACCGGCCTCAATCATTGATTTACGCATACGCTGCAACATCTGAATATCAGGCAGGCCTTGCATAGATGGAGAGTTTGAATAAATATCAAAATCAAGCTCTTTGAAACGTGCAAATTGATAAGGGCATGTAAAGAAATACCCATCATGCAACACAACAGGCTTTCCGCTATCAGTCAAAACTAAGTAAGATCTGTAACGGCGTTTAATAATTTCCTTTGAGCCGTCCACCTTATTCATTTCAATTTGACAAGTTTTAATTTCCTTGTTGCTTAGTTTTTTTACTGCATGAATAAGATTAAGTTCAGTATTCGGCTCTTTAATGCAGCGATTATATATCTCTTGAGGGATAACAGACTGCGGATCAACTCCTTTATTTTCCAAATCTTCGCAAACTTCCCAAAAGCTTTTTTTGATTTTACGATAACATTTTTTGATCTGGCCATTATCATACAGGCTAACATAAAAATCTTTCATATTAACGCAGGTATATTCAGCACCGGAGCCATCACTTGCCTCATCTATAAACATACAGCCGACGCCGATTTTTGCCATACTATACCAAATTTTAATAATAGCCTTATTAAATCCGGCGGCCGGTCTATACCTGCGCTCAAACAAATCCTCTGCTAATTCTTCAAGCCAAGAAATACATTTTTGATCTTTTTTAAGCTTACGTGTCGGTGGTATCAACCGGTGCCATTGCTCATTCGGTGGTGTAACGGTTGATTGTAAAGCGGCCACAAACTTTGGTATTGCACGCAAAGCAGTAGTTGAATAAAGATCCTCCTTAAACATCTGTTCTGCTGAATATTCACGTGTAATAAAAGCATTGGCCGGATCAACCATTTCCATAATTTTTTGCCAAACATTCTCTAAAGGTTGACGTCTGCTCTGCAAATTACTCAACCCTTTGACAATGCGTGTGGCCACATCATCAATATTATCCATTGTCTAAACTCCCAATGTAGCTGTTTGTCCTAACAGTGCGGCCACATCTGGCAACTGTGCACCCTTTTTGCGCCGATTTTTCATTGTGTTAATATACAAATCAAGATCATTATTTTCGGCGGCCGGCGTAGCTGTCGTTTGCACCGGCGGTGTTGTCGGTTGAGTTGTTGCCGGATCCGTGGCTGCAGCTTGTGCTGTCGCTTGCGTTTGCTCTGCCGCTGCTTTTGCGTCTGTTTGAGCTTTTTTAGCTGCGTTTATTTTATCTAAAAGAGCCTTTTGACGTATGCGCTTGAATAATCTTCTAAACATCATGATTTTACACTCCTAATGCAGTTGTGCCGGACAATTTATTACCGTCAACCGTGTTAGATCCGCTTGTATTGTTTGTGCTTTGACGGTTTCGCTTTGCTCTGCGGTTTCTCTGATCAGTCACATAAGCAAGCAAACCATCATAGGGTTGCTCTGTTTGTATCGGAGGAGCCTCAACATTTTGCTCAATCCCTAAATTTGCATTAAGCAAACCTTTATCCTTTAGTGATATTGTTCCACCACTTGCCACACGCGTAGCAGCATCAGCCACACCGGTTAAATCTCCTTTGGCCACAGATTTAATTGCGTCAATGCCTGCAGTTACACGGCTACCAACCACTTTTGTTACTGCCTTTGTAACTTTTTTGACGGCTTTTTTTAAGCTTTTACCTAATCCCATTTTATCTATCCTTTCTTATTATAGAAAATTGTTTGATATGCTGCGCCGTTTTGTGGAAAGACCGCATTTATATCAAACAACCGCGCTAAACAATCAATCATATCGTCATGATTGCAAGCCGGATATTTCAAATATTCGTCGTCCAAAAACAGCTTAGTAAAATCTTGATAACCATTATCAACCGTTAAAAACGGTAAACGTGTCGGAAACCAGATTTTACCCTGTTCAAATAACGGCTGCAAGCGCTCAATTCTTGTTTTTTTAGCCATAGTGCCGCCAAGCCGATGAATTGCAAACCGAAAATGTCGCGCAGACATTTCAGCCTGAATATGCTCATTATCGGCCTGTTGCCCATAGCTTTCATACCATACCGCATTCGGCCGGTATTGCTCAACAAGACTGAATAAAATATTTGTTCGTTCAGTCAGATTGAGCCGATCGCGTATGCCGTCAATCACATAATAATTACCGTCTTTGCCAAGTCCTAAAACAAGCATGACGGTATAGTCGCTGCGTTTCTCCTTGCTTGAGGCCGGATCAACAATAATATATCTTGTCATTGTGTTCCAACCTTTGCCGTCATAGTATTTCACCCATTCCGGCAGAAAATATCTGTTATTTGCAATAGATGGATCCAATAACATCTGCGTGCCAAATGTTGCCGCACCCATTTCAATACGTTTTTGTTTCAACTCTTCCGGCGGTAAAAAGACAGAAGTGTTAAAATCCGTCGGATCTGTCATTGCCGGATATATCCGAGGGATAACGCCACCCTCATCAATAATCACATTATATGTATCATTAAACGCATAAAACGTGCCGATCATGGCGCGCTTTGCTGTTGCGCTGCCTAAGTTTAAGCTCATTTTATACGCCGCCGTTGTTTTAAGGATCTGCTCCGGCGTGTTAACACTCTCTAATGTAACCAAGTCATCATAAATCAAGCGATCAAAGTGCATGCCTGTCGGCTGCCCCTCAACCACACCGCAGGCCTCAACCGTCATCTCTTTACGTGTTGATTTTCTCTTCACGCATATTTTTTCTTCCGTCCACTTTGGCGATCCATTGCGCAAATCTTTTGGATTTTTATATAAAATATCGGGAAACAAGAGCTTTAATAACTCGTTGCTTTCCAACGTGTTTTTTATCTGGATCACAAAAGCTCTGGCAATCGGCAGCTTATGGCTGAAAATTCCGATTGTGATCTCCGGATCGTTCAAAATTTCAAAGATCGTATGTGCGTATGTAATAATTGTGCTCTTAAAATGGCCGCGCGCCCATAGATCCAAATAGCCGTATGGCTCTTCTTGGTATTCACGGCAGCGGTCAAGCACCCACTGATTATTTGCAAAGCTAACGCCAAGCACATAAACCAGAAGAAAAAACAAATCATTCTTTGCTAGTGTCCTCCATGCTTGTATCTTTTCCTGTCCCGACAACGCGGCCAATGATTTCATCAAGACGCGATATTGCCATATCTGTCGGGGTAAATTCAACTGTTCCGTCATGCGTCACCTTTGTTTCGCCACTCATATCAACATTAACCCTGTCGCTGTATTTTTTTGGGCTCATGCGCCCCATAATCCACTTGCGTGTATCAATTCTTAACTTGGCTGCAGCCACTTCCTCCTTATCAGCCGGACAACTGTCAGCAATTTCAAGTATTTCTTCAAAGTAATAATCCGCGCGTCGCTCCTGCGCTTGCGTGTATTGGTCAGAAAACTCACTATTCAACCAAGCAAGCACGGTGCTATGTGGCCAACCATTCTCTCTGCAAATCTGCCGTAAGCTCTTTCCATCTTGCATGAGCGCAAAAATTCTATCAGCGTTTGCCTTGCTCTTCCATTTCACTTTCGGACGGCCAACTGATTTTTTTGCCTTTACTGTTCTCTTTTCCTTTGCCATTTCATTCACCATACAAGAAAGCTATGCGCCGGTTGAGAGCGCATAGCCTTTGGAGCTTAACCCATCGCAGGGTCATTGTTCAGTGTTACACCAAACAAAAAGGCCGCTCAAAAATTGAGTGGCCTCCGAATAGAGTGTAAAAACCCTATCCTACATTTTTTATATTTAGATTTACGCCTTTTTGTAAAGTCATTTTTTGTAAATTGATGTAAAGTGTTTGTAAAGTGATGTAAATTATTATCATAAGTGCTTGATTTATCATATTATTTGTTTATTTTATATCTTTTAATAACTCATTTTGTGTCTAAAAATTAACTTTTCATGTGGACAAAAAGGCGTTGCAAGGCCTTATCCATATAGATTTTAAGCCATTGCCGCGAATATTTTGTTTTATGTTCAATCAATTTCCACGGCAGCGGCTTATCACGCAGCCGATCATGTAGCAAATTGTATTCAAATTTTGTAAGAAGTGGGATAAAATTTGCGTCCATATACCAACAATCAGCAATATCTGCCGTTGTAGGCTCAAAGCGGCGGCCGGCGGCCTCTTTATCATCATCATTCGGCTCAACCAATAAAAGCTGCCAAAGGTAATTTTTTGCATAATCCGGCAATTTTGGCGCCGGCAGTGCGTGCAACGTTTCAAAATAGCGCGTCAATTCAAACTTAACATCTTCAATCGTTCTGATTTTTGATAACATTCCTAACCTCCCATACAACACTTGCAACTAAAAAATAGACAGAAATTGCTGCACAAAGCCAAAAACGCGCTCCTTTCCCTTGCCGAGCCTGCGCCGATAGGCGCAATAAGCAAGTTTCAACTTGCGCACCAATGATTGCAGATTTTTCTGCAATCATCTCTAAAATGCTTGTATAACGCAGTCTTTGCAAGGGTAAGCCGGCAGGCTTGTCCGCAAAGGCGCGTTTATGTGACAAGCATTTATCCACAAAACGCGTGGATTTATCCACAAGTTTTGCAACCTTTTCCTTTCTCCCTTTAACCCTCTTAACCTTTTCCCTGTTATCCATAATTTCAACCTTTAACCATAAAACCAATAACCTTTTAACCTACAACCAAGTTTTTTTATTTATTTTCTTTTTTGCTTCTTTTTTCTTTTCTTTTTTTCACCAAACCTCACCAACTGCTACCAAATTTTTAACTAAAAATCATTTTACTGCGTTTGCGGCCGGTTTTGGCTGCTTTTATTTGTTTTTCGTCACCACTGGTAATTTTTGGTAAAATTTTGCGTGTTTTTTTACCACTGGTAATTTTTGGTAAAAATTTTTATTCTCCTCTTTTCTTGCGCGGTTTTCGGCTCTTGGCTGTTTCCTGATTGCGTTTTTTTATAGCCTCATAGCGGCGCACATTACTGTCAATCGTTTCCTTAAACAAACTGAACAACACGCGTGCGGCGGGCGTCATAGTCGTCACATCAACATCACCGTTCATATTGTAGTCATGCATGGCCAAAAATGCCTCCTTAAACAGTTCTGCGTCCTCTAATCGCAAAGCCTCAACGGCGGCGACCGGCACAACCCAACCTTTTTTCTTTTCTGTTTCTTCAACCATTATTTTTAACCCTTTGATAAATTAAGCTCTTATATTGTAATATCGTAATAATACCAGTGCAGGCGGTGGTAAAACACCACCGCCTTTAATCATACTATCTGCCCGACGGCAAATCTCCATAGAACACCGGCAAAGCAATATCTTCTTTAATCTTGTTCAATTCTTCGTCAATCGCAGCAGCGATGGCTTTATCAAGATCAATAACTTCATACCACCATATAATCTGCCCATTCTTTAAGCGGTGGCGCAGCCGACATGGCAGCTGATATGATTTACCACCTTTAAGGATAGGGATCACGATCAAAAACATATTCGGCACTTTCACCTTTTCACCGGTAGCGTCGGTATGCTCACTTGAAAAATCAACAGTGCTTTCACCGGTATTCGGATCATATTTAACCGTAGCGCGTTCATCACTATGGATTGAAATGCCTCTGGAGAGTTCCACCATTTTGCTAACGGCAGCAAAATGGCCACCAATGCGCAGTCTAATCTCTTTTAAGGCCTCACTTTCAGCCGTCTTGTCCGGATCGGCCAAATCTAAAACATTTTTTTCAATGAAAAAAGCAAAGTCAATTTGTGTCATAACATCACCGTTATGCTCTTTCCATTCTTTCAGCTCATCACTGAAAGGGAAAGCATAATCAGCTTTGTGCTGCTCAAAACTTGTATTATTTTTTGTCGCACAATCAAATATGCAGGTAACTTTTTGCTTATCTTGATTATAAAAAATAGCCGAAGTATCATCTTTGTAGCGATTAACAAAGTCAATAAAGCTCTGGCAATTATGCAATGTTGTGCTGCCTTTTAATGTTTCCGGTGTAGTGCGTTCATCATCAATAAACCGCTTAACATGAGCAACACTCATGCCACCCGGTGCAATAAGCAAGCCTTTAGTGCCCTCAACCGGCACAACACGCGGATCAAAATATTTTTCAACAATATCCTTAACCGCAACAACGGTGTTTTCATTATTCTCCATGTATATCTTTCCTTTCGTTATCATAGTTGACTACTTCACGCTTGCCGGCAATAACATCAAACGGCAACCGCGGCTGTTTAGGATTTTCGCGGCAAATCCCTTTGCCGTCCTCTGAAAGCCAGAAGATTGAGCGGTTGCGTGGTTTAGCCGGCAGCTTGCTTGAAACATCGGCGTTCACCTCAATATTACCGCTCACAAAACTGATTTTCAAATTGACGGCTATTGTGGCCGTGGCCGACTTTGCACCGTCAATCTCACAACGTTCTTTAACGGCCTGCAATGCCTTTTCAAACTGCTGCGAGCAGTCGGCATTGAATTGGCCGTCCTCTAATTCGCCGATCATTCGGCTGAAATCTTTAATATCGTTACTCACAATTTTTCTCCTGTAATAAGTGAATATTGTCCGATTAAAGGCCAAATTTGCGCCTCAATCTTTTTGTTACAAACAATCACGCCGTTGTCATAATCTGCGTTTGCCGGATCAACCGGAAAAGCACACACAACATCGGCGTGGATTTTGCCGTTCGGATATTCAAAGCAATATTCGGCAATCATACCGGCCTTAAACGTTGCAGATCTGTAATTAACCCTAACGCGTTCGGCCATAATGCGCTGAACATCTTCCGGCGTGTATTTGATAATGTTATCAGTTGACACTGTTAAGCTCCTTTTCTTCTTCTGTGTTAATATTATAAAAATCGTTCGGCTCAACTTGGCCGTCCGTGTATGCAAAGATTTTTTGCATATTCTCTCTTGACGGTATGCGCGCACCGTTTGCCCACCGCAAAGCCACACAATGCGGCACATTGATTGCGCGAGCCAGATCGGCTACCGTCTTTTTATTATTGTCTAAGTATTCTTGAAGTTTTATCATTGCGGTTTTACCTCCTGAAAACCCTTATATGCCAAATTGGCACAATGTGTCAATATTAAAATATGCTTTTTTGACACATTTTTTATTTTTATTATTTAAACCTCTTGAAAAATAATCCTTTTTGGCATATAATTATGCCAGATAAGGAGATTTAAAATGCAGACAAACCGAATAAAAGAATTAAGACAAGCGCGAAAATTAACGCAGCAGCAGCTTGCGGAGAAAATCGGTATGTCTTATACAAATCTTGGCCGCATAGAAAAAGGGGAGCGCGGCCTTGATATGGAGTATATACCGGCAATCGCCGCTGCGCTTGATGTCAAGCCATACGAGCTACTACCAAAAGAATGGCAGCCGGAAGAAATTACACCGGAAGAGCGCGAAATTTTACGCATGATCCGTAAAACAACCACACCGCAAAGCGGAAATAATCAGAATATATCAACACAAACAGACAGTTCTGAACATTCTGGCCAACCGCTCACGCCACCGCAAAAATCAAATGAAAGATAGTGCATGAAAATATCTTGGTATAACATAGCAAAGATCTTGTTTTTATTTGCGCTTATTATTGCATATTATATACTGCCGGAACATTCAGGCGGCGCATACGACAGCAATATGAAAAGTTTTGCCAGATACATTATCGGCATATACTTCTTTTTACACATAGGTTTAATTGCCCCCGGAAAGTATGGCCGGCATTATATTACACTATATTCAGCGCCGGAGGGAGGCTTTTTGGTTTATTATATATATATGATCAGCGCCGGTATATATTTATTTTGGTATATACCGACATCTGCATTTTTTTACGTTAATATACCGATATTTATAATTTATGTAGCCATGAATAGACCTTATATAGCAAAGTAAATCACGTTAAATTAAAGTAAATCTAAATTTTTTCACAAGCCTGAAAGCCTTTATTTTTCAGGCTTTTCTCTTGTTGTGAATAAAAATATGCTTAATTGGCATATTTTTATATTGACATTTGTGCCAAATTGGCATATTTTATCCTTAAATCGTGTTAAATCTAAATTTAAGGAGAAAATAAATGCTTAATACAACCCAACTTAAAAAAGATCTGCAAAAGCTTGCAAAAGGCATTCGCACGGCCGGTGGTTATTATGCAACACCAAAGGCAATGATGACAGAGCGGCAAATAAAGAACAACACTGCTACACTCAACTGCGACAACTGGAAACCGGAAGAAATCAAAGCCAGAGTAATTGACACACCGGCCTTTGCCTCACTTGTTCAAAAATACAATCTCACATTTTCAACTTTTACCGACACTTATGGTGTCAATCATATCCGTCTTAACTACTCTTTGGAGGCTTAAACTATGACCGATTTACTTAACAAATATAAAGATTGTTCACCATCGCCAAAAGGTCAAATGACAATAGATCATTTTGAGCGGTTGCGTTTGATCGCAGATAAAGAAAGAGAAAGACGCGCAGCAAAAGGTATTTTACAATGCTTTATCACGGCGGTTTGTTTTGTTATCGGCATTTTTGCCGCCGCTTTCACTTTTTACAATATCTATGAATATAATCAATCTTTTGACCGCTGCGAGGCGTTGCTTGAACAAATTCATGCTAACACGGCAATTTTAGATCAAGAGATTAACGAGCTACGCGCTCAAATGGGTGAGGTAGTTGATTATGAATAATTGGCTACCATACCCAAAATACAAACCGGAAAACACCGCCGCAGCACAAAAAGCTGATTATGTGGTGCTTATTCCTAACCCTTATTACATCAATAAGCATGGTTTTAACGAAAATACACCACGTTACCGTGTAGAGCAAGCTTTATGGCTTGGCGATAAATGGCAGGCTATAGACCACGTCTATTATGCCAATTATGGCAATTCTTTTGATGTTAAATATTTCATTCAACTTCCATCACATTCATAAAGAAAGGATAAAAGCAAATGGATAAAAAAATTGCAGAAATTTGTGCTAACTTCCGCGCTGCTTGGCCGGAAATTATTGCACGCGCTGATATAGCTAAATATACCGGCGGCTTATATACTCCAAAAACAATGGCAACCTATGATTATCGTGGGTGCGGCGTGCCAAATAGCCACAAAATAGGCTCTAAAGTTGTTTATAACAAAGAAGATCTTATTAAATGGCTTGCTGCCAGACTGGAGGCTGTTCATGCAAAATCCTGATAGCAACGAACTCACAAAGGCCTATCACGCAGGCGAATTGAAAGCAGGGTGGTATCACATTTATTGTGGCGCTTACCATATCTGTAAATGGACATATCCGACCGCCGCAGAAATCAAACAACGTGAGGCCGCAGGGTTACCTAAACCGCAACCGAAATTCACCGGTGACGGCGTATTTATCGGCACCAACCTCAACACGCTCACCGTGCTTTCACCAGTGCCGTCTTATCATCAACTTATGAAAATTATGGAGAAAGAAAATGCAGCTTAAAGTTAAATATCTATTCCCTGAAACAGAAGAACTGCACACACGCGCCGGCGACAGCGGCTACGATCTGCGTGCTGCAATCAAAGATCCTCTTGTTATAGATCCGCATGGCCGCGCAACTGTCGGCACCGGCATTGCTGTTGAAATCGACACAGCGCAGCGGCTTGCTCCGCTTGAATATGAGCTGCAAGTCAGACCACGCTCCGGCCACACTGTTAAGGGTATTGTTGCCCAATTCGGCACAATAGACGCCTCTTATCGTGGTGAAATTCAAATCACACTGTTTAATTTTAGTAGCTCACCGGTAACCATCGAGCCGAACGAGCGCATTGCGCAGCTTGTTGTTTGCCCGATTTTCAAACCGATAGTCGTCACAGCCAAAGAACTCACACCCACCGAGCGCGGCACGCGAGGGTTTGGCAGCACCGGAAAGGATTAAGTATGAAACTAGAGCTTAACCCATTCAAACGCAAAATTGCTGTTGATCCGAAAGTTATCGAGCGTGTTGCAGATCTGGCCACTGAAAGCTATAGCAACCCTTTTAGCGAGCTTGCGCGCGTAAAAATCGCTGCACGTGAACTCTTAAAGGATCTTAAACCCATTAAAGGACAGAAAAAATGAAGATGAATGTTAAAGGTAACGACGGCTTTGAAACACCGGATTTTCTTTATCGGCAGCTTGATCGTGTTTTTAATTTCACACTTGACGCTGCTTGCACCACCGCCAACTGCAAAGCACCACGCGGCTTGTATTTTGATCAGGGTATTAACGCCCTGCAAACCTCATGGGGGGGGGGAACGTGTCTTTTGTAATCCACCATTCAGCCAAAAAGCCGCTTTTATCGCCAAAGCTTATGATGAAGTCATCAACGGCGATTGTGCCATTGTCGTCATGGTATTGCCCTCAAATTGCACAGACTGCCGCGCTTTCCATCAATACATTTACAAAAAATTCTTTTACGAGATTTTATCCGGCAGAGTTAGCTTTGTGGATCCGGCTACCGGTAGAGCGGCCAAAGGTAATAATTCCGGCACTGTCATCATTTATTTCAAAAAAGACATCACAGCAAGGGAGTAAAATCATTGTCAATTAACACAATCATTATTGTTGCAGGCGTGGCTATTATTATCGGCGCGTTTGCCTTAACAAAATTTATGGAGAACCATTATGATAAAAAATAAACTCATTCACTGGCTTAAAAACCATCGACCAGTTTTAACAACCGTCGGCACTCTTCATGTTTTAGTGCATAATGCGCACCGGATCGGAGCGTGTGATGGTGCAAGAATTGAAAGACACAGCGCACGTGCGGCTATCAATCCAGTTATTCACGATCTTGAACGCCTGCGCGCTAATACTTGGGATCAAGATAAAATCACCTATCTGCAGAATTGGCTGCGTGATAATTTTATGGAGGACACTAATTATGGCCAAACTAAACAAGACTGAAATTTTAGAACTCACCCACCGCGCACTGCAAGACTGGACACGTGGCACACGTTCTCAAGAGTTTCGTAATGTGGAAAGCCGCCAGCGCGTGCTTAAACTTTTTACCGCCTACTGCATAGCCAGACAAATCAAAACAAAGGAGAAAACAAATGGCGACAATATTAAACAGCAATAAAGAAGATATGATTTTGGCCATACGCCGCAACAAACAAACGAGAGCGGCCGAGCGTTATGAATGGGTTGCACAGCCGGAGGAAACAGTCAAGCAGCGTATTGCTGAAATTAACGCAAAAGATGATGAGATTTTTTATGAAATATGCACCGATCCTGATATGCGCGCACTGTTGCCTCTACCACTTTCACGCCGGCAACACGATATTAACGACATTGTTGATCGCCTTGAAACGCTACGCTATGAAGTGCAAGACCTCTCAAGCAGTGTTGACGAACTTGACGACACAACAAAGCAGATCCTAAGAGATTGTGAAAAAGTGCTGCAAACGGAGGCCGATGATGACTAAAACCCAAAACAAACTGTTTGCATATATCCGTCAGTATATACAACGCACCGGCATTGCACCGTCTTATGATGATATGCGCACTGCGCTTGGTTTAAAATCAAAATCCGGTATTCATACTCTTTTAACGGCACTTGAAGATCGCGGTTATATTCGCAGGCTCAAAGGCAAAACACGCGCCATTGAAGTCATTAAAACACCGGCTAAACGCAAAGATACAGCACTACTCAATTTTGTATCATCTGCAGCACTACAGGAAGAAATAGAAATATTTAGATATTGTATGCGCAGCATATTATCAGCAAAAAACATTGAGCCGCAAATCCGTATAGAAAAAGCATTGGCCAAATTAGAGCAGTTTCATAATGAAAAGGCTTTAGCTAAATTACAGGAGAAATTAAATGTCTGATTTTATCTGCCACCGCTGCGGCCGCTGCTGCGGCTTTGTGCCGTTCACGGCTAAAGAATACCGCGCGATCAAGCGCGAGGCTAAAGAGCTGCATGTATCTTTTGTAAAAGCCACGCTTAATGATCAGCTTGTCTTTTATCCAAAGAGCCTGCTGCGCAAAATGGAAAGCATAAACCCACAAATGCCGGACGATAAACTTAAGGCTACTGTTGAAAGTCTTGTTTGTCCGTTCTTGGAGCGCAATGCTGTCGGTATTTGTTCATGTAAAATCTATAACAAGAGGCCGGAAGTTTGCCGCCTCTTTGGCCAAAGTGATCACCCATATTTAACTTGTCCATATACGAAAGCTAAAAAATGAAAGTCACCATGTGCCAAAATTGTAAATATTGCCAGTATTTAGAAAACTGGCCAAACAAATATGCGCAGCGTCACTGGTATCACTTTTGCGCCAAATGGCAAATAGACGTCATAAAAGTCAAAAGATCACAATACCACCGCTGCGCCGGTAAATACATTAAGGAGAAAGAAAATGTCTAAAGAACAAAAAGTTTATGGCCGCTATATACTTGAATTTGTCGCCGAAGATATACACAATCAAAACGGCGTCGGTATTCATCAACACGGCGAAATTAACGCAACCACACCGAAAGAGATCCGGCAAGCAATTCAAAGCATTCTTAACAACATCTACAAAAACCTGCCACTTTTGATGATGAGTATAAGTGATGAAGAGAAAGGCCGGCCGCAATGATATATGAATTAACATTTAAGAATATAGGCCGATTTAAGAAAAGCGGCACAGTTAAGGTTAAACGCCTAAACTATTCTTGTTTATCAAAAGCATTTAAGCCGTATTTTTTCTCGCAACTTGATTTTTGGATTAACGCTGATGAAACAGCTGGCCAGATATATGCGGGGTGGTATTCATGGGATTTTACTATAAGGAAAAATGAATATGCCAATATCGCCGGAAAATAAAAAACTTTACCCTAAAAACTGGAAAGAGATCCGGCAGGCCATCTTAAAACGTGCCGGCAATCGCTGCGAGTTTTGTGGCGTAGAAAACTATGCAGAGGGTTACCGTGACGAGAACGGTCATTTTGTAGAGAGTTGCGGTATGCAGCAAGAGGCAGACGCTCTTGACGGCCTCCATATTATCAAGATTGTCTTAACCATCGCGCACTTGGATCATAACCCACAAAATAATGATCCGGCAAACCTGCGCGCATTATGCCAAAAATGCCACCTCAACCACGATATTGAGCAGCACCGAGAGAATCGGCGCAACAACAAGAAATTACCACTTTTTGAGGAGTTAAAATAAGATGATTACATGGGAACAAAAAAAAGAATTAGTTAAGGCAATCAATAACAAAAACTATAAGGAAATTGAAAAATTTGTAGATCAATATATTGAGGTTTTTGATTGTCAATCGTGGGATATACTTGCTTGTATGCCACTCATTCAAGATAATTATTCAAAAGGATTTTTAAATAAAGTTAAAAGCCATTATAAAAAAGCCTATGAAAACGGGTTGTTAGATAATTTATCAATGCGTCATGCTATTCGTTTGTCTTTTGCTTTTAGCGACACGGAGGTATAAAATGAAAATTAAGTGCGATATATGCAGGCAAGAATTTGAGAAAATTTACCAAGATGATATGTTTTGCGATAAATGCCTATATCAGATCAACCTTGAACAGGCAGAAACAAAAGACAAACTTGTGCTTTTTCTAAAATCTGAATGGTATGATAAGATTGAGGCCGGCCGGAAAACTCACGAATACCGTCGGCAGAGTGCGCACTGGCGCAAACGGCTTGATTGTTTTTATAAAACTGTTGAATTTCACCGCGGTTATACCAAAACAAAAATGCTGTTT
Source organism: Alphaproteobacteria bacterium (assembly GCA_017471705.1). Taxonomy (GTDB): domain Bacteria; phylum Pseudomonadota; class Alphaproteobacteria; order RF32; family CAG-239; genus RUG410. Next base: position 13,778 of record JAFUSH010000052.1, on the reverse strand, counting down.
GAAGTGACCGATATGCGTCTTGTTGACGGTAAAGACACAGATTTACATATCAACGAGCTTGTTTATGATATTGAATTAGGGAGGCGTATGAAATGAAATTTAAAATTACAAGAACATCGGCATGGAGAGAGGAAAAGCCTTGCGAAGAGGCGCAAGAGGCCGAGCTTGAGTATATAGACTTTAGAAGTGTATCAAGAGAGGAAATGGTAAAAAATCACGGTGAGCGGTTTAATGATTATATAAATAAAACATTAAGAAATGGTGCTAATGGCTGTTATAAAGTGAAAGGAAAAGAAAAAGCCTTTACCATAGAAATAAACAGCATAGACGAGCTTATAAAATTTATGGATAAATACGGCAGCATTGTTATAACCCCAAACGAAGATATTGAACTGCCGGAAATTGAAATATATGACACTTGGCGTGAATAGCCACCGCCTTAGCTCTCTATTAAAACGTCTTGCTAACACCGGCAAGACGTTCTTTTGTGTCATTTTCATATTTAAAATCTATCCTAAATCAGCTTAATATATTGATATAACAACGATATTATATGTCATGAGATGTCATTTAAAATCTAAGTTTAATTTGCTAAACATAAATCTATCATCATGATACATAAGTTTAATTTGTAAGTCATTTTTGAACTTAAATGACGCGCAGGATCCTAAATCATTTTTAGATTTATAATGATATATTTAGATTAAAATTTAGGGGTAATTTAGGGGTAAAATTTCAAAATCCACCTCAAAACACCATCACCGGAGCGGCAAAAATTTACTTAAATTTATAAAATTAGTCTGCTTATTATAACAGTAGTAAAAAAATAAAAGCCTTGATTTTCAAGGCTTTGAACTGGTGCCGTGGAGAAGATTTGAACTTCCGACCTAACGATTACGAATCGTTTGCTCTACCAACTGAGCTACCACGGCCTAAACTCTTTACGAATGCGTTTTTATATTGTTTTAGATTTACTTTAATTTATCACGATTTATATTGCAAAAGTATTGACAATCAAGGATTTTGTTTGTATATTGGTTTTAGATTTATATAGATTTATAATGATATATTTTGACCAAAATTTAGGGGTAATTTAGGGGTAAATATATGGATAGAGTAAAAACAAAAATACGCGGCGTTTATTATCGTGAACACCCAACACGCAAAAACGGACAGATCCGTAAGGATAGATATTTTTATTTACGCTACACCGTCAACGGCAAGCAGCGTGAAGAGGGTTTTGGGTGGGAAAGTGCCGGATATACAGAGGCAAAGGCTGCTGCAGAAATAGAAATTATTCGCAACAACATTAAAAACGGCTCCGGTTATTTCAGCTTAAAAGAAAAAGCAGAAATGGCCGAGGCTAAGAAAAAAGCCGAGGCCACCGCTGCAGCAATTCAAGAAAGAGAAAATATTACATACCGGCAATTTTTTGAAGAAGTTTACAAACCTAGCTATATTGACGAGAATAAACCTAAAGAGGGGAAAGTCGGCGCGCATAATAACCATATTTTGCCGGTGATTGGCGATATGCGTCTTGTGGATATAAAGCCTATACATCTTGAAACAATTAAAGCAAATATGATTACCGCCGGCCTTGCGCCGTCAAGCGTTAATAAGATTTTAATTTATATCGGCCATGTATTTAATATGGCTAAAAATAATGAATATTTTGCCGGTGACAATCCGGCCTCAAAAGTCAAAAAACTTAAAATAGATAATCGCCGAATCCGTTTTTTATCAAGAGAAGAGGCCGCAATACTATTTGAAAGATTAAGTAAAATGCCGACAAGCACTGTTTTTGATATGTCACTGCTTGCTTTATGTTGCGGCTTGCGTGCCGGTGAAATATGCAAATTACAAGCTGTAGATATTAACTTTACCGCGCGCAGGCTCTATGTTCGTGATCCTAAAGGGGTTGTTAATCGTGCATTACCATTAACGCAAATTGTTTTTGATATGCTCAAACGCCGCTGTGCAGACCTTAAACCTAATGATTATCTATTTATGAAAGCAGACAGATCTGAACATGTAAATACTATTTCAGATCAATATCAACGCATTGTTGATGAATTATTTAACAAAGACATTACTGATGACCGCAATAAGGTTGTTTTTCATACGCTGCGCCATACTTTTGCGTCATGGCTTGCAATGGACGGCGTTGATATTAACACTATCAGTGAGCTAATGGGGCACGCTACGCTTGAAATGACTAAGCGATATATGCACCTTGCGCCAAACAAATTTGATAGCGCTGTCAACTGTTTAGAAAATCCGCTGCCACTTTTAAGTGAAACCATCAACGCCATACCAGACTATTCAGCTGCTATTGAACAGCCACAATCAGAAGAGGCCTGAACCTCTATTTTTTCAATTCCGGCCACCGCATTTGCCTCCGTAAAACACTTGCGGCTGTAATATTCAGACTTCTTGCCTTTGTTAAATTCAGACACCGGCCGATGATAACCCATGACACGTGTCCAAATCTCACATTTTTGCCGTTCTTCGTCTTTCAACTCAATATTATCGCTCATTATTTTGCCCTCCGTTAAAGTTAATTGTTAATTGTTTGTTACGGCCGCGCATAATTCTAGGCCTTTGATCACGCAAATAATTCTCAAGCCCCTCATTCATAATCACGCGCGGCTGATAATCGGGAAATTTACGCTTTAATTTTGCGCAAACTTCCGGCAGTTTCATATCCTCATAAAAGTCTATATTCTCACCACCTTGGCTTATTATAAAATGCGCCCATTCGCCACTGATTTTCATAAGGTATGCGTGCCGTATCATTTTTATTTGCTTTGCGCGTTGCGCGTCTTTTTCCTGCTCTTCCGGTGGATAGTCAGGGAAAGGGATCCTTTCTTCTTTCATCGCCAATAATCCTCCACAAAATGCTTGTTCGGTTTTCTGGCCGCCTCAAGTTTGCGCTTAATCAGCTCAACTTTATATTGATAAGCCTCCTCCTGATCGCGTTGCCACTCATGAAAAGATTGCCCTTGTGGCGTATAGCACAATTCAGGATCGACCTTTTGCCTCCGGTTAGGCCAATAAATCCAAACATTTACTTTTGACATATTTCAAGCTCCTGCCTTAATTTATCAATTCGGCCGATCCACTCCCATGTTGCCGGATAGTCGTCAATACTGGCGTTTTCTAATTCGTCAGCCACCGCTTTACCGGCCACCGGATAGACCGGACAAAAATCATAATGCACCGTTACGCATTGCGTTGAGCAAGCTGTCGCGGTTAGCGTTAGGCCTACTATGAATAACAGCCTTAGCCTTTGCCACATCTTCAACCTCCTTTTGCTTTGCCTCTGTTGTAATTACCACCTGTTGCACCGCTTTCAGCTCACATTCAGCTTTAACACGTTTTTCAACTTGGTGATTGCTCCATAAGAAAAATGCACCGACGGCTATAATAATCAGCACGCAGCGCAATATTAAATCAATTATCTTGGCCTTTGTCATGACGCACCCCTCTGATAATATCAACCAGTTGCTTGATCGTGTTTAGCGGTTTGTCGGCCAACAATTTTAAAAGGTTAGTTAATACGTCAAAAAATTCTCTAGCAAAACTGCAACCACCGCCTATGATCGCAAAAGTCAGATATTCATTGACGCCAATTCCCATACAAATACTACCGATAATTAGGCTTAATGTAATTGAGGCAACAACCTTTTTGATTTTATCAGCCGGCGATAATGGCTCTTTTGACCAGACCACCGACAATGTGCCGAAAATTAACCCGATCAATCCGAACTCCAAAATTAAATCTTTTATTGCTTTCAGCATACCATCGCCCTCTTAATCTATATTGTTAAAGAAAAGATGATGGCCAAGCACTACACATGGCGTTTTGCCTTTTGCCCACTTTGGCTGATTGCAGGCCTTTGGGTTATAATAATGCGTTGCGCCTTTTGTTATATCCTCAAGCCCTCCGTTAACGGCCAGTGTTGCAATTTCATAGCATTCCGCAAAGCGTTTATTTGCCAAATCAACATTTTGAATAATTTTTTTATTCGGATCGTTGTCATTCCAACAAGAAAATTGCCACGGTTTCAGGCAGGTTGCGTCAATCGTCGGCACTTTCATACCGCTAATAATCCGATAACCGGCCATAATTCGCTTTTTTACCCTATTTAAAACAACGCAGGCAACAGCGATTTTGCCTTGCCTGTCCTCCCCACGCGCCTCACCATAAAGCGTGCGCGCCAACGTATCAATATCTCTTTCTTTAGTCATTGTTTACATTCCTTAAAAGCAAACAATGACCCCACTCATTAAGCTCACCTAAAGAATAATATATTTATTTTTGTTTTACAATCTTAATCTTTCTACATATAAACAAAAACGTCCGGAGTGCAAGGGGCTTTATGCCCCTTGTTCTTCATCTCCGACAATATAATGATATTCGTCTATGGTAATTGTGCCTTTTTCAACACGCTCCATAACTTGCTCTTTTGTTAATCGCCCTTGTTCATAAAGACGTTTTAAGCTCTCAACAATCACTCTCATAGTGTGCCCTCCTCAATAAGTTGCAGTGTGTAGTCGTCCACGATTTCAGCCTCACGGCGCAACTCCGCGCCCTGTATTGCCAAGTATGCGGCATATTCTGCCTCACTTGCCACCGCCTCATCATAAACCCATAAATCAAAAGCCGCTCCTTTTTCATCGGTGCGGCTTTCTTTTTTGATATTTTTTCGGATATAATAACGTCCGGCGGTTGCCTGTTCAATTTCTTTAGGCTGTTGCCGGCTTTCCGCTTTCCTGTATTGCATTAGCTTTCCTTTCTTTTTCTAACTGGTTTAACTTTTTATCGTGCCGAGATACGCGCTTGCGTAATTCCCTGATATTAACATACGGCGAAATGTGCAACTTAAATGCGGCGTATGTATGCGCCGCCTTAAATCGCCCCATATAACTTAATACACGGAGGCAATCATATATCGTCAGCTTTGTTTTGCGAGAAACGCGCCGGATCAGCCGGATAGATTTCAAAAATACTCTATCTCTAAGCCGGACTTGCCCACCGCGTTTGAATTGATACCCGATAAAATTAACACTCCTAAAGCGGTGTATCTGCCACGTCGGTTTGAGTTTCATTTTACGAGCCTCAATATAACCTTGTATTGCAAGACACGCCTTTTTAAGTTTGCGCTTATTCGGGCTAAACATAACAATATCGTCCATATAGCGGACATAAAACTCAACGCCTAAAACCTCTTTTATGTAGTGATCTAAAGCGTTAAGTAAAATATTTGCAAAAATAGGACTTGTATAAAAGCCGATAGGAATACCACCCTTAACTGTCACGCCGTCAATAATTTGCTTATTGGCACGTAGGATAAGAGCAAACAACCACAACACTCTTTTATCGCGGATTGTTCGGCGTATCTCGTGAAATACATAGCTTGGCTTAACATTATGAAAAAATTTTTTAATATCAAGTTTTGCTACATACTTTGTTTTCGCCGGATATTTCCTAATAATTTTTGCAATATACTTCTTTGCTTGGTCGCCGCCGCGCCCTTTGACACTGCCGCAACTATATTTATAAAACTTTTTTCTGAATAATGGCTCACAAATATTCATAATAGCGTGATGGACGCATTGCTCACGTGCAAAATTCGGACATACGATATACCGCTTTTTAAGCTCCACGCCGTCATTTATTTGCGTGGTTTGGTGTATATCCAACGGTCGCCACGTTCCATTTTTAAGCTGTTCGCTTAAATCGTGCGCCACTTCGGTTAAGTGAGATAACGTGCGCCGGACGCTTGACTTTTTACGTTTGCCGAGAGAGGCTTTTAATATAGCCTTTTGGATATTTTTCTCATCAACAATTTTTTCAAACAATCCGTTGTATGTTTTCATCTCTCTTATAGCTTCACGGGTATTCAGCGATTACCTACTAATCCGTGCCTTTTTCAGCGTTATTTTTGCCATACCTAGCAAGGAATTGATAGGGCATTATAGAGAACTTTTACCTATAAGGTTGAGCGACGCGCCGTTGTTCCAATTCGTGTTCGTAGGTAGGTTGTTAACATTAAACGCGAAAACGCCACAGATAGCACCGTTATTAACATTGCCACCGAGAATAAGCCCGAAAAGGGAAAAACAGCGCCCGACAGGTCGCCCACACAATCCCGTTTATCTTTTATACAACAAAAGGTTAAATTTTCGTTGCACTCCATAATAATATTTTAAACGATTCGGCTAACGCCGAGCTTAATGCTAAAGGGGGAGAAATCCCCCTTTGCAACCCCCTTAAAGGTGATGATAAGAGAGCGACGCGCCGAAGTGCCAAGACGTGTGCGTAGGTAGGTTGTAAACATTAAACGCGAAAACGCCACAGAAAGCACCGTAAGAAACATCGCCACCGAGAATAAGCTGATCCAGTTGTCCGTTATTCGTCCACATACCATCGCAATAGTGTGTTGTGCTTGAGCCGCTTGTCAGCTTTGGCACTATACCAAATTTACCGATAGGCTGATAATAATTGATATAACTACCGCTTGCCTCCGGCGGTCTAACACCGCTTGAAATATAGCCGTTGCCGCTCCGATTATAACCGGTAACGGTTGAGCCGTCCACTGTGCTATGTGTCAGCTTAAATTTATAATTGCCGTTATCATTCATTAAACCGTTAGGACGGCGCCACCTATGCCCCCACCAGTTATGTAAGCCTAAATAAGTCATACCATAGGCACTGCCAGCGCTTGTGCCATACATCAAACCCTTATCAAGTGCGGCATTATTATTAACCGTCAGCGCGCTTGAAGAACTTGAGCCACCATATCCTAACACCGTTTGACTGTCTGTTGACTTAAACAACAGCGGAAACAGCAACATCATAAGCATTTCATCTGCCCAAGTGGTTGTGTTCCAACCGGTGCCGTTTGCGGTTGCGTGTGTCGCCTCTGTTTCTGCGTTTAAGCTTCCTGTAGGTTTGCCGTTTGTGGCAATAGAGCGCATAACATTATTGATACTTGTTCCCTCAAACATCGGTAAATAAAAGTTATCAGCATAAGTGCCGTCAGATTTTTTGGTTGCCCAACATTCAAAATCGTCATCAAGTTTTTTGTTTGATACAAGCACGTTGATATAGTTCTTTTCTTCCCATACCTTAACAAAGATAGACGGAAACTCACACATAAAATTACCATTTACGCCTGAATTGGACACATCACTTGCCGTAACGCCGTCCTCACGATAGTTAAAGTTATCCTTTGAAAGGTAATATGTAACCGTTCCGGCGGTTGATAACAAGCAAGGTTTAGGGATAAAAAAGGCTTTTTCCCAGTCACCCCAGTTAAATTTATCACCGAGAAAATCCATAACACACGGATCATAAAAGTAGTTATCGCAATATGGCAAATATTCAACTTTAGATGACGGCACACCATCAACATTGTTTATCCTATACCCATATAGCACCGTGCCGAAAATGTTGCGCTTATCAAGCGAATAAACGCCATTAACCGATAAAGGAAATGCACGGTAATGCCATTGCTCTGCGTTTGCTTGTGTATCTTCAAGCGGTGTATTTGCGTATTGATTGCGCGTTGTCACGATTGCGACAATATCGCCGTCGTCAATATCTTCCGGCTCACTACCTTGTTTTTTCACAATCGTTGTGCTTTTCCAAGACGATAAGACAAAGCCGTCAATAATCGTGTCACGCGGATCGCGCCAGTAAAGTTTTACCGTATTGCCGGATATTTCAATTTTTTTGTTTTCAATAATGCTCATAGGGATTCCCTCACTTCTAACGCGTTCAGCATAAGCCGCCGCTTTCAATTCCGATTTATACGCATTTTCTTCTGAATTTGCGCTGTTTGTTTCACTTGTTGCCGCCGCACTTGCCGCGTTTTGTGCCGCGGTTGCACTTGTGTCAATAAGAGCTTGTTTAGCCGCCGCATTATCATTAAACGCCGTTGTTTTGTCAGACGCATTGCTGTTAAAAGCTGTTGTCTTATCCGTTGCGTTCTGATTAAATGCCGAAAGTTTTGTTGTATAATTCGTATCAAACTGCGCGGCTGTTGTTTGAATAGTGCTTAAAGTTTGTGCCGCAGACGAGGCAGAAGATGACGCACTACCGGCTTGTGCCTGCGCCGCGTCAACAAACGACTGCAAACTTGGCTCAACTGTTTCATCAACATAAGTGTCAAGATTTGCTTTAGCTGTTTCCGTTGCGCTTTCAGCCGCACTGTCAATAACTTCTTGAGCCGCCGCAATAGCTGCCGCCTCAACGTCCTCAATAGCACTGGATATTGCACCGTCAATCTCACCTTTTGCGGTTGTAACCTTAGTGTCAATCTCACTTTCAGCTGCGGCTTTAATCTCTCTTATCTCTTCCTCTGCCGCGTCAACATAAGCTGTAACATTTTCAAGCGTTTGCTCTGCACTTGCCACCGCCGCGGTTGCATTGTTAGCCGCTGTTGTGGCATTATCAGCAGCAGTGATTGCCTGCGCCGCAATCGCACTTGCACTGTCTAATTTTTCATAAACTGTAGCAAGCAACTCTTCCGGGGTTTGTTTGCCGCTTATTGTTACCTTAACGCAACGCCCCAATATTTCATAAATTTGTTTTATAATTGCCGTTATTTTATCAACCGCAGCCTCTATACTTTCGCTTGGTAAGCGACCGAACTCCTCCCAATCAACGAGTTGTTCAACCGGTATATCATAAGCGATTGTTAAAATATAGTCTTCCGGCGGCGCGCTTAACATCGTTAATGTTCCGTTACTTTGGCCGGCGTCGGTGATTGTGAAGTCGGTATTTTCTACCTGCACAACTTCATTTTCACCATTTTCATCGGCAAGAATAACTTTTATTTGCTTTGTTCCGTCGGTATTTTCAAAATATATAAATGGCACCGGAAAATTAACCGTTACCCCATCACCCAGATAGGTGGCCTTTGCCGGCATACTTGCAGGAATAGTCATATTTTTTTACCTTTCAATAAAATAGGGCAGTGTCACCACCGCCCTGTTGTTCAACAAAATTCATAATAATAAACAAGGAGAAAACTTTATTTTTTATCTTGCGGCTTGCCGTCTTTACCACGCCAAACGCCCCAGATCACATTCATAGGACTTTCGATTTTGATATTACCGGCGGCCACATCTGTCAGCCATTGCGTCCAGTCAGCGAGCTGTCCTCCGATCGGTATATTATATCCGAGCGTGCCGGCAATTTGCGCTGTTGCGTTCATCACTGTATTAACACGCTTGCCGGCTGTCCATTTATCGCTTGTGATAACTTTCGGCAGATCTGCTATTGCCTTAAATGTATCACCGAAAAAGCCTTGAGCGCGGCCAAATTCAAAGTAGCTTGCTAAATCTCTCGTGATCGGCATTGTTGACGCCCAAAACATTATCGGCCGCAGCAAGAAGAATTTTAACCATTCAGCCAAATCATCATCGCCGTCCGGTTGATCACCGTCAACCAATGCGTCAAGCCAAGCCGGCAGACACATAGCCACCGCCAAATCAGCAAGTGCTTTGCTGCGTTCTTTACCATCGCGTATGTCACGCATGACCGAAGTCCATAAGCCATACATACCGCTAAACGGTGAGTAAAACATCAAAAACATTTTTTCCCATTCGTTTTTGCGTTGCATAGCCGGCTTATCTTTCAGGTTACCGGAGCCTTGACTTTCAATCATAACTCTGTCGGCATAAAATACCGCGTCCTTATGTTTATAGCCAAAGTCATTGATTGCCTGCAAATATGCGCCATACCAAGTGCTCTCTGCAGTGAAAACATCAACCTTGCCGATTGCCCAAAAGGCGGCATTATAAATGCTTTCATCGATCTTCTGCAGTTTAGATTGCTTTGAGGCAACACCTTTCATGGCCTCCGCAATATTTGCGTCCATGTTATTCAAGCGCGTGCGCAGCTCTCCGCTGTTTGCCAAGCACCATTCACGTGTCGCTTTATCGCTTGCGAAAGCCTTTGTGCCTTTAACGAGCCAATATGTGCCGCTGTGCTTGCCTTTATTTTTATGGCCGTAGCGTTTCATAATAGCCGTAGATTGAGCAAAACCGGTGAGCTGCTTAACCGCAGTCTTAACCCTAAAGCCTAAGCCGATTGTGGTGCGTGCAACACGCATGTTGCGCGCCATACGTTCAGCAAAAGTCATCTCTCTAGCCTCTCTGTTTGTAGAGTTTGCCAAATCTTTGATTAACTTCATAAGCTGCTGCCGATAGCTTTCATGTAAATAGCCGTCCATTGTGGCCATAAATTCAGGATTATTCGCCATATTCCACATCTGCCGGATATTACCGCGCCAAGCCAGATCATGAATTGCGCTTGCTAAATGCCGCTGTATCAATCCAAGATCAAACTTAACCGCCTCTTTAACAATGTTTTGACGTTGTTTTGTATATCCGGCGCTTGTTGTTGCGCGGCCGTAATCACTTTCAAGCAGTGCTTGCTCTAAACTGTTATTGCGTCGCGCCTCTATTTCAGCCGATCTGTCGTAGAACAACGGAAAATAACCGCCTTTATAAACACCATACGGCGTGACCACCGGAGAGGCTAAAACATGATCCATGTCCAAGCCGCTCATTTTTTTATGGTGCTCTGCAAGCATAGGATACATACTTTCAAGCGTGTCCCATACACCTTGAATATAATCCCATTCTTCTTGACTTAACGTGCCGGCCACCCATGCAAGCTGTTCGTCAGAAAATCCATTACCGTCTTGCAAACGCTGCAGGTTGCTTAAGTTACCCATATTTAAGGCAATGCTTATCAATTCGCCGCGCGTATAATCCGCGCCAAGCACATCTTTTGCGCCCGCCACATTCTCAAACAACTGCTTTTTTACCCATTCCGGTAATGCCTCTTGCAGCTCTTTCATCTTGCCACCGTAGAGCCGCAGCAGTTCATTTTCTCTGTTTTGGCTCTCCGTCATCGGCCGTAAGAATAACCGGTGAAAAACACCGTTTGTGTCATAGCCGTCAATCCGGTTAGATAAATCACCAAACATCACGATTGCTGCGTCGGCCGGTGCAAGCATTTCAGATATACCCTTAAAATGTTTTTTACCGGTGCGTTGAATATCGCGGCCTTTGTATGTTTTACGCAGTTGCGCGGCAAACTCATTCAAAAGTTTAGATCTTTCAATCAGTTCACCCTCAAGCTCAAATTGTTTGATTGCGCGGCCGTTTGTGACCAAACTTTTGACGCTTTCACCAAGTGTCAGAAATTCATCAACCGTCAGCTCTGCATAGCTTGTGCCGTTGTTTTTCTCCAACAAATCTGCCGGCACAACAATATCATAGCCGTTGCTGCGTTGCTCCAAGATCCATGCGCTCAAATTACCAAGCCGTTCTTTTGCCTTTTGCGTTAAGGCTCTGGAGAGAGTAAAGCGGCTTAAGAGTGCGCGCACGGCGTCTTGATAAACCTGATCAATATCGTGGTTGACTTCCTGCTTGCCGATCTGCTTCAACCGGCGCAGTGTGCTTTCAACTTCGGCCTGTCTGTCTTTAGCCTCACGAAACAGCACAAAATTGCGGATCTGCTGAATTTTAAACCTATAAGCTAAGTCACGCTGTCCGTGATTAAGTGCAGCCATCGCCTTATCACCGGCAAATTGCATGGCTCTGCTGTATTGTTCAGGGTTTAAGTCTTTAATTGCAATCCGGCTGATTGTGTCGGTTGCCCACTTCTTAAAGCCTTGTGTAGATACAGCTTGTCGCTTTGCGTTATCGCCGGCCAAACTTTTCAGATCCAAATCCAACAGTTGCGCGCGCTTATCGTTATAATAAGCAGCAATCACCTGCTTTTGCACATCATCATAGGTTACCGGATCGCCAAGCTCCTCATGCGTGCGGCGTTGTAGTGCTTGCTTAAAGTTACGCATACGCTGCCGCGCTGTCAAAAGCGCAGCCTTTACCTGATCTTTTGTTAATCCGGTAAATTCCTGCAAATCAGTCAAACTTATGCCGTCATCGGCAAAAATCGGCCGGCCGCCAAAAGTCGCATATTTATCAAAGTTTTCACCAAGCAAATTGCGCAGCTCTTCTGTATTGATCTTAATATCTAAGTGACCGTGCGGCACTTCGCCTGTCACCAGAATATAAACAGCTTTGTTTGTGTTATCCTTGCTCCACTCTTCCAAAACCTGATCTTTAAGCTGCTGCTGCTTTTCTTTGTAGGCCTCCGTTTCTTCTTTCAGGATTAAAGCCACCTTATCCGTCAAGTGTTTATCCTTGGCCATTGTCATTGCCTGTTCGGTAAGCGTTGCATACTTTTCAAGATCTGCTTTGCTTAAGCCTTTGGTGCTTGCCTCCATCATGTCGGCAAATTGCTGCGCTTGTGCATACTCTTCAATCTCACTTTCACTTGCGAGCATGTGATCAAAAACGCGCTCAACATCATCATTCAAATCAACGTCAAGCTCTTTCACATCTTTATACACCGAAACGAGCCACCGCCGGAAAGTGTCAAATATTTTGGCTAAGCCGGCAGATGGTGCTTTACGTGTCAAAAAATACTTTTCAACGCCGCGCGCAAATTTTTCGTGCTGCTCTTCTGTGACCACGTTATCGTCGCCAACGCCGAGCCAATTTTTAACGGTTGCCCAATCATTTTTCAGCTTTTCACTGGCTGTCGGCAGTTGCGCAAATTGCTGCAACATATCAAGCCAATAGTGGCCGCTTTCATGAATAAGCGTTGAAAGATTGTTGTTGCGGAAAAGAGTGATCTTGCGCTCTGCCGGCGTATATGCACCCAACGCCTCCATATCAATCTTTTGATTTTGGAAAAACGTTGTTTCAGCATTCGCTTGGATATTCATTAAAGCGCGCTCATAATCAGCGGTGTCACCTTTTTTAACGCGCTCAACCGTAATATATTCCTGCTCAAGCTGCTTGGCCACGTCGTCATATTCCTTGCCTTCCGGTATAATTACACCGGAAAACTCACTAAAATTGACAACACGACGCGGTTTAACCTCAAAATAATCGGTTAATACCTCTTTCATCATATTGCTAAATTCTTTAACTTTAGCCACTGCTGCGTCAGAAGTGTCAAGATAATATCCGGCTAAGCGTTTTTTAATAACATCATCGCCATTGTCCGCATTGATAGCCGCAACAGCCAACCCCATGCGATCGCTGCCGTAATTATAGTCACGATCTTCAAGTTTAAGCTCTGCGGCCAAATCCCAAAATCTCTCATCAATCTTTTGAAAGAAAGCATTTTGCTCTTCGGCAGATACAAGTTTGTGCTTATCTTTGCGCACTTCGTCAAGATTTTTATATTTTTTAGCCATAAAGTTAAGCAAATTTCTTGCGCTGAAAACCTGATCACCTAAAAAGCCGCCGCCTGCGCGTTCCTGTTTTTTTAAGATCTTCATGATATTATCAAGCGTGAATTTCTTGGCCACCATGTCCGTATTACTAGCATTTTCAGTCCATAAATATGGCTCTGAATTACCCATAATATTTTCATCATACCAGTCAAGATATTCTTGGCTGTGTAGCGTTTCATAAGGATCAAGCTCAATTCCCTTGTCAAGTGCATATAATTCCAGTGCCATATCATTACTTTTTGGCGTATCGAGATTGTCGCTGATATTATACACAAATACCGACAGCTCATTTTCTCTGCCGACTTTAGCCAACACATTCTTTATAAATGTATTACCGCTTGGCAGTAATTCGTAGCGCATAGAATTAGCAATGCTTGGTGTCCATGCGTCACGGTCAAAAATATCCGTTGTTCGACTTGGCTCAACCATTTTCTCATTAGC
>JAFUSH010000083.1 GCA_017471705.1 Alphaproteobacteria bacterium | reverse complement strand
TAGTAGATTTATTTGATAAATACGAGTATAGGTAATTTTATATTGACATCCCGATTCATAAAATTATGATACAGTTAATAAAATCTGAGGTATATAATGAAAAAATTTGTTTTGATTTTAGGACTTGTTTTGAGCTTAAGCGCTAATGCTTCGGCGGAAAATAATAGTTTTAAGGATTGTGATTTCATTATATATAACAAATGCATCTCTTGTGATACTCCTTATGCATTTGAGGTAGGATATAATTCCAATTGCACAATGGTATGCCCTAACCGAGATGTTTTGTATGAGGGTGTCGGTTATTACTCTCGGAAGTTTTGTTTTTTGAAACAATGTCCTGATGATAAGCCATATCGCGACAGCGACGGATCCTGTTACGAAGACGAAAATCATATTCCGAGATGGGATAATGAGTATAAAGGTTTTTATGATATGTATGCAGATGCAACCGCAGATGAAATATGGACGTTTTCTGCCAATAATGGTAAATGTCCGCAGGAGGCTCCGTTACTGGAACAAAATAAGTGTTTTTCCTGTTTTGAAATACAAAATCTTTCGATATCCGAAAAAGAGTGTGATAAATGTCCAAATCGTAAATATATTTATTCCAAACAATGGAAGCATGGGGAATGTACTTTGCCATGTCCTTCCAATAAACCTCTGAAACGTTGGGACGGCAAGTGTTTTTCTTGTGATGAGAAGAAAGCCGTAGCCCTTGAAACGTGGTGTAATTTTGATATTGACTGTGACGTATGCCCGAACAGGACTATTCTTTATTCTGTAGGTGGTAATATTCCGAGTATTCTTAACTGTCCGCCGAACAAACCGTTAATGGACTCTCATGGAGTATGTTATTCGTGTGATACACCACAATACATTGATGTAAAATGGAACGGCGATTTATGCACTAAAATATGCTCTAATCGCTATTTAGATACTACTAATGACAGTTGCATTTTAAATGGTATGAAGTTTGAATAAGATATAATAATAAACATAATAATTTATGAAAATCTATTTATAGAATTTTCCTCTTAAACACATATCACGAACCCATTTATTACGAGCAATTATATCTCGCCGTTTTGTATCATCACGATGTAAATTATCGCAATAATCGTCTTGTTTCATTTTCTGCGCTGCACCTTTAGCAATAGTCCATTTATTTTCAGGTTCCATATTACCTGTATAGTGAACATCCATAGTTGCAGCTTGTATTTCTGGAGACATCTGTTGCCAATTTGGAATCGCTTTATTTAATGTCTGCCAGCGATTTTTGATATCTTGATCATACAAATTTTCACAATATTCCTGAGGTAGCCTTGCATCGGTTTTTGTGGCGTACAATTCCGGTTTAAGATTTCTTGGCATATTTAGTAGAGCTTTTTCTTCTGATGATATTTGTGAGGGATTCATTGATTGTCCTGTTTTTACACTAATACAAGGATGTGTATTGAAGTCATTCTTCATATTATGACCTATACAACCTGTAATGTCTCCATTGATATCAGGATAGGGAAACACCATTCCATTGTCATCAATAGTTCTTTTATAGCCCTCTTGTAAAATATGAAAATCACGGAGTTGATTATATGCATCAGATTGAACAAATTGATCATATGTAGTTTTTTCTATGTTTGGATAACTTGAAGCGTTAGTATGTACCATATTTTGTCTGGGAGAGGGTGGTATGGTATATTGAGGTGATACCGATGCCAAATAGCGATATATCGGCTCCATAATCGGTGAAGATGTTAGATTCTGTGCGATATTTGTGCTCTGATTTACCTGTTGCGAGGCAAAATCAGACGGCGATTGTATCTGATACCCCGTAGCTTTTGACGCATTGTATACCGGCGATAGCGTATACGTACCCTGCGTGATATACGATGTCGTATCCGGTGTTGTAACCACACCTTCTGTGTTTTCTATTGCTCTGCCCATAGCACTGCCGTATGTATTGTTCTGAAAATAACTGCTCGGCTTACCGACTAGGCTTTCGGTGTTGATGGTATAATCAGAATTTGCGACTATTTGACCGTTATTAAATCCGCTGTTGTTAAGCTGATTAGTAACATTTTGAATATTACCGCCGATATTCGAACTGCCGAAGCCGTAGTTATTATCGGTGTTATCGCCCCAGAAGTTAGTGCCGTACTGCGGGTAGTCTTGAGTTATACCCTGATTGTTGTAATTTTGTATAAGCTGTTGTTCACGCTGCTGGCGTGCTACTTGATATTCCAATTCATCACGCGTTGAAAACCCTCGGTGATTTACGCCGTAACTGTCTACGCCATCGTCCCCGATTTGGCTGCTAAATAGTAGATTTATTTGATAAATACGAGTATAGGTAATTTTATATTGACATCCCGATTCATAAAATTATGATACAGTTAATAAAATCTGAGGT
>JAFUSH010000051.1 GCA_017471705.1 Alphaproteobacteria bacterium | reverse complement strand
TTGAAATAACGTATAACGGGTAACTACTTGAGGGGCTTCTTCTCGTGTACTGTTTTGGACACGTCGTCGAAGTCCCTCTTCGTATTTTTACATACGTTCTACATTATTTCCGTTCCAAGTGTGTACGGCTTTATACACTGCGCAAGGGAGCTTTCTTTGTATAAATCTCTTTAATCAACTTTTTTCACTTTATTAAATATTTTGTTCCGATTTTTGAGGGAGTTCATATTGATATTTTTTATTAAATATTAATTTATTTGCAGTATACCGTAAGTATGAATTAATCTGTAAAAAAAAAAGAGGGGATAATGAGTTATACGTCCGGAAATTTACCAAGTGATAAGCATTGCTTTTTTTGTTCAAATGGAGGCGTATCGACCGGAAAATACACTTCTCTCAATACCAATTTAAGCAGTCGTGATAATCCGGATAATATAAGGAAAAATTTTGAAATTATATCGGGATATTTTAAAAAACGTCCTGAAAATATGTTTACTTTGCGCCAAAGTATTTCAAATGTTGCAGTAACGGCGGAAAATCCTTCTTGGTTCAAAATTGCCGCCGACGGAGCGGTTACTACCGACAAAAATATATTACTGGGCGTAAAAACGGCAGATTGCGCCCCGGTTTTGTTTGCCGATTATAAGAACGGGGTAATCGGTGTAGCCCACGCCGGTTGGCGCGGTGCAAGTAAAGGAATTGTTGAAAATGTCGTAAAGCTTATGTTGGAAAAAGGGGCGGACTTAAAAAATATATCGGCTGCCGTGGGACCTTGTATACAACAAGCCTCCTTTGAAGTCAGAGATGATATGCGGCAGGTATTTATCAGTTCAGATAAGAACAATGTAGCATATTTCAAAGATGGCGAAAAGGAAGGTAGTTTTAATTTTGATTTAAGCGGTTACATCGAGAACAAGTTGCGCAAATTAGGGGTGGAAAATATCGATAATTCCGGTATAGACACGTATCCCTTGCAAAACGGTTATTTCAGTTATCGGCGCAACACTCATCTCAATCTGATAGAAATTCCCCGCGATTATCCGACGCAATATTCCTGTATTTGTCTGTAGAGAAAAGAATGACTAAAGTTATTAAAAAATTTTTACCGATTTTTGATGAACGTAAATGCGACAAAATTGATATGTTGGTGATTCATTGCAGTGCCTACAATTCCGATGATATGATTAAAATAATGAAGGAGCGAAATGTCAGTTCGCACTACATTATTGAAGAAAACGGTTCAATATTTCAGTTAGTTTCTGAGAAAAAACGGGCTTGGCACGCCGGAATAAGCAATTGGCGAGGTCTGGACAGCCTTAATCATTATTCGATAGGAATAGAATTACAAGCGTCTTCAATGGGGCAGGGAGAATATTCTGTAAAACAAATCAACAGTTTACTTGTTTTGAGCAAGCAAATAATAAGTCACTACCAAATTCCGTTGTACAACGTGGTTGGACATTCTGATATAGCTCCGAGAAGAAAACCGGATCCGGGAAGTGCTTTTCCGTGGAAATATATGGCGCAAAAAGGAGTGGGGCTGTGGTATGATTTGGCGGATGCCGTAAAAGTCAAGGAAAACAATATCGAAAATTTATTGAATTTAATAGGGTATGATACAAGCGATTTATCGGCGGCAAGCTATGCGTTTTGCCGACATTTTATCCCGCAAGAAGTAAAGCCTTTGAACAGTGTAGATGAAGTAATTGAAAATGTGTATCCGCCGGAATTTGCTCTTGCGGAAAAATACACACCGATATTAAAAGCTTGTGCTTACAGATACAGTAAATCTAGTAATCGTCACGGCTGACTTTTTTCATAACTTTGCGATTGTATTTTGTTTTATCCTTGGTAATTTGCGGATGAGTGAAAGGCTTACCGTTATGGTCTTCAATTTCTTCCTCACGAGCCCCGCGATGATAAGCTGCAAAACGTTCTTTAATCTGTTTTTTGGCTTCTTTCAATTCTTGTTTTGACGGTTTTTTTACATTATTCACGGCAATACACCTTTCCTAATCACAACACTTGTTTATTATACAGCAAAACATTGATTAAAGTCAAATTTTATTTAGCAATAATGGTATAATGTACCGATTGTTCATTCTTTTTATCTTCTTTTTCCCACGGACGGCGATAATATCCGAAAATATCCGCCTTACCGGCATTTCTTATCTTGAAACTGAACTCTTTAATTCCTCCGGCACCGATTAGTTTTGTTTGTTGATATACGTACTTTTCCTTTATGTTGCTGAAAATGACTTGGTTTTCCGGCTCAATTTTAAACTCCCAACGGTAACCCGTGGTAGGATTTTCTTCCAGTGTAATTACGGCTGATTGTCCGACCGATAACATTATATCCCGATTACTGTCCTGTTCTGATAAATATACAATATCACGTTCACAAGCCGTCAAAATTATCAACAGTAAAATCGAAATAATTTTTTTCATATTAACCTCAAAATTAAAACCGAAATAACATTCATCATTAATGTAGTATTTTTAGGTCAGATTCAAGTTTTTTTTGATGAGTTATCAACTATGCAACATACAATATTTTTCGAAAAGTAAAATTACAAATATAAATATTTTAACCATATATTGACAAATTGCTGATATATGATATACAATTCTACTTATGTTTTAATTAATCGAGGTTATGTTTAAAAAAAGTTATGAGCCCCACGTATTCGTATGTAATTAATTTACTGCTGGTATTTTTTCTTGTTTTTTGTAATGCTTTCTTTGTGGTTTCTGAATTTGCGATTGTTAAAATCCGCCGCACTAAGTTGGAGGAGTTGGCGCATTTTGGCAGTAAACGTGCAAAAATTGCTTTGGAAATCAATGAGCATTTAAATACATATCTGAGCGCTACTCAGCTTGGCGTTACTTTGGCTTCGTTGGGTTTAGGTTGGCTCGGCGAACCGGCGGTTTCTCGTCTGTTGGAAGATTTGCTTTCCAATTTTTTTGAAATCAATGATGTTTTACTTCATTCTTTGGGATTCGGTATTGCTTTTACGTTTATAACCCTTTTACACGTTGTATTGGGAGAATTGGTACCAAAGTCTATGGCTATTCAGGATACTGAACGCTACGCATTGTTTATAGCTATGCCGCTGTATAGTTTTAATAAGCTCTGCACCCCGATAATCTGGTGTTTTGACCACGTGTCAATGTTTATTCTGAAATTAATGAAAATAGAACAAGCCGATGAAAATGAAGATGCACATTCCGAAGAAGAAATTAAGCTGATAATTGACGCGTCGCAAAAGGGCGGGGTGATTGATGATACTGAAAGCGAAATTATTCAAAATGCAATTTATTTTTCGGAAATATTTGCTCACGAAATTATGATTCCGCGCAAAGATATGGTATGTATTTCCAAAGATGCATCGTTTGAAGAAGTTATGAAATTGGTGAAAGAGCATAAACATACTCGTTTTCCGGTTTGTGCTGAGGATAAAGATCAAATTTTGGGAATGGTGCATATTCGCGATATTTTGGAAAATAATGATACACAGCATAAAGATATTATCAAGCGTATTACGCGTAAAATCTTGTTTGTTCCGGAAAATAAATCAATTTCCGAGATTTTGCACGAGATGATGAAAAACCGTATTCAGGCGGCTATCGTAGTGGATGAATACGGCGGAACAGCAGGATTGCTGACAATGGAGGATATTTTAGAAGAGTTAGTCGGCGAAATCAGAGATGAACACGATGAAGTTGAAGAAGAGCCGATTAAGAAAATTGATGCCCAAAATTATGAGTTTGACGGTATGTATCTGGTTGAAGATGCCTTTGAAGAAATGGAACTTCCGTATAAAGATTTGGAAGAAAGCACAATGGGCGGATATTTATTTAATTTATTGGGGCAAGAGCCTAAAGTTGGTGATAAAGCCGAGGATGAATATTGTGTATACACAGTTCTTAAAATAGATAATATGCGTATTACCAGAGTAAAGGTGTTTTTGAAATCAAATAAAACCGCTGAAAGCGAATAAACTGTATTTTCGTAATATATCAAATTAAACTTGACAAAAAATATATAACAGCTTATCTTTGTCATCAGAGATAAGCTATTAAAATATTCATTAAATTTAAATAATTATGGAGATAGATTTCAAAACAAGAGATTGGGAAAACGCTCAGAAAGTGTTTGACTTTTACAAGCTGGAAACTACCTGTTTTGATGAACAGGGTAAATTGAAGGTCAGACCGCACTATGTTGTTGCCATTGATGATGATATGATTTCGGCGTATTATGCCGTTTATATTGCAGAGGTTACATACAGGCAATTTCATATCAGACCGAAAATTCTATGCGTCGGCGGTGTCGGTATGCTTTCCAAGTATTTGAACAGACTTGATGACGGAACTGTTATCAGTGAAGGAAGCAAACTTGCTATGGTAGCTCGTTGGTTGGGGAGTACCTATTGTTCGGTGTTGGATAAAGGGAATAATACCGGAGCCAATATCAAAGAAATTATTGATTATTTGGCTTTTTATGAAGTATCTGATGCTCCGGTTGTTTTTTGTCTTACCCAGCGGTTGAGCAAACGTATTGAACGAACGGTGGCGTATAGCACAGCACAGTTTCCCGGAACCAAACCTTTGAATGCGTAT
Organism: Alphaproteobacteria bacterium; assembly: GCA_017471705.1. Taxonomy (GTDB): domain Bacteria; phylum Pseudomonadota; class Alphaproteobacteria; order RF32; family CAG-239; genus RUG410. Next base: position 6,987 of record JAFUSH010000051.1, on the reverse strand, counting down.
TACTATGTTCCCGAAGAGAGTTTGCGGGATATGTGTCAACTCTATAACGGTAAAGCAATTGCCGGCGGCTTGCCCTTGTTATCGGAAGCAGCCGCCTTGTATGACAGAATGAACCGTTACGCCGGAGTTTATATGGCACAGATGGACAAACACATTGATAAAGATATTGTTGTGGCCGGAGAAGAATTGGTGCAGCATTATCCTATCAGGGTGTCGCGTTTCCCGTTATTGTCTCCGGTGCAATTCTGCAAAATGTATTTCGGCTTAATGAATAATCGCCAAGCGATTGCCGATGAGTTGCGGGAAAAAGTTGCCGAGTGGAAGACGTTAATCTGACAAATACCCCCGTTCATTGAATTGAACGGGGGTATTGCAACTAATCGTAATATTACTGAGCCGATGATAAATTTTTCAAGTTTGTAATAATACTTTCAGCCGAAGACTTTGCTTCATCACTTATCCCCAGTGATTGTAATGCAAGTTTCTTGGTGCAGGTTGAAACCAATTCATCAGCGGTTGCGCTTATGGAATTGGTAAACAGGGTGCCGGCTTGAAATTTGCTTTGAGCTTCACTCATCATACAAGATTGCATTTTAGAGCGCCAAGACGAATCCGTAGCAGAAGTGCTGCCGGAAGAAGATGGCATAAATTGCGATAATTCGGAACAACCGACAATAAAACAAACAGCAGTAATGATAAATATTTTCTTCATTTTTAATCTCCTTAATATAAATGATTATTTATACTAAATATTTGCCTCCATTTTGCAAGAAAATAAGAAAAGTTATTCATAGCGTAAAGCATTTATAGGATTCAACAGTGAAGCTTTATAAGCCGGAAAAAAACCGAATATCAAACCGACCAAACCGGAAAAGCCGAAAGGTAACAGTACATAAAAAGTCGACAGAGTTGCCGGAAATGTAGTTAAAATCGGCAATATATATACTCCTGCAACCCCGATTATTACCCCGATTAATCCTCCGATTAAAGATAATATTAAAGCTTCCATCAAAAATTGCAAACGTATATCCCAACGTTTGGCACCGATTGCCATACGGATACCTATTTCTCTTGTTCTTTCTGTCACTGAAACCAGCATAATATTCATAATTCCGATACCACCGACCAGAAGTGATATAGAAGCAATCGAGCCGAGTAAAATGGTCATAATTTGAGTGGAATTTTGCATCATTTCCATAAATTGCGTTAAATTCATAATGGTAAAGTCATCATCTTTGTTTATTCCAAGATTGTGCCTTTGTCTGAGCAGAGCGGAAATCTCATCTTGTGAAGTATATGTGTCTTCAGAGTTATATGTTTGCAACATCAGCATATTGACCATATCCGGAAATTGTGAACCGGAAACCTTTTTTTGTGCGGTGCTTAACGGCATATACACCATATCATCTTGATCTTGTCCGGGACCGCTTTGCCCGCGTGCGGTTAAAGTTCCTATTACCACAAAAGGAATTCCTTTTATTCTGATTGTTTTACCCAAAGGATCTATATCACCGAACAGTTCTTTGGCAACTGTTTGCCCTAAAATCACAACTTTGTTTGCACTTCTGATATCGGTTTCACTGAAAAAGCGTCCGTAAGCCAAATTCCATTCTTTAATTTCGAAATAACGGTTATCGGTACCGATTATATTGGTTGCCCAGTTAGCATTACCGTAAACTATTTGCCCACTGTCATTGACGACCGGAACAGCCAAATGTACGGCAGAAATTTTTTCTTGAATGGCATCGGCGTCACCGTTTTTGAGGGTTGGCTGCGAGCCGTGTCCCATACGCGCTCCTCCCGAAGTTGAAGAACCTGAGCGAATCATTACGAGATTTGTTCCCATACTCCGCATTTCGTTTTGGATGGAAATTTGCGCTCCATTGCCGATAGCAAGCATAACTATAACTGCTGCCACACCGATGATAATTCCCAAACTTGTCAATATAGAGCGCATTTTATTGGCTTCTATTGCACGTACGGATATTTTGAAAATAGTATTAATTTCAATCATTTGGTTATCCTTTTTTTATTTATGGTATCCGATTGAATTTCTCCGTCCACTATTTTTATGATGCGTTTGGCATAAAGAGCGATATCTTCTTCGTGAGTTACCAGAATTATGGTACGTTTCAATTCTTCGTTTAATTTGCTGAAAAGCTGCATAATTTCCACGCTCATTTTGGTATCCAAATTACCGGTAGGTTCATCGGCAAAAATAATCGGAGCATTGTTTACAATGGCTCGGGCGATTGCCACACGTTGTTGCTGACCGCCTGAGAGCTGATTAGGTTGATGATACATTCTATCGCCTAATCCCACGCTTTTAAGGGCTTCTGAGGATTTTTTGCGGCGTTCGGCATCATTTATGCCGGAATAAACCATCGGCAGTTCAACATTTTCAATTGCAGTGGTGCGCGATAAAAGATTGAAACCCTGAAATACAAAACCGATTTTTCGGTTGCGGATTTCCGCCAACTTATCGGAATCGAGATTTTCTACATTCTGACCGTCAAGCAAGTATTCTCCCGATGATGGAGTATCAAGACAGCCTAATATATTCATCAGAGTTGATTTTCCGGAACCGGAAGGTCCCATAATTGCCACAAACTCTCCGTTTTCTATTTTAAGGTTGATACCTTTCAAAATCTCCAAATCGAAGCCGTCCAACGGATAACTCTTATGAATGTTTTTTAATTCTATCAGAGGTTTCATCAGCGCGGCATCCTCATTCTCATAGTTTTATTTTTGTTATTATTTTCGGTTGATTTGGAAACAATTACCATATCGCCGGCTTTAAGTTCGTCGGATAGTATGTGTGTATTACTGTCATCGCTGGCACCGTTTTTAACGGAAATACGCATCGGCTTACCGTCGCGGACAATCCAAATACCGCGGTCCTGATAACGTTTAGCGTCGTCACCTTCTTCCATATAAAAGCGTAAGGCTTGATTAGGAGCGAGCAGAACTTCTTTTTCAACGGCAGTAATAATTTCAACGTTAGCGGTCATTCCCGGTTTTAATTTCAAGCTGTTGTTATCAATTTCGATTACTACGGTATAAGATACAACATTTGAGGTGGAAACTGCCTCGTTTCTGACCTGAATCACCTTGCCGAAAAAATATTCGTCCGGATAGCTGTCAACCGTGAATTTGGCGGTTTGTCCTTCTTTTACTTTAGAAATATCGGCTTCCACCACCGAAGCTTCAATTTGCATTTTAGTAAGGTCTTCGGCTACCGAGAATAATTCCGGAGTTGAAAAACTGGCAGCTACGGTTTGTCCGACTTCCACCGCTTTGGAAATAACAATACCGTCAACCGGAGATTTAATTTCCGTGTAAGAAAGTTCGGTTTTTGCCGAATTAAGCGAAGCTTCGGCTTGTTTGACCTGCGCTTTTTCCAAAGCTAATTGAGCCACGGCATTATCGTAATCTCTTTCAGCCGCCTCCAATTCTTTTTCGGTTGAATATTTGGAAGCGTTTAATTTGGAAATACGGTCGAGAGCTTTCTTATAGTATTTGATATTATTTTCTTCAACCGCAACTTGTGCTTTGGCAATTTCCAACGCGGCTTCTCGTTGAGCTACATTTGCCTTAGCATTGTCCTGATCGATTAAGGCCAACAACTGTCCTTGTTTTACCTCTGAATTATAATCTACATAAATTTCGGCAATACGTCCGGAAGCTTGTGTACCTATGGTAACGGTGGACAACGGATTGATGGTGCCGGAAGCGGTAATGCTTTCTGTGATATTGCCGATTGTCAGTGGTAATGTTTTAAAATTTTGCTCAGAAGCGGCGGTGCTGAATTTTTTGTAAGCAAATAAAGCAATTGCTATAATCAAAACGGCAATAATAACGTTTTTGCCGGAATACATTTTTAAATTTGAAATCATATTTCATACCTTTCAATAACTGCAAGAATCATAAGATTTTTTTTCTAAAAGTCCAGCAAAAACCTCTTTATTTCAACTTAAAATGTTTACATAAGGTATGTATAACGGAACTTCTTGATATATTTTAAAAAAGGCTTTATTTTTTTGCAATATTGATATATAAGCACAAATGAATATTTACAGAAGGATGAAATATTTGAAAAAACATAACAAATATAAGTTTAAAAAGCCGGAAGTTCATTATGTTGAAAAAAAGCCTTTTCTGGCTGATAAGGAAATAATATTCAGAAGCGGCGGTCGGGCAAAAGTATTTAATATCTCGCACCGTCTGCAAGTGTTTGTGTTGATGTTTACGGCGGCGATTTTTTGTTGGTCAGGGTACAATTATTACTTTTATCATCGTTCCGCCAGAATAATTCATAAAAAAGATAAAGAGTTGGGTAAAACCAGAAATGCCTACATTGATTTGATGTCTGATGTTACGGCTTTGCAGAATAATTTGCGTGATGTGGTGGCGTCGGTTGAAGAAGCCGGTGACGGTTTGAAGGAAATAAACGAATATAAAGAAAAAGCCCTCGTAATGGAAGATAAAATCAAAAAAATCGCCGATTCCGAAACGTGGATAGATTCTGAGAAAATGGAAGAAAAAGTTACCAAAAAAGAAGCATTGTTGCAAAAAGATATTGTTCTGCAAGAAAATAATACATTGCGCGAAAAAATCGGTGTTTTGGGCGAAAAATTAGAAAATTTACAGCAGACGGTAAAAGGTTTGGAAACGGCGGAAATTGCCATATTGGATAAAATCGAAACTATGTCCGGTCAGGAAATTGATGAAATTAAAAGTTCACTGACCGAGATTAATAAGTCGTTAAAAGTTCAAAAACAATATTTTAATCCGCTTTCAAATATCAAAGACGGACAGGGTGGAACGTATACACCGCTTGAAGGAGTTGACGTAAGCAAGAAATTGCAGGATAAGATGTCGTCGGTTTTTCAAAAAATAGATTTATTGGATCAATATAAAAATGCGTTGTGCAAAGTGCCGTTGGGCGCTCCTGTCTATCAATATCGCTTGAGTTCATCGTTCGGCAGCCGTTCCGACCCATTTAAAAAAACGTTAGCCAGACATAAAGGTCTTGATATGAGCGCAGCTTTGGGAAGCAGAATATCAGCTCCGGCTGCGGGAACCGTCGTTACGGCTGGATTCCAAAATAACGGATACGGTAATTTGGTGGAAATAAAACACGGGAACGGTTTTGTTACCAAATATGCCCACTTAAACAAAATATACGTAAAAAAAGGTGATACGGTAACATATAATCAGGCAATCGGTGAAGTCGGACGTACCGGCAGGGCAACCGGAAGCCATCTTCATTATGAAGTTTTATACAACGGTCAAAATGTTAATCCGTTGACATTCGTTAACATTCGCAGTATGAATAAATCATAAGGAGTTTTATAATGAGTAGTTTAAGACGTTTGATTTATTTAAAAATTGCTCGGATGAGCCGCGGTTCAAATACACCTGTGCCGAGTATTATAAGCTATGATACCAAAATCAAAGGTGACGTATGGGGCGGGGATACCATTCATATTGACGGTAAACTCGAAGGCAATATTATGTGCAATGAAGTGATTATCGGTACCCGAGGTTATATTTTGGGCGATATAAAAGCTAAAAAATTAAGTGTTTACGGTACGGTTAACGGGACTATTGATACGGAAGAATTGTTTGTTGCCAATAATGCCCGTCTGATAGGTAATTCTTATTATACCAGAATCGCGTTGGAACCGGGAGCTTATGTCGAAGGTAATTGTATCCCGCGGGCAAAGGCCAACAATAAAAACGCCGACAACGAAAATAAAAACGTTGAATTAAAAGCCGTAAAATAATGGCAAAGAAAGTAAAAAAATCAGATTTTATATCGACAGGCACGGTGGCAGAGAATCCTCGCGCCCGTTTTGATTATAATATTTTGGAAACGTATACGGCAGGTTTGGTTTTGACCGGAACCGAAGTTAAATCTCTGCGTTTGGGACACGCTAATATCCGTGATGCCTATGGTATTGAAGAAAACGGAGAAGTGTATATGTCAAATATGTTTATTGCCGCCTATGACAATCAGGGATATTCAAGCCACGCCGAAAGACGTAACCGCAAACTATTACTGAACCGCCGAGAGATTATAAAAATCATTAATTCGCTTAATCGCAAAGGAACTACCTTGGTTGCCACTAAATTGTTTTTCGATAATAAGGGCAGGGCAAAACTTAATATAGGTTTGGGAACAGGTAAAAAGTTATATGACAAACGGGAAACTTCAAAAGAGCGTGATTGGAGCCGTGAAAAAGCCCGCTTGATGCGACATTAATGCTCGCTAATTGAAAAGACAAATAAGGAAACTGAATAAAGTATAAATGTAAAGACCTTGTTTACGGTTAGGTAAACAAGGTCTTTAGTTTGAAAATCAAGCAGCGTTTTTTCTTATTTGAGACTTGATAGTCTCTAAGCGGCTGCTATACGTTGTACCGTTCAGTTCCCATTTTCCGGTAATCGGGTTGCGATGAGAAAACTCAAACTTCTCGACCACCTCCTTCGGTGTAAGGAACATCGGACTTGAGTTAGTTCCGGAAACGATAGTCACACCGGGGATAAGCTCCTTACGACCGTAAATGCAGTGCGGACCGTTCCAAATATGACACCAGAAGTCTGATTTAGGTTCGAAATTCACTTCAGAGTAGCCGTCCCAATAGCAATGTATCGGGGTTAGTGCGTGAAGTGAAAACTTTCCGTACCAATCGTTGTAAGCACGATTCCACTCTTCCAGAAACTCAGGCTGATAAATTCTTTGTAGCTCCATAGTTATACAATATTAATAATTAAACTTAATTTCTTTAATTTGTCTAATTATGGATGAAAAAATAAAATTTGTCAATATTTTTTTCATCCTTTGTTAAAACAAATTTAAAACGGAACAGAGATTCCAAAAATAAAAACGGAACAGTAGAATATCTCAAACGAGAGGTATTCTATGGAAAAGAACGAGTTAAAGAAGTACAAAAATATCATAAAACAAGGTTTAAGTATCAG
>JAFUSH010000050.1 GCA_017471705.1 Alphaproteobacteria bacterium | reverse complement strand
CCTGATACTTAAACCTTGTTTTATGATATTTTTGTACTTCTTTAACTCGTTCTTTTCCATAGAATACCTCTCGTTTGAGATATTCTACTGTTCCGTTTTTATTTTTGGAATCTCTGTTCCGTTTTAAATTTGTTTTAACACGTTGAAACAAAAAAATATTGTAAAGAAAAAAACTTGACAGAAAATATGTTATAATATAAACTGACCGCTGAATTTCGAATTAATATAAACCTTAAAAATTATGCATACATTATGAACAAATTTACAGATGAAGTGGATGTTTCGTATTTCGAGAATCCGCTTAAAAAAGATGAATTGCTCCAGATGGTGAAAGACCCGTGCGTGTTGGTGGCAGCCGGGGCGCAGTCGAACCTGTTTATGCCCGGTTATGAGGATATTTTGTTTGAATATCTGTCACATCATTCCCTCTATGAAGCTAATCAGTACCTTTTGTTTGAAGACGGTAATGAAAAAGTGATGGATTTCTTCTTGGAACATTGGGTGCTGGGTTCGGTATACGAAGCAAAACTGTGCGAACCGCAATACCGTGCCAAATGGTTGCTCAAATATCTGGAGTATCATAATTTTGCCGACAGTGACAACGAGATGTTACTGTTTGGCGAAGGGATGGATGAGTATCGCCGATTTTATATCCGCCAAACTGATTTCCATTGCCGCGAAGCAGAACTCAAATTGATTGAACCGCAGTATCGCGATGATTTGCGCCTCTATGTTGAATTGCGGCGCCGTTTCTTTAAAGATCAGATAGAACACTTTATAGAAAAGGCCGATCCTGCCATAGTTGAGTTGTATAAGCAGCTTAATAAATATTAAGAAGATACCCGTCGGAATATCCGGCGGGCATCTTTTTTTATCGCAGAAAAAAATATCCGCCAATCAGGAGGATATTTTTCAGAAATAACACACTTAAAGAAGTTCTATTTCTTATTAGTATTTTGTAGAAGTTGTTTTCTTAGATGAAGTAGAAGAGCTTTTGCTTGATGTTGTTTTGCTTTTGGAAGAACCGGTCTTCGTGGAAGTGTTGCAAGAACTTGAAGAACAAGAGCAAGAACCATATAATTGATTGATAGCCATATTCCAGAAATATTCGTCGTTTCCGCAAGGACAACCGGCGTTTTTCCAGTTATAATAAGCTGCAGTTCTGATATATTCCTCATTGTATTTAGATTTAGTTGTCATAATTTTTTCTCCTTTACCAATAATTGTTACAATAAATCAAACAACAAGCATATTATATACACTTTTTGTGTTACGTCAATATTAAAAACATAAATGTTATGATAATTTTAAAAAAGAACAGTGAAAGTGAAAAATTTGTTGTATGCTATTATAGTTTATCAATTTACTTACGGTATAATATCGGTAAAGCCGGAGTATAAATAGTATAAACCGCTATACCGTTTATAACTTAAATTCACGTTAGCTAATTGCCTTAAAAGTTAATTTTTTTTGATATTTTTGCACTTTAAGGTATAGAAAAATATTGTTATTATGTTGAAGTTATTTTACATTAAAATAAAATTTATCATATTAAGCCGGAGAGTATAATGATTAAAAAGTTGTTTTTGTGTCTGTTGTTGGTAATGTCGGGTAAGGCTTATAGTGCGTCGCCGTGGGAAGGAAAATGGGAAATCGGCAGATATTATAATGTTTTTGGCGGCGGTTTAATTATTCAAAACTGTCAGAACAATCAATGTGATTTTGATATTAGCACAGCTAATCTATGCTAAAAGAAGTTTTATCAAGAGGTATGAAATGGAATTTTGTAAACTGGAAATATTTATACCAGAGACACATTTGAAGCAATTACAAATAGCTTTACAAAATGTTGATGCCGGTCATATAGGAAATTATGATACTTGTTTATCATACAGTCATGTTATAGGAACTTGGCGACCATTAGAAAATGCACAACCATATTTAGGTAAACAAAATGAAATAAGCCAAGAGGAAGAACTCAAAGTAGAAGTTCGGATAAAAATCAATAATTTAGAAAAAACAATCAATGCTATTAAAGATGTGCATCCGTATGAAACACCGGTGATTAACATTATTCCATTATTGAATGAGGCATAGTAATTTATAACTTTGGTGTCTTAACAACCAGAAGTTAGCAAGTTAATAATACTTGTTGTTTAACCTTTTTTACTTCATCTGCAATATTGGTATAAGTCTCTATATCAGAAGTAGGGTCTTTAAACCATTGTGTTGGATTTTCGCATTGAATAAACTTATCAAAAGGTGCTCTAAGTTATGCATAATAAAGTCTCCTTTTAAAATGAACATAAATTTTGTACCATGTTATAACTATGTATTTAAGAAAACGTAAAGTGACTACTGAAAAAGATTAAGCAATATTTTATTCCCGCACGTAAGAAGGCTAAAAAATGAGCTTTTTTTTGAGAAACTTAATAAAAGATTTTAGTGCTTGATAATTTTTCCCATAAAATTTTTGTTGTTAAGCATATAGAGGACCCGCCGGTATATTTAGCAAAATTGCATATATTTTTGTAATTTAACTTCTGGTTGTTATGAATCCGAAGTTGATAATCACATAATCAAAGATGATAAAAATTTGTTATGAGATGAAATAGGCAAGAAAAAAGGCTCAAAATTGTTAAATGCTTGATTTTTAAGGATAGTCATAAAAATTGGTTCGAAGATGACTCACTTTTTTGAATATTATGATATAAATTTTCGAACCAAACTAAGTTATTGATTTAAAAAGAAAAATCGCCATTTCTGACGATTTTTGAACTGTGGCTGGGGCGGCTGGATTCGAACCAACGAATGTCGGCACCAAAAGCCGATGCCTTACCACTTGGCGACGCCCCAATATTTTCCATTCGTCTTATCACTCAAGTTTGAGTAACTTTATAGACTGTGGTAATGCGTTTCATCAACAAGCAAGTTTATATGCTAAAAAAAAATATATTGCAAGCGTTTTTTTATGTTTTTATAAAATTTTTTGTATTTAGTAGTGTTAAAATTTTGACTAAAGCTAATTATAAATTCAAAAATGTTCAATTATGCTTTGTGTATGATAAAAGGATTGTGTTTCCTTTATTTCTTTGCCGATAGATGAAAAATTAAAGCGGTCTGCAAACTATTTAATTAATCGACAGATACCCTGATTTTGCCTTGCGGCAAAAAGGTATGACTTTTTCATATTCTACACAAATCATATCGTTTCCACTGCCTGAATAAACTTTATCTATACAGATACCGCACATCTCTTGCGTGTGCCTGTAATACATAATATATCATAAATTTTCTCCTTGTAGTTGTTATTCGTAAATTAAGGGATTATTTAAGGTATCTATTTCAAAAATATCCATATCTATTTTTAAATAAATATATTTAGGATTGATACGTCTGTCTAAACTTATGGATACAGATTTTTCATCAATAACATCTCTATTTTTGATATATTCAAATCTATAAACGCCGCAACCGTTGAATTTACTATATTCATATAAATCTTTCGAAATTGTATTTGGTCTACTATTAGGATTAGCGGGGCATAATCTTTGTATATTTGCAACATACAAGTCTTTATTACCTAAAAGAAAAATTCTTTCAACTATAGCACCGTAAATAACAAGTTTTTTATTAAACTCTGAAATTACGATATCTCGTTCCAACTTATAACTTCTTGAATACATGTATGGTGCAGTATAAAAACTAAGAATCCACTGATTTTTTTTACTTCTACTAAAGGAATTATTACTATCTACATATATACTACCTGACAAAATTGCTGTATCTTGGTGAACACTGATATCTTTGTCGTAGTAATCTCTTTTTATATTGCCTTCTCCACTATCCTTGATAAAATCATTACAAAAATTATTTTTATAACAAGATTTAATTGAATGAAAATTATTTATCAGTTTATAATTTGTTGGCAATATATAAGATGAATTCTTCTTATCTTTGTAAAATATGTCTGTATCCATTGCAAAAGAATTATACTTTCCTTTAGTTCTTTTATTGTATTCTTTCTCTACACATTTCAATAAATCATCCATTGGTTGATTTGCATCGCAATTAACAACGGGACCATACGGATCATCAGTTTCAAATGCACCTACCACAAAACACGATGCCAATAAGGCTACCATCCCCAAAAATACAAAAATTATTTTACAAAATTTCATTTTAATCCTCTAAAATAATCAAACCATAAACCGAATATTACCCATAATTTCAGAAATTCAAGATAAAACACAAGTTAAAAACAGAAAATGAACAATGGTGTAAAAAAAAGAAAAATTGTGAATTTCTAAGAGTTGAGAGGTAAAACAGGAATACACAATGAAATAAATTGTGTGGATAAAATAATGGACAATAAAAAGCGTTGTATAAAAGATAAAAATTGCTTTATATATGGAGAAAATAAATTATTTGCTTTAGTCCTTGAAATCATTGCTTTTAATTTTTTTCTATAAGTTTACAAAGAGAAATCGCTAAAATCGTTTATTCTGTGGAAAAATTGTAAGAAATTCAATATATGGAAAAACCTCTTGCAATTTGTCGGCGCAGGTATATAATCGCCTAAAAATATATAAAAGTGAGTTATTATGAAAACAAAAAGACTTCAAGTAGCTATATGCTACGATTTTGACGGCACACTTGCAGCCGGTAATATGCAGGAGTATGGTTTTATGGATCGCTTGAGCGTTACGCCCGATGCCTTTTGGGCTAAGTCAGCCGATTTGGTTAAGCAGCATTCTGCCGACAAGATTTTGTGTTATATGAAATGTATGTTGGAAGAAGCAAAGGCGCGCAAAATTCCTTTCCGTCGTGAAGATTTTGTAGAGTGCGGTAAAGATATTGCCTTGTTCAAAGGTGTTGCCGAATGGTTCGACCGCATCAATGCCTATGCACAGAGCAGGGGAATAGAAGTTTCGCATTTTCTGATTTCTTCGGGACTGCAGGAAATTGTCGAAGGAACGCCGATTGCCGGAAAGTTCAAGAAGCTCTATGCCTCAACCTTTATGTATAACGAATACGGCGAAGCAGAGTGGCCGGCAAGAGCGATTGATTATACCGGAAAAACTCAGTATTTGTTCCGCATCAATAAAGGATGCTTGGACGTGTGTGACAGTGTTTCGGTTAATCATAAAATGAGCCAAGATGAGCGTCCGGTGCCGTTTAATCATATGATATATTTCGGCGATGGAGATACCGATGTTCCGTGTATGTCGATGATTAAGAGCGGCGGAGGCTATTGTGTGGCAGTGTATCAGCCGCATAAACACGGTGCGCGCGAAGCTGCAGAGCAGTATCTTCGTGATGACCGTGTAAATATAGTTGCTCCGGCGGATTATTCGGAAGGCAAAAAGATAGACCGCTTTGTCAAGCAGGTGATTGATACTTTGTCCGCAGAAAGTAAACTTCGCTCATTTGAGTAATTGCAGAAGCTCCCCTTATCGAAACAGGTAAGAGGAGCTTTGCATTTTATGACCGAAGAAAAATTTTTATTTACTCTGGTTTATAATATTCTCCGGTATCAAAATTATAAGCAAATTCAGGTAGCTTTATCATATTACCAAGCATTATATTATATTTTTCATCATTCCAATGAGCTCCACCTGATGATCTGGTAAAAGTCATTTCTCCGAATTTTATATTTCCGTTTTCAAGTCTATATAAGTCTACACAGACAAAAGCAAACCCTTGACATAATTTTTTAGCTATATCAATCATTTCTTGGTAATTATCTGGTTTCTTCAATGGCTCTTCATATAGAGGGTGATCGTAGTAAAAATATTGTTTTTTCCAGTCTAAGTCATAAAATACCATTTTGAGATTTTCTGAAAAATCATCTCTAAATTGCATATATTTTACTTCTCCGTTAAAACACCAAAATTTATAATCATATAGAGCTTTTCCATCATTAGTGAGAAATTTTTCTATGATTATTTTATGTGGTATATTTATATAATGTAATTCAAATCCACCTCTAAAGGCAAAATTTTCAGACATCCATCTGTCTAATTTTTTCTTGGTGTCTTCCATATTTAATTTTGACTTATCATTAACTACAATGTTATATCCTGAACCGTGGTTGCATTTTATCACAAATTGATTGGGAAGTTCGCTAAAGTTAATATCTTCAAATTTATCATATACTCCAATGAGAGGAATAAGGTATTGTTCACCAATTTTTTCCGTTACCCAATCACGAACAAGATATTTATCTGCCAATCTAGTTTTTATTGGCGTGGAATCATATAATTTAAGCCATTGTATTTTTTCATTAAATGATTTGGGAGTATGCAAGTTAAGTGGAATTTTTTTTACGTGCCACCACCACTCTAAAATGGCTTTCTTACATTCTTCATAAGATAGTGAACTATAATAATTTATTCCTCTATTTCCCGGATAATATCCCAGATTTAACCCGTATTGCAAGAAATGTTCTAAAGGAGAAATATTCCAATTTTTTATGGATTTATGGTTTTCTAGATAAAATTTAGTATCGAAAAATTTACTGGGATTGTAGCCTTTTTTCCAACCGATTGTATTGTAGTGTTCTTCGGCGTTTAAACCGCTTTTTTGGGCATCAGGATATTGTTCGAAATACCATTTTTCATCCATATAAATATTATATAATTCATATAAAGGATTAGGGTTAGGCCGCCTGCCTTCTTTTATACCGTGCTTTAAATAATGTGAAAGTGGATTAATTCCAGCTTTTTCAATATCAGGATAGCGAGTAAGATAATAAATAGTGTCAAAAAATTTACTGGGATTGTAGCCTTTTTTCCAACCGATTGTATTGTAGTGTTCTTCAGCGTTTAAACCGCTTTTTTGGGCATCAGGATATTGTTCGAAATACCATTTTTCATCCATATATAACATAGTGCACATTTTCCTTATTAAAGTTTTAGTAAAGGTGTTGATACCTTTCACAAAAAAGACCGTTTTTGGTGAGAGAAAAATTATGATATTTGACGTATGTAAAAAATGTCTTGCATATATTTTTAACAACAGCCTTATATTATTATTGACTATCAATTTGTTTTGAATATAAATAGCGATATAAATGTATTTCAAAAAAACGGTCTTTTTTTGCTATATTAAAATCCTAATGTTTTGATTATATAAATAATGGAAAAGGATTTTATGATGACTTGTTATTGCTATTGCCGTGTATCAAGCGCACTTCAAACACTGGAAAACCAACATTTTGAAATTGAACAATATGCCGCGGTTCACAACGTTAAAATTGATAAGTGGGTTGAAGAAACTATTTCATCTCGAAAGGCTCTGAGAGAAAGGCAACTAGGTAAGATACTTAAAAAAATCAAAAAAAACGATATATTGATTACGACCGAATTAAGCAGAATTGGCAGAAATCTGTTGGAAGTTATGACAATTTTACAATATTGTTTGGAAAAAGGATGTCAAATTTGGACACTAAAAGAACATTATCGTCTTGGTTCTGATATTCAAAGCAAAATATTGGCATTTGCCTTCGGATTGGTTGGAGAAATGGAGCGTCAGTTAATATCCGATAGAACAAAAGAGGCTCTGAAACGTGTTAAAGCCCAAGGCAAACATATCGGAAGACCGCTTGGAAAAACTTCAAAAAAATTACAATGCAAACACAATTTAATAAGGCAGATGCTATTATCTGATTTTTCTAAAGCTGAAATTGCCAGAAAACTCGGTTGTTCTTGGTCAACTCTCAATCGTTATATTAAAAATTGTATGCAATAATTTCCATTTGACAAAAAATGAAAAATAAGTATAATACAGGCATACTTTTTGAAGGAGAAATGCTATGTCTTATAAGCCTACCGTTTATGAACAAATTGTTACCGATTATTTAGACGGTAAAAAACTTGATTATAATGATTATAAAAACGAACTTGCTGAACGCGGATGGGCTGATAAGCGCTATTTTGACGCTTATATCAAGGATATGGAATATATCAAGGGTGTGATGGAGCAAATCAATAAAGGCGAAATTAATTTGCGTCAGGCGGCTGATGTGGTGAAAAATAATCATCCGTCCGCAAAAGAAGATGTGCTTTATTTTTCACTGACGAATAAAGAAAAAAAGTTGGTTCTGGAAGCAGAGGACAAAGGATCTTTCAAGTATGAACTGAAAAATAAAGAAACGGTTAAATACGATGGTTACAAGCGTGAAATAAGAGTTGCTAAAGCCAGCCATTTACCGCACGATACCGACGCTTTTGTAATATTTTCCGGACATCCGGGATCGGCAGAACCGGCAATTGAAGCGTGGTTTGAAGATTTAAAACGCACCGCTAAACCGAAAAAACTGGTTTTTCTGGGTTTATATGATAATCAAGGAAATACTGATTTCAGCAACTCCAATTTGCGCTATAATACCGGAAGCGAAGTGGAGATGTATGTCCGCTATTGCCGAGATGCCGGTATTCCGGAACAAGTTATCAAAGAATGTCTGGTAACTCCGAAAGACACTTCAACCGAGGAGAATACAGCGTTATTGGCGGAAATACGCAATAAATACTTCAGCAAAAATAAGGATGTTAATTTTGCAATGTTCGGTTATCCAGCGTATCAGAAGCGTATAGCCTCTGAATTTGCATTTCAATTTCAAAAAATGGAAAATGAAGGAAAAGTCGCTCCGACTAATTTTATTATGCCGGTGACAAAGACGGAAAAGAATGCCGATTATCGCTATTTGTCTTACGATAATTTGGACGGTATTGCTCAAGATATTATCGTGGGCAATTGTTTGGCTCATCCGTATCGCGTCAATGCGGGAGGGCGTTTTGATTCCAAACTTGGGGAATATCCGGAAGAATTAAAGCCTCTGTTACCTATTTCTTTGGTATATTCTTATCCGAATGTAGCTAATGAATTGGCGGGAACCCGAACAGATGTAGGGACAATGATGAAATTGCTCCGCGCCGTTCAACATAAAACATACGGTTGGGAAGATGCTTCAAGGGTTGATTCCTCTATGAGCTATAATAATTTACACTTAAAACGCCGATTGGCTAAAAAAGGGCTGTTGACGCTTTCTATGCTAAAGCACAGAGATAGATTTTCGGCGGTTATGGTAAACGAATGCTACAAACATTTGCTTTCTAAAATGACGCCTCAGCAAAAAGAAACCGAAGCGGCAAAAATTGTTTTGGGAGAAAAAGTTCATCCTAAGAATATAGAAGCTTGGCTGGAATTTAATAAAAGACAGAAAGAAAGTCAGAAATAAATGGATTTTGTAATTTATGATACCGAATACACCACTTGGGAAGGTGCGTTGGCGCGCAAGTGGCTGGGAGATAATGAGTATAAAGAAGTTATACAAATAGGAGCGCTGAAAGTAAGTTATCCTGATTTTGAGATAAAAGACAGCCTGAAAATATTTATTAAGCCGCAAAAAAATCCTTTACTTTCCGATTATTGCCGAAATTTAACCGGAATATCGCAGGAACAGGTTGATAACGGTGTGCCTTTTCAACAGGGATTAGCCGAATTTTTGCATTTTGCCGACGGGTGTTTAGCCGGTTCTTACGGTAATGACGGTTGTGTGCTCTCGGAAAATGCACTGCTTAACCGTGAAGATCCGCAGGGAGTTTACGGAGCATATTTTATTAATTTGGCTTATTGGGTTAAGCAATTCGGAAAACAAACCGAAGGGCTTAATTCGGGAAAGTTGTGGACATTGGTGCCTGAAAACGAAAGAAAATTTGATAAAATAAGAGAGCACGATGCCTTAAACGATTGCTATTCAATATTGGAAATGTTGCGCTATATGCATAAACTCGGGTATAGTCTGCCGTTTCAAAAATAAGGAGAAAAGATATGGATATGCCTCAGATTATGGAAAACGATGACATAATTTTGGAGATTCCGACATCTGCAAATGAAGAATTGGCGCGGGAAATTTATGCCGAAGTAACAGATACCATAGAGCTGTTAAAACCGTGGTTGCCGTGGGCAAAAGATACTTATTCTCTGAAAGATGAAATGAAGTTCTTAAAAGGGCAGTGCATTGAGAGATTTAAGGATAAATCAGGGTATGCCTATTTAATTCGTGATAAAAAAACTCGGCAATTTTGCGGTGTGATTGATATTGTTCGCATTGAAGAAGATGCCAAAGCAGGGGAAATCGGGTATTGGCTGGCAAAAAAAATGCAGGGCAGAGGTTATATGACCAAAGCGGTTTTATTGTTGGAAAAAACAGCGTTTGAAAACGGATTTAATCGTATGGAAATCAGAAATGAGTCGGAAAATCCGAATTCGGCAAATGTTGCCAAACGTGCGGGATATCACTTGGACGGAGTGTTGCGTAAAGACAGATGGAACCCTTATTATAAAAGATTTGCCGATACTAATGTGTGGTCTAAATTGAGAAGCGATGTTGAATAGAAAAAAACTCCGTTGATGTTTTAATCAACGGAGTTTTTGTGTCATTGTCAGACCAGTTTCATACCGATTAGCCACTTGGCCATATTAAACTTCTTCTGTCCGCTTTCCTGCCGCAGTTTTTTGTAGCTCTCGTCAGAGAGAACCTTCTCGGCAGGTTGTGTTGAGTTGCCGAAGATAACCAAGCTGATGGACTTCAGGATGTTCTCAGGCTTCAGTTCCGTAAACTTATATATGGCACCGAATATGGCTCTGGCAGCCTGTTCTTGAGTAAGACAGCCGATAATGCCGGTACCCAGCTCCGGAACGGCAATGGTGCGGACTCCAAGCTCATTAGCCTTCACCAAGGTGTTGACCACTGCCTTGAAAATCACCATAAACTGCTCATCTCTTTGGGCATCGACTGTTGCAACGTGAGCTAACAGAGTATCAAGCCGTCCGGACTTGGTGAACATAACGTCGCCACATTCCAGAGGAGAGGTATGAGCTTTGTTATCATATTCGTTCATTCCATCACTCATTCCGGCACGGTAAATCGCTCTGCCGACACCGCCGCCTGATGCACAATAATTAAACTCAGGAACCACTAAGCAATCAACAGCTTGTTCAGCCAGATTACCGTTAATAACTTCGATTTCAATGTTTCCGATTTTTTCCATAATTATTCTTTTTTATTAATTAATAATGTTGTCTATTCAAAAGAATTGTAGAGAAAATATTTATTTTTGTCAATGAATAAGTTGCATTATTTGTTGAAATTTTATTATTTAAAATGTAGTCTGGCAGCAGAAGAGGGAAGAGGTGTGAAATGATAAGAACAATTATATTAATGGTGGTTTTGATGCTGATTTTTATGTTCGTCGGTAATGCAATTGCCGGAGAGCAGGGAATGATGATTGCTTTCTTAATGGCTTGCGGAATGAATTTTTTCAGCTATTTTTTCAGCGATAAAATGGTGTTGAAACAGTATAAAGCAATCGAAGTAACAGCACAAAGCGAACCGAGGCTTTATTCCATTGTGGCAAGATTGGCTGAAACCGCCGGTTTGCCGATGCCGAAAGTCTACATTATACCGGAACAGGTGCCTAATGCGTTTGCGACCGGCCGCAATCCTAATCACGCGGCGGTGGCGGCCACTCAAGGATTGCTTAAGACTCTTTCCGAGCAGGAAATAGAGGGCGTTTTGGCGCACGAAATGAGCCACGTTAAACACTATGATATTTTAATAGGTTCGGTGGCGGCTGTATTTGCCGGAGCAATTTCTATGCTTGTCAATGTTTCTCGTTATAACGCGGCGGCACGAAGCCAAATTGCGGATAATCGCCGTCAAAGCGGTCGAGGCGGAGTATTGGCAATGGTTCTTATGCCGATTGCGGCAACCATTATTCAAATGTCAATTTCCCGAACACGTGAATATAAGGCTGATGAAGGAGCAGCGTATTTAACCCGCCATCCCGAATGGCTGATGAGCGCTTTGTCTAAGTTGGATGATTACGCCCAAAACTATCGTATGCAGAGAGCAACATCGCAAACTGCACATATGTTTATTATTAATCCGTTCAGCGGACTTGGCAGTTTATCCGGATTGTTCAGTACTCATCCCAGCACTAAGGACAGATTGGCGCGTTTGGAACAGCTGAAAAAGGAAATGTAAGTTTTTATGGCTTGAAATTTTGAGATATTTGCATATACTTGCTTTATAATTGATTTAATAGGGAGATGAAATATGGAATTTTTTAAGTGCAGACATTGCGGTAATATCATAGCTTATACCCATAAATCCGGTGTTAATGTGGTTTGCTGCGGCGAAGAAATGCAAAAAATTACCGAAAATACCACCGATGGAGCGGCTGAAAAGCACGTACCGGTAATTGTGCGCGACGGCGGCAGAGTGGAAGTCAATATCGGAAGTGTTGACCATCCGATGATACCGGAGCATTATATTGAATGGATTGCTTTGGAAACTAAGGCGGGTAATCAGCGCAAAGTCCTGCAGGCAGGCGATAAACCGCACGCCGTATTCTATATTGCCGAAGATGATGAAGTCATCAAGGTATATGAATATTGCAATTTACACGGTTTGTGGAGTGCTGAATTTTAGTAGTATTTTGTACTTTTGATTGGATTGTCGGATAATGCAAGATTTTTCTTTTCATACGCATACTCTTGGTTTTGATGGTCAAAACAGCGAAGAAGAAATGTTGGAAAAAGCCGGAAAGCTCGGTTTGAAACAAATCGGTTTTTCCAATCATTTTATTGTATATCCGAATATTGAAAAGACAAAAATGTATCCCTACGCCGCAAAAGGCGGATATGCGAGTATTTATTCATCGGATTTTGATGAGGCAATCGCTAAGTTTACTCCGCACTATAAGAAAATTAATGAGCTTAATAAAGATTCCGAAATTAAAATTTATAAAGGTATGGAAGTTGACTTTTTTCCTTCTGATGAGTGGAAAAAAGGTTTTGCCTACGCTTTGAATATATTGAAACCGGATTATTTAATAGGTTCCGCTCATTTTGTGGAGTATAACGGGACTTTATATAATTCACACGATTTGAAAAATTCTTCGCCTTGTGAACAAAATATGCTTGTTTATCGCTATTGGCAAAATGTGCGTGCTGCCGCAGACAGCGGAATATTTGATTTTATGGCGCATCTTGATTTAATTAAAAAAGTCGGATTGGGTAGGGAAGACGTTTGGTCCGAAGAAGAACAAAAAACAATGGAAGCAATCAAAAATTCCGGTGTAATGGTCGAAATAAATACCAGTCATTTTAAATTTAATAAAGAAGAACCGTATCCGAGCCGCCGTATTATGAAAATGCTTGCTGAATATGATATTCCTATTTTACTCAGCGATGATGCTCATAAAAAAGAAAATATAACCGCCGGTTTTGAAAAAGCCGAAACAATGGCAAGAGAATGCGGAATTACTAATTTCCGTAATCCTTTGGAACGTAAACATTCCCCGCTGTTGAAGCGCTTGAACAAAAGTGTTGAAAACAGCTTTTGATTAAATATGATAATTTACTTGCAATAAAACATAATTTGTTTAATATATTCCTTGCAGGCAAGAGGTTGTCTGCGGAGTGTAGCAGCTCCTCGTATATAATAACTCCTCTATAACGGGGAGCTTGCTGAATATATTGAATAGGCAAGACTGCTTATACGACAGTTGCTAACTCCCCACCTTGAAGGAATATCAAGGTGGTTTTTGTTTTAACAAGAGCAAATTAAGGGGTTGAAACTATGGTAAAAAGTTATTTATTTGATAAACAAACAAAACTGGAAATCGGGCAGGCATTATGGCAGGCTCGTCACGAAAAACGCTTATATTTAACCAACGTATCGGTTAAAACTAAAATTCCGTGTAAAATTATTGAGGGTATGGAATTGGGTAAGTTTATGGAGTATGGCCCTTTGCGCAAACTTTTGGAATTTTACGGCAAAAGGGTAAAAGTTATATTGGATTGATAATACTTATTCATAAACGCGGTGATTTATAACTATTTTGGTCGTATACAGCACAAAGCACATCGGAGCATAATTTCCGCCGTAAAGTTCTTTGTGCCATTGATTATGCCGCAATCCGGTTTTAAGGATAAAACGCGGTTCTTCAACGGCGGTCACATCGGATAAATAACCTTCAATATAAATGGTGTCATCGGTTAAAATGGTGTCAAGAGCGCGTCTGATATGATTGTTTGCCGGTATAATATGGTAGTTATTCAGATAATCAATCAATTCATTGTAACTGACTGAATTTCGCGGGTAGGTAAGTTTAGCCGTGCGGTATTCGTGGTCAAAGTTTATCAGGCTGTATTTTTCCTTATCAGCGAGTGAACCGTACACTAATGTTAAATCAATCGGGGATAAGTCATTGTATATGCTGTGCGACGGATCATAACCGTGGGCGAATTTTTCCCACCAACCGGAATAACGCTCAACATAGGCAACCTTTCCGGTTACCGCATATTTCACTTTTGGTGAAACAATAAAAGTCATCTCAGATGATTTTATGCGTATATCCTGCGGATTTTGCAGGTCATTGAAATAGTCCTGATTCGAAATTTGCAGTTTACCGGTAATCGGTTTGGAAAAAATATACGGATATATCAAGCGATACAGGTAAGAAGGATAAAACAGCAAAAACACCGTTACTCCTATGGCGATGTATTTTAATACCCCCTTCCAGAATAAATCGCTTTGTTTGCTCATCTTAAGCCAGTTTGCTGATTGCTTTTTCGATACGTGTCAAAGTTTCTTCTTTTCCGAGAATGACAGCAAGTTCGGTAGCTCCTCCCGGAGTTGTTTCTTTACCTGAAAGAGCGATTCTTACCGGATATAATATCTGCCCGTTTTTCATCTCGTTGGCGACAGCAATATTCTTAAGAGTTTCAAACAGATTTTCATTGCTCCATTCATCAACTTTTTTCAGTATCGGCAAAACCAAATTCAAGGCTTTGGCGGCAATTTCCGGATTAGTTTTCATTTTTTTGTTTTCATATAATGATAAATCATATTCCGGTACCTCAACAAAGAAGTCGGTTTCTTCTTCAATCTGTTTCAGTGTTTCAATTCTTGGTTGAAGAACATTGCTTAATGCTTTGAAATTTATATTTTTTTTGATATTTGAATAATATGGCTCGGCTAATTTATGAAATTCATCGGCAGAAAGATTGCGGATATAGCAACCATTCATCCAAGTCAGCTTTGTTATATCAAAAATTGCCGGAGATTTATTTAATCTTTCACTTGAAAAGCATTTCTCAAGTTCTTGAAGTGAAAAGATTTCTCTTTCATCTCCCGGATTCCAACCGAGTAAAGCAATGTAGTTCAGAATTGCTTCCGGTAAGTAGCCTTTAGCCACTAAATCCTGAAACGAGGCATCACCATTGCGCTTGCTGAGTTTATGCTGAGCATCTTTCATTACCGGCGGAACGTGAACATATACCGGCGGTGTCCATCCGAATGCCTCGTATATTAAATTGTATTTCGGAGTTGATGATATATACTCGTTACCGCGTACAACGTGAGATATTTCCATTAAATGGTCATCAATAACGTTGGCAAAGTTATATGTGGGCAATCCGTCGGATTTCAGCAATACCCCTTCATCAAGTTCATCATAATCTATCTCAATATCGCCGTAAACTACGTCGTGGAAAATGGAAGTGCCTTTTTTATTGATATTTTGACGCACCACAAAAGGTTCTCCGGCAGCAACGCGTTTTTTAGCTTCTTCCAAAGGTATATGTTTGCAAGGATCGTGAAATTTATTATGGCTTTCGGCGCCTTCTTCTTCCTCGCTGTCATTTTCTTCTTTTTGTGCACAGAAACAATAGTGTGCGCCTCCCAATTCCACCAATTTATGAGCGTAGTCGGCATATATGCCGCGTCTTTCCGATTGCACGTACGGACCATAGTCGCCGCCGATATCAGGACCTTCGTCCCAGTTCATTCCCACGCGCTGCAATGTTTTATATATTATATCGGTAGCACCTTCAACATAGCGTTTTTGGTCGGTATCTTCAATACGCAGTATAAAATCTCCGCCGGCTGATTTGGCGATTAAATATTCATATAAAGCCGTGCGCAAGTTACCGATATGCATATATCCGGTAGGGCTGGGAGCAAATCTGGTTCTGGTTTTCATATTACAATCCTCATATTTGTTATCAATGTCCACAGCATAAAACAAAATTTACGGATTGCAAGCGTTTTATAAGTTTTTATCCCTTAATTAATTGGCACATAGCGCCTATCATATTTTGTGCGCCTTGGCAAACATCAATCATATTGGTGGCGAGCATATAAGCCGGAGTTGTGCATATACGGTTTTTCTCGTCAATACAGACTTCGGTGACGCCGACTTCTTCGTGAACGGCGCCCAAAGCTTCCAATTTTTTGGCGGTAGCTCCTCCGGCTCCTAAAGTGAAATGAATTTTTTTATCGGCCAAAACCATAGCTATAAGCACCGGAGCAATGCACATTGCACCGATTACCAATTTTTTGTCGTAACATTGTCGTATTACCGAATAAATACTGGTGTTTACCGTGCATTCGGTTCCTTTTTGCGCAAAATCGCACCAATTGGTAACTGCTCCCATTCCGCCGGGGAATATAATGCCGTCAAAATCATCGGCATTGAATTCTTTGATATCAAGAATGTTTCCGCGGGCAATTCGTGCCGCTTCAGTCAGAACATTGCGTTCTTCTTTCATCGGTTGATTATTTATATGATTTATGACTGCGGCTTGTTTAATATCCGGTGCAAAGCATTGATAAGTGCATTTCATATTTTCCAAGCACAACAATGCACAGACAGATTCGTGTATTTCCGAGCCGTCGGCTCTGCCGCAACCGGAAAGTACTACCGCAAAATTAGGCTTTTTATCCATAATATACTCCCAAAAACTAAAGATTTATGTTGATTTATAGTATATCTGACATATAATACTGTCAAATTTATTTTTTAAGTGCGAGGAAGATTTTTATGCAAGTTAATTTAACTACTTTGAAAAATGGTTTGCGTGTGGCAACGGTTGAAAGACCGCAAACCGAAACCGTGTCTTTGGGTATTTGGGTGAATACCGGAAGTGCTTGTGAAACTGCCGATATCAACGGAATATCTCATTTTGTGGAGCATATGGTCTTTAAAGGAACCGCTAAACGTAATTCATTGCAGATATCGGAAGATATCGAAAATGTCGGCGGACATACCAATGCCTACACCTCGCGTGAATTTACGGTGTTTTACGCCAAAATGCTCAAAAATGATGCGGAGTTGGCGCTTGATGTTTTGGCCGATTTTGTGATGGCACCGACTTTTGATGCCGAAGAAATGGCAAAAGAAAAAGAAGTGGTGATACAGGAAATCAAGCAAACCAATGATGATCCGAGCGATATCGTGTTCGATTATTTTAATGAAGCAGCCTATGCCGATCAACCGATTGGGCGCAGTATTTTAGGTACGGCGGATTTGGTTCACTCGTTTGATGCCGCAAAATTGCGCGAGTATATGAGCCATAATTATGCGGCGGAAAACATTGTGGTAGCGGCGGTCGGTAATTTGAAACATAATGACTTTGTTAAAATGGTGGAAGAGCGTATGGGAACTCTGCGTGAAAAAACTGCCTTTACAAAGGCTCCGCAAATATATACCGGCGGCGAGTTTATAAAAGTGCGCGATATTGAACAAGCTCAGGTTTTGTTGGGTTTTAACGGTGTTGATTATCACCACGAGTTATATTATCCGATTTCTATAATGTCAAATATTTTAGGCGGCGGAATGTCATCGCGTTTGTATCAGGAAATCAGAGAAAAACGCGGACTTGTGTATACGGTATACAGCTTTACCAATTCACATACCGAGAGCGGAATATGCGGAGTTTATGCCGGACTTAATCAGGAAGAAATCAAAAATTATCTGCCTGTTGTGGCTGATGAAATTAAAAAAATTGCCAATGAACCGGTTAACGATAAGGAATTGAGCAGGGTGAAAGTTCAAATGAAAGCCAATATTTTGATGGCGTTGGAGAGTTCTTCTTCCACCGCCGAAGTGATTGCCCGTCATCAGCTTTGCCATAATCGTAGTATTCCGATTGAAGAAATCGTGGAAAAAGTGGAAAAAGTCAATAAAGACGATATTATGAAAGCGGCGCAGCTTATCTTCAGCAGTAAACCGACTTATACATTGTTGGGCAACCTTAAAAAATACCCGAGCTACGAAGATGTGGAAAAGATGGTGAAATAGGGGATTAGTTGCAAACACATAAAGGGAGTTGAATTATGTCACGTGCCGAAGATATTTTTCAAAAGTTGGTTTATTTCGGGGAAGATGCACTTGATGAGTTTATCAGAGAACGGCAAACCGAAGAGCTGTTTATGGATTTTAAACAAGCCAATTCCACCGGTAAACACGGGTGGTCGCTTAGTCCTGATGACAGGCGTAATCTGGCAAAATGTATATCCGGTTTCGGCAATTCCGAAGGCGGGGTGATTGTCTGGGGAGTTGAATGTTCGCGCGATATGGATGTCGGTGATGTAGCAAAGGCCAAAGTAAAAGTACAAAATGTACATCGCTTTATGAGTTGGGTGGAAAGCGCCATTTCCGGATGTACCATTCCAAGTCATAATCGGGTGCGTAATCATATTATCTCGGTTGATGAAAACGGTGACGGCTATTTGGCAACCTATATTCCGCGTTCCGAGATTGCTCCGTTAATGACAACAATCGGTAATAATATTTATATTCGTTCCGGCTCCAATAATGTTCCGGCGCCTTATGCGGTGATTGCCGGTATGTTCGGACGCCGTCCGCAGCCGAATGTGGCGCTTTCTTTTGAAAATAAAAAGATGGAGGTTGCGGAGAATGATGATGAAGATATTTTATACCCTCGCACCATAGATACTCCGCCGCAGAAGTATGTGAAGATAAGTTTTGATGTGCAATGTGCCAATGACAGCAATGTTATCGCTCGTGAACTGTATTTTACCTGTACCACCGAGAATACCGGCGGAGAATATAATCGGGTGCGTTTCGGCGAATATAATATGATGGCCAATTTTTCCGGAATGGAAGGACATATTAATTTGATAACAAAACCGGAAATGAGGCTTCCTCCGCGCGGAATACTTAAATTTACGCGGATGGAAATGGTACTTTCCGAATATATTGATGATGATTTACTGATTAACGGAGTGGTCGGTGCCGACGGTGCTATGCCGCGTTCATTCAGAATTTACGGAGCAAAGAATAATTTGCGCTCGTTTGTGGCTAAGGTTTTGCGCTCGGAAGACAGTAATGAGCTATTGATAAATGAGTTTTTTAACGATTATTTGCGAGAATTTGAATGACGGCGAGGGTGGAAATATTTACCGACGGTGCGTGTTCCGGTAATCCCGGAGCAGGCGGATGGGGGGCGATTTTGCGTTATAAGGATATTGAAAAAGAGTTATCGGGCGGTGAAGAAAATACCACCAATAATCGTATGGAGCTGATGGCGGTCATTCAGGCTTTGAACGCCTTGAAAGTTATGTGCAATATTTCGCTTTACACCGACAGTAAATATGTTATGTGCGGCATAACCGAATGGATGCCGAATTGGAAACAAAACGGCTGGCGGACGGCAAACAAGCGAAAAGATGTTAAAAATATTGATTTGTGGCAGAAACTTGATGAATTGGTGCAAAAACACGAAATTCGCTGGGTTTGGGTGAAAGGACACGCCGGACACGCCGAAAATGAACGCTGCGATGCTTTGGCCCGCGCCGAAGTGCAAAAAATAAAAGACGCACAAAATAAATCTGCATAAAATGCAAATTAACTGTTGACAAGTTTAACAAAAATAGTTAAATTATAGACGAAAACTCTAATTTTTATGCGATATGGTAAGTATAATTAATTTGCTTGCAGACACGCAGGCTGTCGTTGCTCTCCTGTTCATAGCGTTTATCGCTGTGGGTTCTACATTCTGTAAACCTGAAGCCGAGGAGAGCGTAAGTGCATAAGACAAGACAAGACGCTGAAAAAGCTTTCTTGTCAGAGAGGTGGAAAATAGTTTGCGGAATTTTAAGCTTGTCTTAACCCCGTTTTCTTTTTCCACCTTTTTTCTTTACAAAATTTGTCAAATATGCTACCTTGATTTGAAATCGGGGGTATTGATGATTAGAAATATATACATACTGTACGAACAGGGTTTGGAGGTTTTAAAACCTCATATAGAAGATGCAGTTGAGCAGATGATGGATTGTTTTCCTCGTCATAAAGCTAATTATCCGATTACAACCTTAGGAAATTGGCATAGCGATAAAGCAGAGAAAATGTTGCCCAACGGAAATATCCTGCTTGAACCGTATGAAAGCGTTGATTGGTATATCGCCAACGCTAAACTGAAAGCTATGGAACAAAATCGTTGGCAAACAAGAGGGCAAATATCAATTGACCAATTGTATACTGATTTGAGCTCTGATCCGTATTGCAAAAAAATTCCGCAATGGTCTGTATTGGTTACCAAACACGATTTATACGCCGACGGGCTTAATTTTTGCTTGGGAGTATCAAAAGAGAACGCTTTTTCAATCGTATCAACCGCCAGATTTATAGACAGAAATAATTGTCTTGATGTGGAAGGATTTAAAACCGTGGTGATGCACGAATTCGGACACTTGATAGGTTTGACTCACGAGGGCAGAGCGAATACATCTGAACAGCTGGGTTCGCACTGCACAAATGACGGTTGTATTATGCAGCAGAGAATGGACGGGGATTTCCGCGATATAACGCGCGTCCGTCTGGCAGCCAAGAAATTATACGGTTTACCGCCGATTTGCTCGGATTGCATTGAAAGCGGAGAAAAATTTTTCACCCGCCAACAAGCCGTTTATGATTATACACACGGAATTCTGCACGGCGGGCGCAATACTTAATTAAAAAAAACTCAATATTATAATTCCTAAATATAATCAACATAATATATCTTCTTAAACATACTTTTACATTTTTTATGTATATTTTGTAAAATATTGCAAAAATACTTGACTTTTGTCTATATTTAGGACATAATTTGAGTATATGAACGTTTTGAGGAGAATAACTATGGCTAAATATAACAGTTTTAACGATGTGGCGAGTGATACGCGCTTTGCTGAGTTTATCAAGGAAAGATTCGGTATTGACGATGTTTCTAAGATATCTCCGGTAGATCAAAATTCTATGTTTAATGTTTTTAAAAGTTTTGAAGGTGATTTTACTCAAGACGATTTATTCGGAATGTTTCACGAAATGGGAGAAGCATTGTATGAAACCAGACAGGTGAGTAACGATGAAGTAACTCGTTTTATTTCAGCGAAGGAAGAATATATACGCCGTCATCCGCAAGAGAAAGAGCAGATTAATACCGATATCGAGCGTTTCCTGAATAATGACTTGAATAACGGCCGTCAATCGCAAACCGAAATGTTCGGCGGGTTCACGTATACCTTTGACGAAGCCTTCCGTAACCGTTACCATAATATAGAGGAAGAATATATTAAAACTGCTGTGATCCAGCCAACTCAAGAAGAAACTTATGAAACTGTAGAAGAAACACGCCGTGTTCCAGATTTAGCGCAATCTGTTTTGCAACAAGGTTTTAATAACGGCGGTATTGAAAATAACTTAAGAGCTGAAATCGAAAGATTGCCGGACGGACACGAAAAAGATATGTTCTCCAAAGTTTTGGAAGCCTATACGGTTCCGATGACTGAACGCGCTCAAAAAGTAATTGCTCTCAATGATTTGATTGTAAATGAAGCCGATATTGATATTGCCGAGCATATAACCAAAACTCTGGGATGGGATAAAGGCGATTATCCGGAAATGGATAAGAATATTGAAGTGCAAAGAGTAGTGGTAGTGCCTCCGATACAAGAAATTGGTGGAAATGATGATAACGGCGGAGGTGCCGGAGGTGACGACAACGGTGGTTCAGACGGAAATGACGAAGGAAACGGCGGAGGTGCCGGAGGCGGCGGTAACGGCGGCTCTGAAGATTCCGATGAAGGAGAAAATGAAGTAATTTTAGAAGAAGTTCGCATTCGCTCTCACGATAATTTTGATAATGAATCGGCTATGTATCGTATTGAATTGGCTATTCTGGCGGAAAGAAAACTGATTCCGGAGGCTGAAGCGCAAAAGGCCATAGATACATATACGGCATTGTTGCGTGAACGAGATTTATTAAGCGGTTTGAGCGATGCCGAAGCGCAACATTTTACTTCTAATGTTTCGGCAGAAGATTTAGCCGCCGGATATGAATTGGTTAATCAAGGACGGGCTAAAATTGCCGAGAAAGATACTGCGGCATACAAACAAGCCATAGTTGACAGAGTGCTTGATTCCGCTCTTAAAGAACAAGATAAACAAAATGGCGATAATGTATGGTATGATTTATTGACTCCGGAATTGACGGCTGTCGGTATTGAAGGATTGCAAAAGAAGCTGAACAATAAGTCGTTAAAAGAAGAAGAAAAAAATGCAACGGCTAAAAATCTCAATATTATGCTTAATCACGGTCAGGGATTGCTCGAAGACCTGACTAAAAAAGAAGGATATTACTTCACCGATATTACCAATGCAGCCGATGAATATGACGGTTATATGCATTTGGCAGATGTGTGCGAAAATGCGGAGAAAGAGCGCAATAAAAACAAACAAGATAAAAATGAACAAACCAAAGTTTCTCCGGTTTATGAGAATGCTCGTAATTTAATGAACGAGTACGTTAAGCCTTATGATGAATTGTATCATATTCCGAGCGGTAAAAATCCGAAAGATACGGCTATTGATTTGAATGACAGATTCAATAAGGCTTCAGCGATTATCGATAAGTTGGAATTTAATGAAGATACTTTGGGTAAGGAATATATGGAAGCAATTCAAAATTATCTGTTTGTTTCCGAATATGACGCGCAGGGTAATCCTAAATACGAAGAATGTATACAGCTGAATAAAGACGGTAAAATGGAAGTGGTTAAAGGAAGTTCTTTGGAAACCGCTTTGAAGTTCGCTGCCAATGAAGCTATGATGCAGAATTTAGGCAACTTTTCGCAGAAAATGGATAAAAATTTAATAATGGAAGGTGCAAAAGACAATGCCTTTAACACATTATTCGCTTATTCAAATTCCGAGGAAGTTATTAAACAAGGTTTGAGAGAGAATCCGCAGAAGTTTACCGACCCTAAGTATGTTGAAGAATTTAAGCAAAAGCTGATGAGCGGCGAAAAAATGGAGATTTCTCCGCTTGGTGCTAAGCTTGCACTCGATAGACAGGCTAATCACGTGGAAACTTTCAGCAATCGTCTTACTTCCAAGTTGGGTAAAGAAAATACCGAGTATCTGACAGCCGGATTATTGGGACAAGTCAAAAAGATTGATAAGACCAGCAGATATCAGGATGCGGCTAAAAAGGTTAAAAATGCGGCGTTCAAGAGGAGCTTAATCGGTGCCGGTTTGGGATTTGGTATTGCCACGGCGGCAAGTTACGCCTCAACCAAATTGTCATTGGGGGCAATGATAGGAACCGGAAAGGCTTTACCGATTGCCGGCGGTATGGCAGCTGAACTGAGCGTCGGCGGTGTTAATGCAGCGATTGGCGCAGTTGCCGGAGCGGCAGTATCCACACTGTCATATTTGGCGGTGAAAAAAGTCGGGGCAATGATTAAGCGCGAGAAATACGGTTGGAAAGATGTAAAGAAAGATTTGAAATCTCCGCAGTTTGTGTCGGCGGTGACAGCCGGTGCTTTAGGAGGAGCTTCGGTCGGATTTGCAATGTCAGGTTGCGCAAAATGTGCTATGGCTTGCGGAGTAGCTTCTTTAGCGGTGGCTTCCGCCGGCAGATTTTATGCTCCGTACCGCGATATGCGTTTACACGGACACGGAAAGGTTAAATCGGCAATTATGGGTGTTGTTAATGCTGCCGCTGTTGCCTTGGGTGGTAAGCTCGGACACGAATTGGCTTCAACCAATAATCACGTGGAAGTCGTTGCTAATGAAAAGCAAGCCAAAGAATTGTATAAAGATATGGATGCAGCCGAAAAAGAAGGTTGGAGAGGTGAGCTTTCTACCGAGCAAAAGGATGGATTTACTCTTGTTGATACAAGAGAAGGAAGTGAATGGGTAGAAACAGCAACGCTTAAAGCGAAAGCGTTGGATACGTTACAACATTTTTATGGTCATAATCAAGATGCATTAAATCACGATTTGCAACAGGTTAGTCAGCAATTGCACGCTTTGGGAAGAGATGATATTTCTCCGGAAGTGTTCTTGCGAGATGCCTGTGACGCCGGTATGAATACCGGAATTGATACAATTAATCACATTGATGGCGGCGGTATAGTTCATACTCACGGCAACAATTTGGTAATGACCGATGCTTGGGCTACGCAGCATAATGTTGATGTTAACGGAGTTCACGCTTTAGGCGGTATTAAAGCTCCAGACGGAACAATTACCATAACAAAAGAGGCTTTAGCCGGTTTTGACGCCGTGAAAACATCAGTTTCAATGATTAATGAAATCGGCTCAACGTTAAACGCTGACGGTTCACGTTTGTCCGGTCATTTAGATGGTGTTCTGCATCGTAATGCTATGGTTGATGATACCAATACAACAGTTCACGCTCCTGACGGCAAAGGAACAGAATTCAATACGTATGCTAACGGTGAAAATGGTTACGAACACACAACAGAAAATTTGTTTGCTAAATTTACCAAGAGTGTGGAAGCTGTTACCGGATTTGGTGCAACAATTTTGAGTTGGCCGAGAAAAGTTAAGCAATTCTTGCGTCCGGGGGCTAAAGCGGATAGAACCGCAACTATTGAAAAGCCGCAGGATAAAAAGCCTGAACCTCAGGATAAACAACCTATAACTGTTGTAGGTTCTAATCCAAAGAAGAAAGAATATGTTAAACCGGAAATTATAGTTAAAAATATCCAACCGGTTACAGATGTTAAAGATAAGTTGCTTAATGAAGAATATCAGATGCTTTACGGCTATAAGCCTGACAGTAATGATAAGCAGTATCAGGCATATTGCAAACGGGTTGAAAAGGAATTGGAAAATAAACCTGAATTTAAAAATATGGTTGATTTTCTTAAAGACAGAAAGGATAGGATGAATGCAGCCGTTATTCCTCATGTAACTGAAACCAATATCGCGCAAACGGTTGAAAAAGATGTTGTGCATCTTGGCGGTTACGCTCAGGCTAAAAAGGAAAAAATAGTTAAGGATTTTGAATTGAAACGCGCTAATTCTCCGCTTACGGCAGCTATCCGTCAGGACTTTTGGAAAAGCAATAATAAAACCGCTGACGAATGGAGTTTTGAAGATTTGATAACTCACGCTCCGCATTATCTTACGCAGACTACTAATGAAGCTACCAATATAGATGAAAAGAAGGCAGAATTGCGCAGAGATAATAATGAAGCGGGCAAAGCTAATCGTTTCAAAACCAAAGGTGAACGCAGTAATTAATTTTTGCTCTATTAACACAAAAATCCTTGCTTGAATTATCGGCGAGGATTTTTTTTCGCTAATAAAGTTTTTACAAAATAATGATAATATACAGCAGATTAAGGAGATAAAAAATGGAAATATTCGGATTGCCGTTACAGGAAATAATAGGTTATATTGCCGGCATTTGCACTGCTATTTGTTTTTTGCCGCAGACTATACAAACCATTAAAACGCAAAATGTGGAAGGTATTTCACTTTTAAGCTATATCATTTATGCGTTAGGTATGTGCAGTTGGATTGTTTACGGAGCTTATTTAAATTCATTGCAGATGATGATATTTAATACTCCGTCTCTGATTTTTGCGCTTATAATAATCGGAGAAATTATATACAATAAACATTTGGTAAAGGGAAAATAATGAAAATATTGTCTTTTGATGTGGGCGGAAGCAAAATAGCGTGGGCTTTGATAGATGAAAAAGGAAATATATTGAACGGAGCAGAAACGATTGCAACTCCAAAAGACGCAGATGAAATTGAAAATATCTTTAATACTATCGCAGGTAAAAATACTTTCGACGGCTTTGCCGTAGCCACTGCCGGAGTTGTGCTTGATAATAAGTTAGCCGGAAAACCCAATAATTTGCCTAGCGGATATGAAAATATAAATTTTGAGATGATAGCAAAAGTGCCTTATGTTATCGAAAATGATGCCAACTCGGCAATGTGGGCGGAATATAAAGTCGGCAGTATGAAAAATATTAATCACGGAGTTATGCTCACACTCGGTACAGACGTGGGGTGCGGAATTATTTGTAACGGACAGATTTTGCGCGGAAAATGCGGCGCTGCCGGTGAGGTGAAATTTGATTGTTCCGGACGCAGTTTGCAAAGAATTGCTGCTAAATTCGGAGTTAAGGAAACTGATTGTTTTGCTATTTATAATCAGTCGTTAAAGCAAAACGGGGCAGAGCGGAAGGCTTATAAAATCTGGCAGGAGAATTTGCTTGATTGCATACAAAGCATAAATCAAATTTTAGATACGGAAATTATCGCCTTATCCGGAAGTATGGCAAAAATTGTTGATTATGCCGCAGTCAATACCTCAATAAAATTATTGCAGCCGCATAATGCGCCTAAAATAGCCCCTGCATCTTGCGGTAATGATGCCGGACTGATAGGCGCGGCTTTGTTATGCGTGCAAAAAATGAAAGGATAAAAAATGAAAAAATATTTATTGTTTCTATGTGTTTTGTTGATTTCATCAACGGTCAGCGCTCAAATGACCGATACCTTAGGCGCTCTGGCCATAGATGGTATGCTGAACAGAGAGGCTTACGAAGGTATCGGGCAAATGCAAAATGCTCTGGGAAAAGTCAATTTTCAGCAAGAGTTGTCTGAATTGATTACCGAAACACAAATATCCGCTCTAAACGGATATTTTGATAAGTCAAATGTCCGTTTTAACGGATTAAACGGTGTGGAGTGGGATGTTGTGTCGGTTGCTACCGGACAATATTATATAGAACTTAAAAATTTGGATTATTCTTCTTGTTTCAATGTTAAAAATACCAATTGGGGAACACATCATATTGATATTAATAACAATGGAGATTGTGAACAAGATATAAATAACGTGAAATTATTTTTCTAAAGATTTTTCAAAAGCTCTTCTCTGGTCAGGTTAAAATCGCTGTCAATCCATATTTGTTCGAGTCTGTTCAAAGCGGCACCTATTTTGCTGTCATCAGAAATGCCCTGATTTACAATATCTTTCCCGCGTATAGGAAATACGGGAATTATACTGTTTTCAACTTCTTTCAATATTTCATTTATATTTACAGGTTGTTTTTGGTATATAGCCGCCGATAATAAAAGTTTATCAACAGCAAATTGCTTGCCGTAGCGATAAATGAATTTTAATCTGGCATTCGGAGTCGAAATATTTTCCGGACTTATTTCTATTTTAGCCCAACGAACAAAAGTTTCTCTTTGTTTTTTTGTAAAACGTAGAATATTGGCAATGTTTTCGGCTTGAGAGGTATTAGGCTGATATAAGACAAACAGACGGCGCAGAAAATTGCCTTCGTATTTGGCATCGGCAACCAATTTTGTTAAGCGCCATAAAGCATCCAAATGTTCAGATTTAGGAAGAAAATAACTCAAAATATCATTATCGTAAATAATGCGCATTGTTTCCGTTACTTGAGGAGTTACCAATAATTTAAATAATTCATCGCGCACACGTTCTATGGCAATGCTTCTTAAACCGTCTTTGAGCTTTATGCAGGCTTGCAGAGCTTCTTTGTCGACAGGCTTTTGGCTGAATATTGAATAGAAACGGAAAAAGCGCATAATACGCAAATAATCTTCCTTAATTCTGTCCTCGGCGGAGCCGATAAAGCGAACTATACCGTTTTCCAAATCATCTATACCGTTGTAGTAATCAAATACATTGCCGCGTAAATCTGCGTATACGGCGTTTATGGTAAGGTCACGCTCGGAAGCATCGGCACTCCAATCATCGGTATAATCAAAATCAGAATAATCTTTATTTTTTTTCTCTCTTTTTCTTAAAGAAGATACTTTTAATACTTGGTTATCAATAATTACTCCGATACTATCGATTTTTAATCCTAAAGTTACGGTTTTAAGTCCGTTGTTTTGACAAGCTTCTACCAACTCATCAGGGGATAAATCGGTTGCCAAGTCTAAATCAAAACCGCTCAATCCGGCAATGGTATCACGTACCGCACCGCCGACGAAACGAATTGTTCCGCCGTTGTCTTCCACCGCGTTGAACAGGCGAGCTATCTTGGTAGAACTCATAAGTTTAGACATGTCAAGATAATCGGGCTTAAACATTTTTTCACAAATCCTATATTTTTTTTCAAATTTTAACAGTTTATATATAATTTTTACATATAATTCAAACAAATTTTAATTAAAAGAGGAAAAACATATGTTTAAATATTTTTTGGTTTTATGCGCGCTATTGATTTCAACTGCGGCTCAGGCCGTTGAACAGCCTAAAATGATTGGTGAATACGGTGATTGGGTGGCTTGGACTTATAACGATCGCGGTAATGTGATTTGCTATATGTCATCAACTCCTAAAAAAGATGAAGGAAAATATACTAAACGCGGGGATATTTATACTGTTGTTACTCATAGGCCAGCCGAAAAATCTTTTGACGAAGTCAGCTTTGTGGCAGGATATGCCTTCAATACCAAGGTGCCGCTTGTCGTGAAAATCGGTAATCAAACATTTAAAAATACCTTTACCGAAGGTGATAAGGGATGGATGCGTACCGGTGACGAAGATAAAAAAATCGTTGCGGCTATGAAACGCGGAGAACGTATGATTGTTGACGGACAATCAAGTCGTGGTACAAATACCAAAGATACTTATTCTTTGAAAGGTTTTACTACCGCTTATCAGGCTATATCGGCGAAGTGTAAGAAAAAGTAATGCCTAAAATCGAACTTATCGGCTTAAGCAAAGAAGAATTGCGCGAGGCGTTGGTTGCCATCGGGGAAAAGCCTTTTCGTGCCAAACAGTTGTGGCAATGGTTGTATTATTTCGGGGAAACCGATTTTGCCAAGATGAGCAATCTTTCCAAAGACTTGCGCAAAAAACTTGCCGATAATTTCACGATATTCCGTCCTAAAATAATTACCGAACAGTTGTCTGTTGATAAAACACGTAAATGGCTGTTGGAAATGTTCGACGGACAACGCGTGGAAATGGTGTATATTCCGGAGGAAGATAGGGGAGCAGTTTGTATTTCTACCCAAGTCGGGTGTGCTGTCGGTTGTCGATTTTGCCATACCGGAAGTCAGAAATTAACCCGTAATTTGACGGCTTGTGAAATAGTGAGTCAATTTATGGTGGCAAGGGATACTTACGGCGAATGGCCAAGCCCGACTAATGAAACCAGATATCTTTCCAATATTGTAGTGATGGGAATGGGGGAGCCGCTGCATAATATGGATAATACCGTAAAGGCTCTCAATATTTTGACGGACGGTGATGGGATTGCTATATCAAGGCGGAGAGTGACAATGTCGACTTCAGGTATTGCTCCTCATATAGTAAGGGCTTTAGAAGAAACAGGAGTTCGCT
Organism: Alphaproteobacteria bacterium; assembly: GCA_017471705.1. Taxonomy (GTDB): domain Bacteria; phylum Pseudomonadota; class Alphaproteobacteria; order RF32; family CAG-239; genus RUG410. The sequence continues at coordinate 3,098 of JAFUSH010000050.1, read as the reverse complement.
TGGCGGTTTCTTTGCACGCTCCGAATAATCAGCTTCGTTCACAAATTATGCCGATAAATAATCGTTATCCTTTGGAAGAATTACTGTCGGCTTGTCGCGAATATCAGGAAAAAGACGGGAGCCGCTATATTACTTTCGAATATTTAATGCTGGATGGAATAAACGATTCACTTGAATGTGCCCGAGAATTGATAGCATTGATGAAAAAATATCAGCTGCGTGCCAGTTTTAATTTAATTCCGTTTAATCCGTGGCCGGGATGTGCTTTCAAACCGAGTTCAAACAATCGGGTGCATATATTTGCCCGCGAGTTGGAAAATGCCGGTTTTGCGGCGCCGGTACGAGTAGCCAGAGGACAGGATATATTGGCAGCCTGCGGGCAACTTAAATCTAAAAAAGACGCTGAGGATAAATCGGCTAAATAAGACCTATTTTTTGAGCGGTAACTACAGCTTGTGTGCGGTTATTGACGTGTAGAGAGCGCAATAACGCGTTTATATGCAGTTTAACCGTGGATTCGGACACTCCCATATCGTAGGCAATTTGTTTGTTTGATTTGCCTTGCGCAATCAGATCCAATACTTGTGATTGCCGTGCGGTCAATATCTTCATACCGGTGCTTTTGCCGCTGATATTATTGGCGGTATTATTCTCAATAAGATTTGGCGGAACATAAGTGCCTCCTTCGGCAATAAGTTTGAAAGCGTTATTGAAAACCTTAATTTCTGAACGTTTGGGGATATATCCTTTAACTCCGGTTGAAAGAATTGTGCGGATGGTACGCGGGTCTTCGGAGGCGGAAACGACAATTATCTTGGTTTTCGGAGCTGCTTCTCTGATTTGTTTTAAACTTTCCAACCACGGCATATCGTGCATCTCAACATCTAAAACCAATATATCGAAACTATTATCCGATTTGATAATTTTGAAAATTTGCGAATAACCGGAAGCTTGTGATATAGCCGCCTCGGGGGCTATTTGCTCTAATCGTAAAGCTAATCCGTCGCGAAACAGTGCGTGGTCGTCCGCAATTAAAATTTTCATTACTACCTCCATTATATTCCAATCTTTATAATCGGTATCATATATATTTTCAGATATCGATATTTAAAGGTGCTAAAGAGAATAGTTCATATTTTATTTTTTAGGCAGTTCGGTATATTTTACACCGGCTTCTTTGAACATTTCCGCAGAATAGCGAAGTTTATCGCGCCAAGTATTTTTAGGGTCGTTATCACTGATTTTATATTCATAAGTTACCACATTTTTAATGCCTGACTGAATAATAGCTCTGGCGCAATCGGTACACGGAGTGAGTGTGCAGTAAATAGTGCAATCTTTTAACGAAGTTCCCGTGAGGCAGGCATTGTATACGGCGTTGCGTTCAGCGTGTTCAAAAAAATCGTATTTAGTAGGGCGTTCCATACGTTCCGGAATATCATCTTTAACACCGCGAACCAATCCGTTATAACCGGTAGCCCTTATTTCTTTATCCGGACCTACGACAACAGCTCCGGTTTTAGTTGACGGATCTTTGGACCAAGTAGAGATTAGCTCGGCTAATTCTAAGAAACGATAATTCCATTTTTGGTTAAACATAAAAAACCTCCTTGACTGAATTTTGCAATCACTATAACAGAAAAAAAAACATTTTCAATAAAGTTTTTTAATTGACAATTTTTGTCTATGGATATATTGTAATCATATAAAATAACCAATTAATTTCAATTATGGATGCAATTTTTATTTTTGAGACACTGTCGCTGTTTTCTCTGATTATCTTCGGAGGTGTGCTCGACAGTAAGTATTATGAACGAAAGCCAATCAAGTATCTGGATTGGGGAACTTGGGTGTTGGTAGGATTTGCAATGGCAATGATTACTCTATCGGCAGAGGGAGATTTACATACGGAAAAGATGCGCATAGTATGGCATTCTGTTATGGTATGTCTGATTTGCTATTCGGTGTATCGGTTTCCGCTGCTGCATCTGAAGTATGCCAGACAGTACAATCTGGCTCGTTGTTTTTTATTTTCAACAATTGTATTCGAAACAATTGCGATTGTCATTGGCAGTTGGGAGTATGTTTTGTAAAGAGGGGCGTCAATAGACGCTCTTTTTTATATTTTAAAAAAACAGGATAATGCAAAAAAAGTTCTTTACATTTAAAATGATATATGCTAAACACGATATACGTTGTGACTGAATGGCGCAGACATATTGATAGTATTGGGGTTATAGCTCAGCTGGGCGCGAGGATAAAAACAACCTCAAAATGTTGTTTTTACCGCAAGCGGCGAAGGTTGCTTTTGAGCAAGTGAGCGTAAGCGACGCGAAGCGAAAAAATCGCAACCGAGTGACCGAAGTGACCAACGGGAGCAAGAAGCGCTTGAATGGCGCAGACATATTGATAGTATTGGGGTTATAGCTCAGCTGGGAGAGCGCTTGAATGGCATTCAAGAGGTCAGGAGTTCGATCCTCCTTAGCTCCACCATTAAAACGAAAAACGGACATCTTTTATTGATGTTCGTTTTTTTGTTCGTCTGTAAAACAAATAAGGCTCGAACTCCTTTCAGTAGTTCGTCTTGCTCCGTAAGGCTCGCGCAAAAGCGCTTGCCTTCTTCGCTTCGGACAAGTAACTGTACGGCTCGCTTGATTTGCCTTTCGGCAAAGAAGCTTGCCGACGGTTACTATTGCTGAAAATTAAAAACAATTCACTGGATTGTTTTTAGTTTCCAGCCCTCCTTAGCTCCACCATTAAAACGAAAAGACGGGGATTATCCCCGTCTTTTTTGACCTAGATTTATAATAAATTTATCAACAAATGTATTTTATATTATTATTTTATAACATATTGATTTTTACTAATTAAATATAATATGTAATATTTTTATTATAATTTAATTGACTTTAAATTATTTTTATCTTATAAAGATATTCTACAATAAAGTTTAATTTTTGTGTTACGACAAATTTAAAACGGAACAGTTAGAGTAACAAAAAAGTCGTTAAAACAAGGAGAAAGATTTATCACGATATGACACAAACATTCTACCTGAAATAGTAATTTTAAGAGAGATTTTCTTACGAGCTGGCGGA
>JAFUSH010000005.1 GCA_017471705.1 Alphaproteobacteria bacterium | reverse complement strand
CCTTGTATAATCAGAAAGGATGGTAAAACAGATTAAAAAGTTTTATCATTTAGCCATAGGGTGTTGCAACACCCTATGGCTGGCGGAGAGACTGAGAGATCCCAGATGAGTTCGACATCGTGGTCAAGTGTAGTCCTCCGCCGCCCCCTTCAGTTTATCGAACAGTTACATGAGCCACTAAAGAGCTCGCATACAAGGAGGATAGAATGGATTATACAACAATAGGCATTGATGTGTCAAAGGCAAAATTAGATATTTGTTTTTTAATCTCCGGAGAAATGATAACCGTTAGCAATGACGGTGAGGGATTTGCAAAATTATTAAAACGTTTGAGAGATTATAATGTAGATAGAATTATTATAGAGCATACGGGCAATTATCAAAAAGAAATTGTAAAATATTTGCAAAAGCATCAATTTACGGTTTGCGTTGTTAATCCCGGTAATGTGCGAAACTTTGCTAAAGCAGCAGGAATTATTGCAAAGACCGATAAAATAGATGCTTATGTGTTAGCAAAGTATGGTGAGATGTTCAAGCCGGATGCTATAAAAGAAACAGACTTAGATGTTGAAAAATTAAAGGAATTGGTGAATTTTAGGCAAGCATTAGTTGAAACAATAAAAAGTTTTAAGATACGTCTGGAAAAGAAGCCATCTGCTTTTATTGTAAAAGAAATCAACAAAAGTATAAAATCATTACTTCTGCAACAAACGAAAATCGAAAAAGAAATAAGAGAACTTATTAAGAGCAATCAAAGGATGGAACAGCTATTTGATAAATTAAATCAAATTGTTGGCTTTGGTGAACATACTATCACTATTTTATTATCCCACTTACCGGAATTAGGAAAATTAGAAAGAAATAAAATAGCAGCACTTTGCGGTGTGGCTCCAATCAATCATGATAGCGGTAAAATGAGAGGATTGAGGTGTATACACGGCGGAAGAAAAATAGTGCGTAATGCCTTATACATGGCTACAATACCGGCTATCAATCATAATCACGTTATACATAATTTTTACACAAAGTTGAAAGAGGAAGGTAAGCCTTCAAAGGTGGCTATTGTCGCTTGTATGCGTAAACTTCTTTGTTATGCTAATTCTCTTGTGAAAAATTTTTGATTTATTGCTTGATTTTTAATACAGTTACTTAACGCACGAATGCGGCGCATCGTGCGAGGTATGACTCTAAAAAAAACTCCCTCGCGGCGGTTAAGCGGCGGGGGAGTCTCTTTCATTTTATAAATCTATTTTTTCGGTTTACGCTGGATTAATGATACAATCCATAAAAGGATACATACCGAAAACACAAATATAAAAGCACCTTGCATTGTGGATGCAAAACCGTTAAAACCAAAGCAAATTAAGAACATTCCGATCATCCAAACAAAAATGACGGAAAATGACATCATTGATTTGTTATTATATTGACGGCGCAATTCCTCTTTTTGCAATAACAATCGTTTATCTTCCGCTGTCGTATCGGGGCGGAAAATTTCCGGATATTTTTTTCCGAAACACCAGATATGGTATGCCAATGCTGCCAATATTGCCGCTATCAGTAATGTCCATATCTCGATATAAGGAAAAACATCTCTTAATAATACATCCTGTTTCATATTTTTTGTACTTTAATATTCAACAATCATTTGCGTCAGAATGGTAAATCATCATCAATATTTTTCGGCTCAACAAAGTCTATCGGTGGTTTTTCGGCAAAACGGATGATTCCGTGTCGGCAAAGATAACGAAAACGCGAATACCGGAAAATATAGATTTCCAAATCCCACAATTCTCTCCTATCGGTCACAACGGTATACTCCCTGAGCGGAATGTCTTCGTCTGATGCCAAACATACGCAGAATACATCAACGTCATTGAATTTATCAGCAAAATTGTCTTGATAATAACTCTGATCCAAATGTATTCTGACCAAAGAATACGCAGGAATTTCTTCTAAGAACTCTTTTTCTTCATCTGAGAAAGTCCCGATACTTTGAATCGCATTCCACAATTTTTGCTGACCGATGCTTTGTTCGCTAAAAGGATAAAATTTGCGGAAGCTGTAATATTCCAGCTCCGTCAAAATCTCTCGCCAAGACGAATTTTCGTCAGCATTTTTGCAATCTTGAGCATAAAAGCGTTTCCACGCTTTAACACGCTCCTTAATTTTTGTAATCATACGAAATAATATTTATTTGAGTTAATAATTCAAAGTTATAATTATAAATTTTGTAATCTGTACCCTAAATAAAAAATCTTTCTAAGTCAAGCGTTATAAAACGTCATTCTTCGAAGTGCGCTGTGCGTCACTTCGTCAAAGAATCCCATCTTTGCGTAGCGCTTATTTATTCGGAAGTAGCACTAACGTGCTAAAAGTCGAGATACCTTAACGCACGAATGAGGCGCATCTTGCGAGGTATGACTCTAAAAAAACTCCCTCGCGACCTGTCACGGCGGCGAAGGAGTTTTCTTAATTAAATTTCATCTTTGGCATTTCCCCTTAAAGCATCCCATATAGCGGAGTTTTGCGGATTGATTACCGCCATAATAGTCGCTCGCCAAGGAACCCCACTTGTCATCAAAGCTTATTATCCAGCCGCAGCCGCGCATATATGGGCTGTCGGCCAAATATTCACCATCCAGAACAGGTTTGTCTAACACTTTCAGATAATCGTTCAATCTGTTTTTTACTTTATAAACGTCATCACAAAAAGGTTCATCCAACAACCGGTTATCATCAACGTCTTCATCGGTATGCTTTTTATCCTCAACCTCATCAAGCTCAAGATACTTTGGACTATTTTTGAACGGAAATATTCCGATAGGTTTGCCCAAATTTCTTTTAGAGAAAGGAAGCCGCTGCTTTTGACCATTTACTTCGCACAAAACATCGAACTCATCACCCTGCTCAGACCTATCCGCTTGTCTTTCCGCAGTCGGTATTCTTTCAACCAGCACTGCCCCGATCATATTGTCACAATCAGCATAAGACTTCTGTCCGTTTGCAAAATTTAAACAGTAATTCATTGACTTATCCTCATCTTCATCGCCGGTAGTATAAAGATACTTCCGTCTTTTGAGCAGAGGTTCACCGCATTCATAGAGATTTTGATTAATCTCATCAAACTTGGCATAAATCAGCTCAATTTCAGGCTCGGTCGGGAAACATCCTTCATATTGCTTAGCCATTTCACGAATATCATCGGGAAAATTTGAGGTAAACAAGATACGGCGCAACAACACAAGATTTTCCGACACGCGTATACCGCGCACGTTGTCAAAAGGTTTTCCCCTATCCTTTCTCGGTCTGAACGGAATAGACTGTTCCTTTCCGAGATAAGGCGAATAGTAATAGATTGTATATGCCACCTGCTCCACCGGTTTGTCGTAATACACATACGGCAACTTTTCCGCCGGCTCGGGAAGCGGATCATCATCAGCATCATAAACCGGAACTACAAACGGACCTTGAGGCTTATCCTTATTACCGGTTGCCCGAAGGACGGTTGTCCCAAAGAACACAATTACCAACACGAAAACAAGCGTGACTACAATTTCCACAAGATGCGGCGTCACGAAAAAAGTAAACAATTCCATATGCTTTTATGTTTTAGAATTTGTATTCAGTAGTTCAAATATGTAATGTTGTTGCCAAGTTTGATAAGGCGATCAAACCTTTTTACTCTCACCCATTGCACAATACCCAACACACACCATACTGCCAAGAAAATATAAGTTGTCAAACAACGCCAATGCGTAACATCTTGATATCGAAAAAAGGTATCAAAATAGTTCAGCATCACCGGCACCAACAACCAGATATACCAACTTATCTGCCATCTGATAATGTTCTGATGAGTTTTATAAGCCGCAATCACATTTTCGGAATCAGCATAGAGAAAAGCGTGTTGCTTTTCATAAACACCGATTACCGAAAAACCTAACTCTTTCGGAGTTTTGCCATACTTTTCCTTGAAAAGATTAATGGCTTCGTCTGTTCTTTCCATACGTAATAATATTGTTTAATGAATAATCAGAATTTTACAATTATAATTTTTCTATCTCACCCTAAATAAAAAATATCTCCAAGTCAAGCGGAATATGTTGAAAACAGGTACAAAAAAAGCGGCACAACTCAATGTGTCGCTTTTTTTCTCAATCAGAAAACTCCTAGATAATCTGGGGTGAGGTAAAAAAAATCCCCGTTATCTTTCGATAACAGAGGATTTTATCATAAGAATTTAATTCGCTAAGGAATTGAGTTTGCCAAAGTTACCAATAGTGTAAACCCCACTATTCCTTCATAAACTGTTGCTCCGAAAAATGGCGATGCTAAAATTGCGGCGGCTGTAAAAACCGCGGCAGCTTCAAATCCTGCGTGGTAGAGTACCAAAACCAATCCGGCCATAACTACCCAAGAACCCTGAACCTGAAACAAATTCTCAAATTTATGGCTCCGCAGGTTAGACAGCACGGTATTTGCCGAACAAACAGCCACTCCCATCCAAAAATAATTTGAAACAGTATTAAAATCCGTCAGATTATAGAGCGTAATCCACAGCGTTAAAACCAAGACAGTTGTTATAAGCATTGATTTTAAGGCTTTTCTCAGAAGATTAATAAAATATTCCATAACTCTCAAGTTTTTAGTTTACATTTTAATCCGCATTTCCGACAAATTTCACGCCTGACCTCTTGGTCGTGCTTTTTAATCTCTTTATCGGCATTTATTTCTCCCAAACGATTGAAAAACAAGCCGATACTCACCCCGCCGCACACTATCAGTGCGAACAACCCGATAAACATTCCGATGAATTTTAAAATTTCCGTAAGCACTTCCATAAGCTAATTGTTTATATTAATTATACATCTGTTTACAATTATACATTTATTAACTCTACTCTAAATAAAAAAAATCCCCGAGTCAACAACTAACTCGGGATAATTTCATATACGCACAGACATATTCAGATATAGTATATCCGATAAAAACAAAACATTCACTTATTATTTATACGCGCTGATAAACCGCAAATAGTATCATAAACGCAACACCGGCAATAATCCATCCTAACATACTCATATCACACCTCTACCGTAAGATTATAACAAATCCTGACAGTGATTGTCAAACAAATTAGTAACAATCTTCCCCGTCATAATCATAATCGGAAACCAAATTGTTATGAATAACAAACGTTACTCGGCAATAATACGACGGCGGAGCTTTCCTTCCGCTTTCGTAGCCCATATCTTCGACAACGTCCATCGTCTTGTTTTGAATTTTTTCCAAATACGGAATAAAACCGTAATAAGCCGGTCTTTTTTCTGTTTGATAATATGTAACCGCTCTGGTATTGGCGTCTATGTCTTGGGCAGTTTGCGGTTCTCCCCAATAACCGAATAATGATTCGGAATTTCTTCCCACCCAACTGCCGAGCTTTTCACGATATGACGCGTAAGCGTATCTTTTTTGGCATCCGCCGGTACCGAGAATAATCAAAAACAAGCTCAAAAGTAAAAATATTTTTTTCATTGTCATTTCCTTATTACTATTCGGTTATTGTCTGCGGTCATTTTATTTAATCGCGATAAATTATCCGCACTCAGACATACCGTGTAAGTTGCAATATCGTCTTCACTTTCCGTACCGATAACTTTACCGTTATCATAAAGCCACGCAACAATTTTTCCGTCATAAGCGGACATTGTTACTTTACACTCAATAAATTCAGATGTCAACTTATCTTCTATTAATTCCAATAATTCATCGCATCCGCGGCCGTCAAAAGCTGAAACAAGAACATTATTTTTTGAGTTTAATGTTTTGTTTTTCCAAGATATTAATTCACTTTCATCCAATAAATCGATTTTATTCAATACCTCAACATAATTTGAGGAATATTTTATATTTTTCAGCCCCAAATTATCCAAAACCTGCAAAACATCATCACGTTGCGAAATCGTATCAGGGTTAGCAATATCTCTGATATGCAAAATAATATCGGCGTTCAGCACTTCTTCCAATGTGGCTCTGAATGCCATCACCAATTCGTGCGGCAAATCAGAGATAAACCCCACGGTATCCGACAATATTATTTCATTTCCGTGCGGTAAGGTTATTTTGCGCATTGTCGGATCAAGTGTGGCAAACAGCATATCGGCTGCCATAACATCACTTTTTGCCAAATGATTAAAAAGTGTAGATTTTCCGGCATTAGTATATCCGACCAACGCTACAATCGGATACGGAACTTTGCGTCTGGCACCGCGCTGAATTTCACGAGTTTTTTTAACTTTTTCCAGTTCTTTTTTTATTTTAACGATTTTATCATCAATAATTCTCCGGTCCAACTCGATTTGAGTTTCGCCCGGTCCGCCTAAGAATCCGGCGCCTCCGCGCTGACGTTCCAAGTGTGTCCAACTGCGCACCAAACGTGAACGCTGATACGTCAAATGGGCAAGTTCAACCTGCAAGGTTCCTTCTCTGGTTTGCGCTCTTTCCCCGAAAATTTCCAATATCAGGGCGGTTCTGTCAATCACCTTAAGTTTGAGTTCTTTTTCCAAATTGCGTTGTTGTATGGGACTTATGCGAGTATCAATCACCATCAACTCCAGCTCGTTTTCAGATATTATCGGTTTAATTTTCTCTATAAATCCCTTGCTGAAAAAAGTCGACGGTTTAATTTCACGCATATGCTGAGTTTCGGAATACACCACATCCAAATTTATTGCCAAAGCCAAACCGACGGCTTCATTAAGCCGGTTCTCTTCCGTCAAAGAAACATTATGTCCGGCAACAGACGGACATATAACGCACGTGGCAATTTTTTTGTTTTGCTGAACTTCTATCACTATTCGTCCGCAATATCTACGGCCACACTCGGCATAATAGTCGAAACGGCGTGCTTATAGACAAGTTGAGTATGTCCGTCTCGACGAAGAAGTAAACTTTCCTCATCTTGAGCCGTAATTATACCTTGCAGCTTTACTCCGTTAATTAAAAACACGGTAACCGCAACTTTTTCATCTTTTATATCATTTAAGAAATCACTTTGTACTTTATTCATTATTTTGTCCTTATTAAGAGAATTCCTCATATCAAGATAAGCACATTTTTTTCTAAAATCCACAATAATATTGATTTTTGCACGAATATTTTAAGTTAATAAATCCAATATATTGTTGCGATAAGCGTAATATATGATAAACTGATGTTCTGACAAAGGAAAAAAACGATGTTAAACAATAAAAAAATAGTAATTTTTGATTATGGAGGAATTGTCTTTAATCTGCAAGATGAAACCTCTTTGGTTCAAATATGGAAAAATGTTGCAAACAGATTGAATTTGAACGTATCCGATGAATATTTGCGCCAATGGAAATCTTGGGATTTTGATATGACTACCGATAACTATGAACAAGTTAACGAAGATTTTTATCGCATATTCAAGTCTTGCGGAATTGAAGCAGATACAGCTCTGATAAAAAAATGCCGATTGATTTTTGATGATGAAATAAAAAAAGCCCCTAAATACGCGAAAGTGGCGGACTTTATCAACACGTTGATATCTTCAGGCAAATGTTTGACCGGAGTGCTTTCTAATTTGAGTGTGTGCTACGCTCCGGCAATTAACACACAGTTACCTTTATCAGCGTTTGACTATGTTTGGATTTCATTTGAAATGGGATGTCAAAAACCTGAAGATAAAATTTATGAAAAAGTTGAGCAAGATTGCCGGCAAAAACCATCGGACATTTTGTTTTTTGATGATACAGCCGAAAATATCATCGCAGCAAAAAAACGCGGATGGAACGTATGCCAAATAGATGAAACACAAGATGAAGCTCTGCGTGTGGCTTTAATTAGCAAAACCATCGAAAATTTTTTGAATGATAAACAGGAGTAAGAATGTTAGCTGAACTTATATCTGTTCCTGAATTTTGCTATATAGTTTCCGTTTTGGGAATATTGCTGATAATCTGCATTTGCCTTTTGATATTCTTTGTAATCAAAAATGCGGGGAAAAGCATTCTAAATACAGAACTATCAAGACAAATCAATGAATTATCGCAACAAGTTAATCATTTAGAAGAACTTAATTCAGCTTTAAACAATGATAATACCAGATTAAAAACCGAATACAGCAATCAGCAACGATATACCGAGGAAAAAATTCAATATATAGAGCAAAGCAAAAATGATATGACAATAAAATTCCGCGATATATCAAACGAAATCATCCGAATGCAATCATCGCAAATTAATGAGGCGCAGAAAAATAATTTAAATGCCCTACTCACTCCTTTCCGCGAACAACTGCAAAGTTTTAAAGAAGAAGTAAGTAAAGCCAATACCGAAAATATAAAAAACAAATCAAGCTTTGATGAACAATTCAAAAGTCTGTTACAGCTTAATCAGGCTTTAAGCAATGATGCGCAAAATCTGACCAATGCCCTGCGCGGCAGCAAAAAAATGCAAGGTGATTGGGGAGAAGTCGAACTTAACCGGATTTTGGAAATATCAGGTTTGCAACGTAATATTGACTTTTTCACTCAGGAAAATTTCAAAAATGAAGAAAATCAAAATCTGAGACCTGATGTTGTAGTTCGCCTGCCTAATAACCGGAGTGTTATTGTTGATTCCAAAGTTTCGATGAACGATTACATTAATTACGTCAATTGCGAAGATGAAAACCTTAAACCCCAATATTTGCAGAAACATATTCAATGTATAAAAGCGCATATTGACGAGCTTTCTGCCAAAGAATATCAAAAATTACTCAAAGAAGAATCTCTGGACTATGTAGTTATCTTTATACCTATCGAAAGTGCGTTTGCCGCTGCCATTAAAGAAGATGCAACACTTTACGATTATGCGTATAAAAAGAATATCGCTTTAACCACTCCTTCTTCCTTATTGCCTATTCTGCGCACGGTGGAAAACCTGTGGCAGATTGAAAATCGCAATAAATATGTGCAGAAAATTGCCGAGGTCGGCGGTTATCTCTATGATAAACTCGCCAACTTTGTAGATGATATGCAAAAAATCGATAAATCTTTAACCGGTGCCAGACAAACTTATGAACAAGCTATATCCAAACTGGCTAACGGCAAAGGAAATGCTTTATCGCTTGCTACCAGACTAAAAGAATACGGAGCAAAGGCAAACAAAGTAATCGCTATGGAATTTGATGATAACGAAAATGAATTATTAAAAATTAATAACAACTCTGAAGAAAAGGTATCCTGATATGAAAAAAATTTTATTTACCGGCGGCGGTTCCGGAGGACACGTAACCTTGAATTTAGGTCTGATTCCGTTGTTTCAACAAGCAGGTTGGGAAGTAATCTACATAGGCTCCAAAAGCGGTATTGAAAATGAATTGATAAAAAAAATCCCGAATGTGCGCTATTATGCCATAGAAACCGGAAAACTGCGCAGATACTTTTCTAAGGAAAATTTCAAAGATGCAATGCGGGTTCCATTGGGAATTTTTCAGGCGTGGAAGATTATCCGCAAAGAAAAACCGGACGTAATTTTCTCCAAAGGAGGCTTTGTATCGTTTCCGGTTGTTCTGGGGGGATATTTATGCGGTTGCCGCAAGATTTATATGCACGAATCCGATGTTACTCCGGGGCTTGCCAATAAAATGTCTTTACCGTTTGTAAGTACATTCTTCACCACTTTTTCAGATACCGCAGATTACATAAATCATAAGGAAAAAATAAAGTATGTCGGACCGGTCTTAACCGACAGACTTGAAAACGGTGATACCGATAAAGCTCGCGATATGTGCTTTTTCAATGCCGATAAACCGGTTATTATGTTTGTCGGCGGTTCTCTCGGAGCTAAAAGCATAAATACGGCCGTGATTAAAAATCTTGAAACTTTGTTGGAGAAATATCAAATCATACATATTTGCGGCAAAGGTCAGACAACGCAAGCAAAATGCGAAGGATATATGCCGTTTGAATTTGTCGATAAGGAATTTAAAGATTTGATGGCTCTTGCCGATGTTGTAATTTCCCGTTCCGGTTCCAATGCCATTTTTGAACTCTTAAGCCAAAAGAAGCCTATGCTATTGGTACCGTTGCCGTCAACTTCCAGCCGCGGCGAACAATCCTTAAATGCTCAATCATTCAAAAAACAGGGATTTGCCGAGATTCTGAGCGATGAAGAAATAAGCGATAAACTGATTGCAAAAGTTGATGAAGTATTTCAGTATCGTAATGACTATATTAAAAATATGAACGAAGCGAAATGGAAACGCACTTCCAATAAAGAACTTTTTGAGATTATAAACAATGAGCAGAAAATATAAACATATCCTGTTTTTAACCGGCGCCGGCATATCTGCGGAATCCGGACTTTCAACCTTTCGCAGTGAAAACGGATTATGGAATAACCACAGAGTAGAAGATGTGGCAACCATTGATGCTTATTTAAGAAATCCCGATTATGTGCATCAATTTTATAACGATATGCGTCCGGAATTATTAAAAGCCGTACCTAATCCTGCTCATTTGGCTATAACAGAATTACAAAACAACCATCCGGCGCAAATTGATGTAGTAACGCAAAATGTTGATACACTGCACGAAAAAGCCGGTAATAAAAACATATATCATATTCACGGACAGATAAATCAAATAGTCTGTATGAACTGCGGATATGTTTTTGAAACTTGGAGCGATATAAATTCCGAAGATAAATGTGAAAAATGCGGTATAACCGGTATGCTCAAACCCAATATAGTCTTTTTCGGCGAAAATCTGTTATATATGAACAAAGTTGATGCTTTATTGAAATCCTGTGATTTATTTGTATCGGTAGGTACCTCCGGCGTGGTTTATCCGGCGGCCGGTTTTGTGCAGATTGCTAAAATGTTCGGAGCTGATACGATTGAATTGAATATGGAAAAAACTTCAAACAATCTTTTGTTTGACCGCCATATTTACGGACCGGCCGGAACCACATTACCGGCACTGGTCAAAGAATTGCTTGAAAATAAGTAAGTTTAGATTATTTCTATGCTTCAGGTTCCAACTCCAGTAAAATAACATCACTCGGAGCACCTATTCTCATCGGAGGTCCCCAATACCCCACTCCTCGAGAAATAATAACTTTGGTATATTCTCTCTCGTATAATCCGGCAACCATACCTGAATTACCAAGCTTTGTCAGCCAGTTAAACGGAAATATTTGTCCGCCGTGCGTATGCCCGCATAACATCAAATCTACCTTAGCATTTTTAACTTTTCCAATCACATTCGGAATGTGGGAAAGAAGTATAATATATTCGTTTTCGGCATTTTGCACACTTTGTTCTACATTTACGTTAAAAGCCCTGTCATCGGGCAATCCGGCAACATAAACTCCCGTATTTTGAATGCTTACGCCGCTGTTATGCAAAACCTGCCATCCCAAAGAAGCAAATTCTGCTTCCCACGAGTACGGATTAAAATATGTTTCGTGATTACCCAAAACATAAAATATCCCCTGAGGAGCCTTTATTTTTTTTAGTTCTTTTATTTGTTTTTCTATACTATCGGTCGTATCATCTCCGACATCTCCGACAAACAACACGGCATCTGCTTTAATTTCATTAAAGTATTTCACCCAAGATTTAACTTTATCCGGAGGTGTCATCTTAGTAATGTGCAAATCAGACGCAACCAATAATTTAATGTGCTTTCTGATACGTTTATCCGAAAATGTATAACGCAATATTTTCGGATTTCGTTCAGCAACATAAACCCCGTACAAACTTACAAAAAATACTGCCGCCACCGTAATTAAATTAACATCGGCAACGATATTATCCTTTAGCGGAGAAACAATCAGCCAACCGTTGCTGAAATAATAAATAAACCACCACAAAGCATCGCGAATCAGCAAAATCATCATCAATAAAAAGGCAAAACCTTCCAAAAAATAACCGATCTTAGCCGTTACGGAATACAATTTGAGCGAAACATTCCTCTTTACCTGCCAATTCCATATAACTATCGGCGAAAACCACGCCACAAATAAAAATACATAAACCGCAATTTTAATCCATTCGGCACAGTCGCAATAACCGACCAGCGGCAAAGCCGTAAGAATGATGCACAAAATTGCAATTACCGAATACACAATCCAAAATGCCATAAAATTATCCTCTTTAATTATTTTATTAATATAAAGTATTTTTCATATAAATAAACAAAAAAAAAACGCCGCTTATTAAAAGCGACGTCTGAATTTTACGCAAACAGCTCAATCTGGAACTCATAAGCCTGCGCCAAGTGAAGATAGCCGGTCTCCACAAAATCATCCTTGAGACGAAGGGCAAAAGCCTTAGCTCTTGCTGCCTCGACAGGAGAAAGCTGGGCGACCACATCGGCAATGGTCAGGTGCGGAGTTCCGTCCTCGGCAGGTTCCACATAAATCTGAGTAATACCAATCTGTTTCAGATTCCCGACCGGACGGGAACGTCGAACTGTTTTCAGGTTTACCAGATTGCTCTCGGGCAACACCGGAATGCTGCGCAAATCATCGGAACCGCGGCGTTTCATCATTTCGATTTCACCGTCTGATGCAATCAATTGCACTCCTCTGGCCACATAGCCGACAAAGATAAAACGGGCAGCTCTGTCCTTAATTTCTTCTTTTCCAAGCGCCGCAGCCTGTGCCATCTTCTCATAGATTTGGTTGTACTTAACCGTAACGCATACCGGCACACGGAAGCGATCCAACCTCTCCATAAATGTTGTTCTGTTCATAATTTAAAAGAAAAATAAATTAATTAATGTATAAGTTACGTGATGATAAAACTAACACATTGTCTAAAATTTGTCAATCTCAATATTTAACAAATCTGCTAAATTTATAACTTTTTTGTTATATTTTAAGGCTATATTCATTGCCTTTCTGGCTCCTCCGTCCCACTTCACGTAGCAGACACACACATCGGCAGTTTGTGCCATATATCTGTTTCTTTCAATAATGCCATAGCGCGGCAAGCCCAATTCAACACCATCGGGCAGAAAAACATTATCATAAATTTTTTCCAAATATTCTATATCTTCTTTATGTTTTGGCATATATGCTAAAACCCGACTTATTTTGATGTGCGGATATTCCTTTTGTAATTTTTTCACAATTGAACCGGTTAATGCGTCAAAATTACCATATCCTCCGCACCAAAATTCCGTTACATTATCATTTATTATTAAATCACGAATCACTTTTAAAGCATATTGAGCTACTTTTTTTTCATCGGGAACAAATCGATGACCGAAAAATGTACATATTTTACCCAAACGCGGCTCCCATTCAGCCCGAAACAAAAAAACACCGCCCTATAAAGAAGCGGTGGATGTCGTTACCTACACAACACAGACGTAGACCTGCTTATTGAGGCAGATGCCATTATTCGGCAGGCATCCACCTTATAGGTAAATGCCCACTATAAACGAAACTTTCAATTATCCGAAAGTTCTGCCCTGTGTTGTCAGACTAACGATGTCCTGTCGAAATTCGGGCGTTTCCGACAGGAGGTATTATAAAATCTAAAAGTTAAAAATCAATAAAAAAGAGAGCGAGTTTTCCCGCTCTCCTCTATTTGCCGTAATTTTTCTTTAAAGCTTGAAATCAATCACCCCGTCGTAAGCATAGCGATACATTTGTTCGATTTCTTTGAACAACGGATAACGCGGATTAGCTCCGGTACATTGGTCATCAAATGCCAACTCCGGTAATTTTTTCATAGCTTCTTCCCAATCTTCTTTACTGATACCCCAATCTTTTATGGAGAGCGGAATATTTAATTGCTTTTTCATTTCCTGTAAAGCATTAATCAAATTATCAACCGCCTCATCATCAGTTTTGCCTTTCAAACCGATACCTCTGGCAAACGCTGCGTAAGCCGCCTTGGTATTCGGAAAACGATATTGCGGGAAAGTAGCTTGTTTTGCCGGACAATCGTTAGCATTGTAACGAATAACCTGACAAATCAACAAAGCATTGGCAAAACCGTGCGGAATATGGAAAGCTGCCCCTAATTTATGAGCCATAGAATGACATACGCCCAAAAATGCATTAGCGAAAGCCATACCGGCAATGGTTGCGGCGTGATGTACTTTTTCTCTGGCTTCGGCATCGCCGGTTTCGTATGATTTAATCAGATTCTCATAAATCAACTTACCCGATTCAACCGACAGCCCTCTGGTATAATCGGTTGCCATACAGGAAACATAAGATTCCAATGCGTGCGTCATAACATCAATACCGGAAGCGGCACATAATCCCTTCGGCATCGTCAATACCAAATCTGTATCCACAATTGCCATCGACGGAGTTAATGCGTAGTCGGCAATTGCGTATTTAACACCGGTCTTATCATCGGTAATAATCGAGAACGGTGTAACTTCCGAACCGGTACCCGAAGTAGTCGGAATAGCGACCATTTGAGCCTTAACTCCCATTTGCGGAAATTCAAAAATACGTTTTCTGATATCCATAAAGCGGCGAGCCAAATCTTCAAACTTAAGTTCAGGATGTTCATACATAATCCACAAAATTTTGCAGGCATCAATCGGAGAACCGCCGCCCAGTGCGAGCAAAATATCCGGCTCAAAACTTTCAACCATATCGCGCGCCTTATTAATGGTGGTCAAATCCGGATCCGGCTTAACATCGCTGAAAATCTTATATTGAATATCCAGTGTATCCAAAACATCGGTAACTTTTTTGGTATATCCTAAATCAAACAATGACTTATCTGTAACGATAAATGCCTTCTTACGCCCTTTCAATTCTTTCAAAGCCAAAGACAAGCATCCCGGTTTGAAATATACTTTCGGCGGAACTTTGAACCATAACATATTTTCTTCACGTTTTGCCACAGATTTAATATTCATCAGATGTTTTACTCCTACATTTTCGCTAACCGAATTGCGTCCCCAAGAACCGCAGCCCAAGGTCAAAGACGGCTCCAATCTAAAGTTATAAATATCGCCGATAGCTCCCTGCGCCGCCGGACAGTTAATCATAACTCTGCCGGTAGTCATTGTATCGCCGTATAATTTAATACGCTCATCGTTACGCGGATTGGTATATAATATGGAGGTATGCCCGTTACCGGCAAACTCTACCAAATGTTTGGCTTTATTCATAGCATCGTTAAAATCTTTGGCGTGATACATTGCCAAACACGGAGAAAGCTTTTCATAAGAGAAAGGTTCCTCCGCTCCTATCTTAGAAACTTCACCGATTAAAACTTTAGCATTTTCATCAACTTTAACACCGGACATTTCGGCAATTTTAGCCGCTTTCTGCCCGACAATCGCCGCATTTACTCTGCCGTCTTGAATAATGGTAGCGGCAACTTTAGCGCGTTCTTTATCATTCAAAACATAGGCACCGCGCTTAATAAATTCAGCCTTGACCTCGTCATAAATACTGTCAACGATAATTACAGACTGCTCAGAAGCACAAATCATACCGTTATCAAAAGTTTTAGACATCAAAATAGAGCTTACCGCCATCTGAATATCGGCAGTTTCATCAATAACCGCCGGAGTATTTCCCGGTCCGACGCCTATAGCAGGTGTGCCGGAAGAATAAGCAGATTTAACCATCCCCGGACCGCCCGTTGCCAAAATCAAATCAGATTGCTGCATTAAATATTGTGTACGCAAGATAGTCGGTTCATCAACCCAAGCGATAATATCCTCGGGAGCACCTGCTTTAACGGCTTCTTCCAATATAATGCGCGCCATTTCAATGGTGCATTTCTTTGCGCGTGGATGCGGAGAAAAGATAATACCGTTACGTGTTTTAAGTGTAATCAAAGACTTAAAAATAACCGTAGATGTCGGATTGGTAGTCGGAATAACACCGGCAATAACCCCAACCGGCTCGGCAAATTTAATCAAACCGTTATCTTTATCTTCTTCAATAACACCGCAAGTCTTAACATTTTTGAACTTATTATAAATGTATTCGGAAGCAAAGTGATTTTTAATAACTTTATCTTCGGCTATTCCCATACCGGTTTCTTCTACTGCCATTTTGGCCATATCAATACGAAGAGAACTCGCTTTTAAGGCAACGCGGCGGAATATCTCATCAACCTGCTCTTGTGAATAAGTTGCAAACTTTTGCTGTGCGGCCTTAACTTTGTCGATTAATTTGCTGATATATTCTTGTTCAGCTTTTTCATCAATAATTGTATTATCCATTATTTCCTCCTGTTAAACTGCGCCTATGATATAAGATAATTCACAAAAAAAAAGAGTTTTTTTTATCTTATGTTTCACATTTTATTACTATTTATAACATACCACCTTGAAAGCTTTAAAACCATACGTATATTAGGTTAGTAACGTGTATTTTTAATAAGGAGAATAAGAAATGAAAAATAAATTTTTATCTGTTACGGCGGCTCTTGCCATAATGTGCGGAGCTTTTACCGCCAATGCGGCAAACAGTGCTTCTGAAAATACCAATAAACCGATAAGCCAAGTTTCCGATGTTCAAAATATGGCGGATGACACTACCGTATATGTGCAGGGTTATTTAATCCAAAACCTCGGCAACGAAATGTATACTTTTCAAGATGACAGCGGAACTCTGACGGTTGAAATTGATGATGATTTGATGGGAGCTAATATGTATTCACCGACAACTTTGGTATGGATTGCCGCCGAAGTTGATAAGCAAGGCGATGTGGTCGCATTAGACGCGGAAGAGATTCAATTTATGCCTAATCAAGCATCAAATACTGCAGCTTCAAATAACTAAAATAAAGCCCCAAACGGGGCTTTATTTACATAAAAATATCTTTCTGTTTATTATTTGCTTTCAATTCTGCCGTGCATCATAATTTCTTTTCTTTTTTGCAGTAAATCTTTATATGGTTTACCGGCTTTTTTAGCTTCGCTAATTTGTTTGTTGATTTCGCGAATTTTTGCATTTCTTAAGCGCCTGTCTTTATTTATACTTTCTTTGGCATCGGCAGTTTTAGCTTCTGCGGCAACCTTAGCATCGGTTGCGATTCCGCTGACAACAGCAACATCCGCCGTTTGAGCATAACCGTAAGACGCGCTTAAAAATAAAGCTATAAGTATTAAAACTATTTTTTTCATTTTTTTTACTCCGTTTATTAATAAATCTGCTTAAGTTTAACAATAATCAAAAAAACAAGATATTTCTTTTCATTCATATTATATGAAATAAAGTCCCAAAAGGACTTTATTTACTGTACTGAAAATTTTTCAAATTATTTTTTCTTGCTCTCATTATAACGCTTGATAGCTTCTTTCTTTTTCAGCATTAAATCTTGATAAGGCTTACCGGCTTTTTTAGCTTCGTAAATTTGTTTATTGATTTCGCGAATTTCCGGAACTTTTGAATAAAGCGCCTCATAGTCTACCTTTTCTTCAACATTCACTTTTGCTGCGGAAATTGCAGAAGCTTTTGCAGAACTTGCAACATCTGCCGCTTGAGCACAACTGTATGCTGCGGTTAAAAATAAAGTTAAGAGTACTGGAACAGTTTTTTTCATTTTTTTACTCCGTTTATTAATAAATTTGTTTAACATTTTTATGCGTCAATTACTACAAATTAACAAATTGTATAATATTTACAATTGAGAAAAAAATCAAGATATTTTATTAATTACTTCAATTCTATTTATTTTCTTCTTTTATTTTGTAAAAATATTTGTTATAAATCCTGTAACGTATAATGTAAATTAACTTAAGGAATATACCGCAATGAAAAAAATCTTTTTATCTCCTTTTTTTGCTCCGGCATTTTATACAATATTGTGGGGGATTTTACTTGCTGTTGTATTGTTTTTCTTTCCGGAACAAAAATTTGCTATTACCACTGACGGGCAAATCATTGATATAATTACTTATATCGGCTATGCCGCAATGCTTGTCACGATGCTCTGTATGTGCAGAGATTTCAAAGACAGAATGCCGTGCTTTATTATATATTTTCTGTTAGGTATTGCAGCTCTTTTGCGCGAAGCCGGTATTCAACATCATTTGACCAATTCGGATACTACTCCGTTTAAATCTCGTTTTTTCTTAAATCCGGATAATCCTCTGTCGGAAAAAATTATGTATGGCGCAGTTTTGTTGATTATTTTCGGCGCTCTTGCTTATTTAGCAATCAAATATACAAAACATCTGATATTATCATTTTTCAAATTAAATACGATTACGTGGTCGATTGCCACTTTCTGCACGGTTTTGGTGTTTGCCAAATTTGCCGACCGTTTTCCCTCCAATTGGCGCCACTCGAAAGGATTGGAAGAACTGCCGCGCAGTTTCATAGATATATGGTCGCTGTTGGAAGAAAGTTCGGAAATGTTTTTACCGTATCTGGTGATTATTATCTTTGCACAATACCATCTGTTTAAGCATAATAAAGCATAAGATACATAAGATAGATATAAAATGAACCGGAATTAAAGTCCGGTTTATTTTATATCTGATAATTTTGAACGTAAAAACTTGAGTTCTTCAATTGCCTGTTTTATTTCATTCATACCATCAGGTTTAACTTTCTGCTCTTTCATCACCGGATTCTCGGCGCTTTCCGCCGGCAATTTTTCAAAGAAATCTTTCTGGATTACTTCTTCGCCCAAGAGATTTTTCAAACCTTTCTCTTTTATAAGCTGTTGCGCTCCTTCTATCGTATAACGTTTCTGATATAACAAATTTTGAATAAGTTTTAGGACTTCCACATCATCGGGGCGGTAATATCTTCTGCCTCCGGTTGCCTTCATCGGTTTAATTTGAGTAAATTTGGTTTCCCAAAAGCGCAAAACGTGCGTAGCAACCCCGAGTTCTTCTGCAACTTCGGCAATAGTCTTAAACGCTGATTTTGACTTATTGATAACCATAACTCACCTTTTTTTATTTTACCCCGTTAACCGATTTTCTTAAAATTTGCGAAGGCTTAAAAGAAATAACCGTGCGCGGAGTAATTTCAGCCTCTTCTCCGGTCTTAGGATTTCTTCCTACCCGTGCATTTTTCTTACGCAAACTGAACGTGCCGAAAGAAGAAATCTTAACATCATTACCGGATACCAATTCGGATTTTATTTCTTCAATAATCATATCCAAAACATCACCGGAATCCTTGCGGGACAAACCGATTTCTTCATATATAGCTTCTGTAATACTGACACGAGTAATAGTTTTCATTTTTTCCTTCCCTGTAATTAAAATATCAAATCAATTGCCTTAGCATAATACACTGAAATTAAAAACTAAACAGCTTTTGATAAATGATGCACAATTTTTTATTCTGTCATCAATTCGATAAAAAAATACCCCAAAACAACAAAAAACACGGGGATAAATCCACTTCCTGTCATTTTGAGGGCGGAGCGTTTAGCGAATGCCCGTCAAAATCTACTGAGGCTTTATCTGTATTAATCTACTGCAACATTATCTGTGTTGCTGAGATCTTGACGCCCCATAAAGGGGCTCAAGATGACAATTAAGCACAAAAAAAACGGGATGATAAATCCACTCCTCGATTGCGCTAGCAATAATAGAGTCACCCCTCGTTTTCGTCAGAAAACGTCAGAGGGTCTTCCGATTAAATAACACAGAAGCAACGCTGACGCGTTGAAGGTCAGATTCCTTGACGCACGAATGCACAGCATCGTGCGAGGAATTGTTAGTTAATTTTATATTATAAAAAGAGTTGTAAAAAGAAAAAAGGGCGGATGAACGACGAGGGATAGAACATAAAGTTCGTTGTCATCAGGTTCTCCGCCCGCTAAACAAAGGATACTTGATGGATTGCTTGT
>JAFUSH010000082.1 GCA_017471705.1 Alphaproteobacteria bacterium | reverse complement strand
TGGCTCTTTTCGTGGTGGTGTTTTTCCTATTGATATATCAAAAAATTCTTCTGCCTTTATTGTTTTTCTTTCAGAATTTTCTTTATCCACAAACCATGACTTAAACAGAGCCTGAGCCTGCTGTTCTAAATTATTATTTATCCAATAAACTTGCGGTGGGCGAGCTTGACATTACTCTGTTTAACCATTGCATATTGCAAAGTTGTATCAATTCTTGAATGACCGAGTAATTTTTGGAGCTGTTCTATCGGCATTCCTTTATCAATAGCCATTGTTGCAAGGGTTCTACGGAATTTGTGCGGGTGCACTTTCGGAATATTCAACCGCAGCCCCAGTTCACGCAACCTAACCTCAATACCGCTGATTTCCAAACGATTGTGTGGCGATTTTAACGATACAAAAAGGGCTGCATTATTATCTGTCCGACTTTCCAAATAATTCTGCAGATGAATTTTTGTTCTGGCATCAAAATATACTATCCGCTCTTTATCGCCTTTTCCGAAAACAACGCACTCTCGCTCCGTGAAATTTATATCTTCTCGATTTAATAACACCATTTCTCCGACACGCATTCCGGTAGAGGCAAGCATATCAATCATAGCTAAATCACGCAGATTTCCGCATTCATCTCGCATTAACTCCAACATTTCATCAGAATATGTTTCCTTAATGTTTGTGCCGGTTTTAACTTTATGTATCCGGCGCACCGGACTTTTGATAATATAATTTTCATCCTCAAGCCATGCAAAAAAGCTAGATAATATGCGCCGAATATTATCAATGGTTACGCGGCTTGAATTGTTAGCTATCTGGTAATCAGTCAGATAAGTGCGCAAATCATCGGTTACAATTTGCTTGATATTTTTATTTACGATTTTCAGCATATTACAAATCGTCGCATTGTAATATTTTATTGATTTTAAGGAACATCCCTCTATTTTTTTCGCCGCTAAAAATAATTCAATATATGACGCATTTGATACTTCTGTATCTTCAAAATCATTTTTTTCTTTTATTTCGTATTTGTAAAATATGCGTTCCAACGCACTCTTTAATTCAATTAATTGGCTGTTATCAATTTTTGATTGCATTTCCAAAATTATTTCATTCATAACTGCTTCATTCATTTTAAATCTCCGTTTTTAAGGATTAAACAATTAAATTTCAGAGTAAATCTTTATATTTATTTTGACTTTTGAGACAACAACAAATATCATTGAGAAAATGCGTTTATGCGTTGGTTTATAAAGGTTACAGTAATAAGAGGTCTAAAATGGCAGGGAAAAATAACGCCAATATTGGTTTTGAAAAGCAAATTTGGGATGCGGCTTGCGAACTTTGGGGACATATTCCGGCGGCGGATTATCGCAAAGTTATTGTTGGGCTAATCTTTTTGCGCTACATTTCGTTTGCCTTTGAAAAGCGTTATAATCAACTGGTTGCAGAAGGCGATGGCTTTGAGGACGAGAAAGACGCTTATACTATGGAAGGCATATTTTATGTGCCGGAAGCCGCTCGTTGGAGCAAAATAGCCGAAGCCGCCCATACGCCGGAAATTGGCATTGTAATTGATGATGCCATGAGAGCAATTGAAGCTGAAAACAAAACGCTCAAAAATGTTCTGCCGAAAAATTATGCCAATCAAGACCTTGATAAGCGTGTGTTGGGTAATGTTGTTGACCTGTTTACCAACAATATTGATATGTCGGAAACAGACGAGGATAAAGACTTACTCGGGCGCACTTATGAATACTGCATTGCCCAGTTTGCCGCATATGAAGGCACCAAAGGCGGTGAATTTTACACGCCATCAAGTATTGTTAAAACCATTGTTGAAGTTTTGAAACCTTTTGATAACTGCCGCGTTTATGATCCTTGCTGTGGTTCCGGCGGTATGTTCGTGCAGTCAGTTAAATTTTTGCAGGCACATGGTGGTAATCGGGATAAAATCTCGGTTTATGGACAAGAATCCAACGCTGATACTTGGAAAATGGCCAAG
>JAFUSH010000049.1 GCA_017471705.1 Alphaproteobacteria bacterium | reverse complement strand
TTACCTATTTTTAGGTAATATATGGTTCAATTAATCGCTCAACGGTGATTGATGTATTATAGAAAACAGTCACCCCTATTTTTTGCCGATAGGCGAAAAATTCAAGGGGGCTACGAATTATTTGATTAATTTGAAGATACTCTAATTTTGCCTGTCGGCAAAAAGGTATGACTTTGTTTTTTTATCACACATCAATTATCATTGAGCCGAATATTAAAAGGATAAAAATATGGATTTGTATGAAAAATATAAATCGCCGTTGGGTTATGAAATCGGGAACGATGGCGTAGACAGTTACGGCGTAAATCATCGAGGTTTTTCAAGGCGTGATGAATTAGAATATCAAATGGCACGCCAACAGCGTGAACAACAGCTTATACAAAATTACAACAATCAGGGTATAACTCAAGATTACCCGCAGTACGGCACCAACTTCTGGGGCGATAACACCGATAATAACTACGGCTTCGGCGAATTATTCAATTACCTTCTTCAATAATGCTTATAAATTTAGCATAGCGATTTTTATAATTATCCCAAAACATTAAAGCAACTTCTTTCATAATTTTATTTTCATACTGTTTCAGGAATTCTTCGCAAGGCACCGCAATTAATACATTGTCGGCAAATTTTATATCAAGTCCTATAAGCGCCGTTTGCAGAGGTTCATCCATCATTCTATCGTAATTTTCTTTACTGATGGCAAATTTCGCCCCTGACAAATCATTCTCGTGCTTAAAACAGTTAGCAGCGGTCATCAGGCGTATATATTCCTGCAGCAAAATTGAAGAAAAAACTTCCAGTTCCTCGGTAGGCGCTTCCATTTTATATTCCTATGGTTATATGTTTTAATTGACATTAACGCACAACTTTTTTATTGTCAACGCAAACAATTTCTTTTGAAAGGATAAAAAATGGAAAATAATAAAATTTTACCGGCAATTTTGATTGCCTGCGGTTTAACGCTCGGCGGATTTTTTCCGGGATATTACTATTACAAAACCAAAGCCGATGCCCGTTCGGTAACGGTTAAAGGTCTGGCGGAAAAAAACGTAATCGCTGATATGGGAATTTGGAACATCCAATTCACGGTCAGCGGGAACGACCTTACGGCCGCAAAAACTCAAATCGGCAAACAGGCAGATGAAATCATAAAGTTTTTGCTTGCCCAAGGTTTTAAAGATGATGAAATTCACGTAGGCAGAATCGAAACCAATGATTTGATGGCAAATCCGTACCGCGATAATACTGCCGCTGAAACCTCGCGTTTTATTTTAACACAAACTATTGTTATTCGTTCCGAAAAAGTACAGAATATTTCCAACGCTATGTCGTTCTCCAATGAATTGATAAGTAAAGGAATTGTTTTCAGTAATCAATCGGCATCTTATTTCTTCACAAAACTGAATGATATAAAGCCGGAAATGTTGAAAGCAGCCACTCAAAATGCTAAAGAAGCGGCCTTGGAATTTGCCCGCAACAGCGGCAGCACGGTGGGACGCATTAAAACTGCAAATCAAGGAGTGTTTTCTATATTGGCGGCTGATGACCCTAACACTTACGAAGCTTCGCAAATCAATAAAAAAGTGCGTGTGGTTTCTACGGTTGAATACCTGCTAGAAGATTAGTGTATAGCACGTTACATACAACACGAAAAGCGGCTCTTTTCAGAGCCGCTTTTCATCACAAAATTTGCTTTAATTTAACCTTGTACGCGGGATGCACACACAAGGGCAGACTCACATATTCCGAATGCAATGTGATTCTGGAGCCGCGCAAGCTGAATATGTATGCCGTTTGAAAGATTTCATCATCGGATTTCAAACTATCCGCCGGAGTTGTTGAGGTCCAAAACGTTTTATCGGCCAATTTTGCCGCTTCAAAAGATTTGCAGATAGCTTCAACATCAACCAAATCAGCAACTTCTTCTTTGGAAAGCAAAAAGGCATTTCCCTTTGTAACAAAAGCATTTTCAAACTCCAAACAATAATCCGCAGCTTCGGGCGTAACATTCATATCTTTAGCCATCTGGCTGACAAAATGTGTTGCATTCAGACCGCTGAAATCCGTCGTATCCACGGCAATCCCTTCTCGGGCAAAAGCCAAAGTCTGACCGGTAATATTAAAAACCAATGCTTCGCCGGTATCTGCAATAACTTTTAAAATTATCGCCTCGCATTCATCGGGAATAAATTCATTGCAGATTGTCTTGTTTCGCGTCAAAAACATACCTGCCTTAACTTGTTTGAGCTTTTTAATTTCGGAACTTTTATTCTGCTCAATTTGTTTGGCAAGTTCCTCAATCCTGTTCAAATCTATTTTACCCTCTTCAATCCATTTCAGTACGACCTCTTCCGGAGTCATACCGATACTTTTTAACAAAGTATACACTTTATCCAACATATTCTTATAAATTTAATAGTTATCTTTATAATTAAAATATCGCGGGCATTATTATAAAAAATTTTATTTTAGTCAATCAGTTTTATCCAAAATTTTACTATTTTATTTTAAGGTTATGACATTATATTGAGAATGGAGAAATATTATGACAAACGAAAAAAAAGAAACAAAAACTAAAAAAAAATGGATACGTAAAACCTTAAAATGGCTGATTTCCGGAATTATCGGACTGATTATTTTAATCGCCGGCGGAATCTATTATGCCTACAATTATTATGACTGGCAGTCCATAGTGCGCAATATTGTACATCAACAAGGCTCTGCCGTTGTCGGTACTGATGTTAATATAGGCACCATCAAACTCTCGCTTAAAGACGGAAACGGCAGTGTCAGCAATATTACGGTTGCCAACCCTAAGGGATACAGCCAAGACTATATTATTAAACTGGGTGACGTTGCGGTCAGCGTAGACAAAGAATCGGTTATTAAACTGGCTAAAGAAACCGCTCAAAAAACGGGTTCGAAAATTAAAACCGTGGTGATTAATGAAATTCGCGTCAGCAAACCGGAAGTTACTTATGAACTGATGAACCTCAACAAAAGTAACTCCGACGATATTATGGCAAATATCAAAAAGAACACGGCATCATCGTCAAAACAACCGGAAAAAAAGAAAGCAGAATCCGATGTTGAATATAAAGTTGCCATCAAAAAAGTTACTGTTGCCAATGGTAAAGCCACGGTTGCCGCCAATTTGCTCGGCGCTTCTCAATCCTTAAGCTTAGATTTACCGACCATAACCATCAGCAATTTAGGAACCGAAAAACAAGGCATAACCATTGAGGACGGTTTGGCGCGCATATTCCAAGAAATTCTCAAAACCACAACATCTGTCGTTTCTAAAGCTGATTTGAGCGGCATTTTGGGCGGCGTCGGCGATTTAGCCGGAGCAGCCGTTGATACCGCAGGTAAAGCAGCCGGAGCCGCAGTTGATACCGCAGGCAAAGCAGCCGGCGCAGCCACCGAAGGTGTCAGTAAAGGAGTTAAAGGATTAACCGACAGTGTAGGAAGTTTGTTCTAATTGATTTAACCCTGAAAAAGAGTGCTGCAGCACTCTTTTTTTTTGCTGTTTATTGATTTTTTAAATTATTTGTGTTACCTGTTTACATAGGTTTACTTTCGGAGGAAATTTTTATGAACAATTTTATTGCCTGTTTATTGATTGCCGCATCTTTTTTATTTACAGATTCTGCCAAAGCCGATAATGTCATTCTTTCCGATGCCGAAGATTTGGAATTCAAAACCGATAACGGCGAAGAACTTGTATATGATAAAAACGGCGAACTGTACTCCGGAGCGGTTGTTTTACCTGATGAAGAAAATCATAAAATGACTTATTTTTATCAAAACGGCAAAAAGCACGGTATCGCTTTTTCGCGTCTTGCCTCCGGAAAAATGGAGTTTGAAACCACTTATGCCAACGGCAAAAAAAACGGTGAGGAAATTTTATTTTATCCTAATGGAAATCCGCAATACAAACGAACTTACAAAAATAATATTATAGACGGAGAAGAACTGCTGTTCCATCAAAACGGAAAACCGCAAAAACAAAGCCGCTATACCGACGGTAAACTTAACGGAGAGGTACATTATTTTAATGAAAACGGTGATCATATCAGGATAGAAACCTATAAAGACGGTATCAAAAACGGTATGGAGCGCATTATCGAAAACAACATTCTGCGTGAAGAAAATCAGTACGTTAACGGAATTCTGGAGGGAACCACAAAAAAATATGATACTCAGTACCTGACAGATGAAATTCAATACGTAAACGGCAAACGAAACGGAATACACAAAACATACGGAGACAACGGCAGTCTACGTGAAATACCTTATAAAAACGATAAAAAAGAAGGTGAAGGAAAAATTTATAATCCCAATAAAACTATAGCCGAAAGCATTGTTTATGCTAATGATAAACGTAACGGAATGTACCAAAAATTTGCTCCGGACGGTAAACTTATTTTGGCCGAAAATTATAAAGACGACATGAAAGACGGCATTTCCCGCTATTTTAATGACAAAGGCGAATTGACCGAAGTCAGTTATTATATAAACGGTGTTGAATTATCTAAGGTTGAAACGGATAAACGTGTGGATATAAAATCCATTCAAGATGCTTTTACGGATAAGCAATTAGATAAATACAGCAATAAACGAAATTTGTGGTATAAAATTTTATGGCTGGGATTAAACATAAATCAACCGGAAATACTGGAAACTCTGGAAAAAGAAATGAAAATGTACGCGGTTGATATTGATGATATGAGAATTTACGAGCGCTACAGCGGAGGACAATTTGATGGTGAAACCAAACAGCTTTTCTTTGGAATGTCTCCGCTCGGATATGCCGTCAATATAGAAGCTCCAACCGAAGTTTTACAGAAATTCATCAGTCAAAAAGAAGAACCTAATTCACGAGGTTTTACTCCGCTGCGTGATGCGGTTCGCCTAAACAAAACCGATATGGTAAAGTTTTTGCTTTTAAACGGTGCCGACTTGAAAGAAAAAGACAATGACGGAAACGATATTTTATTGTATGCAATAATAAACGAATCTCCATACAATATGATAGATAATATCATAAAATCAGGAGGTAACGTAAATACTCATAACAATCAGGAACAAACCCCTATAACCGTTGCTCTTGCGCAAAAGAATATTGATTTGGTTAAATTATTGATTGTCTCCGGAGCCGAAACAAAAAAATTACAGGACGGTGAAAACCTTTTGTATTATGCGTACAACAAAAAGGCTCCGTTGGAAATTATAAAAGCATTAATCGAAAACGGTTTCAATATCAACTCAACCGATACAGAAGGCAATAACCTATTGCTTAAAGCTTTAAAAAATAATGATGAAAAAACCGCATTATTCGCTTTGGAAAATAACGCTGATATAAACCAAAAAGACAATGAGGGAGAAACTGCGGTAAGCTATGTTTTATATAACAAAGTGTCACCTGAAATAAACGATATTGTATTTAAGCAAGACTATGATGTTGAACATAAATTGGAAAAGCCTGATAAAATGCTCTGGAAAATATTGATGGAGCAGAATAAACTTGATTTACTGAAAAAAACTTGGGATAAAATGTCTGACATCCGCACTACTGCCGATGCCGCCGGAGAAATTCCGCTCGACGTAGCGCTGAAAGTAACCGACAATCCGCAACTGCACGAACTGGCGTTATCCTATATTGATAAAGCCGACGATAAAATGATTTGGAATGTTCTTAAGGATAAAAATTTTGAATTATTCAAAGATTTACTGTCCAAACAAGCCAACATCAATTCTAAAAACAGTGATGGTGACAGTTTACTCATTTATATGGTGAAAAACGGCTATGACCAAAAATTCAGTGATTTACTGTTGTCGGAAAAACTTAATATAGATGCAGAAGACGGTAAAATGAAAACTGCATTGGACATCGCCATTGAAAAGAATGACCTGAAATTGGCGGAATATTTGCTCAAAGAGGGTGCCAATCCGGACAGATTGATTAACGGCGAAACATATATAACCAAAGCAACTCCGGCGCAAGATGAGTTGGTAAAGTTATTATTCAAATATGCTAAACAGATAAAAACCGATTTACCGAATAACGAATCGATTTCCTTGCGGGCGGTGAAAAGATTAAATCTTCCGTTGTTTGAATATCTGGTTGCTAATAATGCTTTCGATTCAGAGGCCGCAGACGATAACGGAAATTCTCTGTTATTAAGCGCAGCCGATTACTTTGCACAGGCAGATGATAAAGTTAATGATAAAAAGCTAAACGATAATTTCTTGGCAATTGTAAAAATCTTGCTGGAAAAAGGTGCAGATATAAATATGCGCAACGGCAACGGTGAAACATTGCTTATCAAACTTGCGCAAAATTGCGGCACGAATTATGAAGAATTGGCAAAATTTTTGATTGAAAAAGGTGCTGATACCGGCTTAAAAGACCAATACAATAAAACAGCGGAAGACTATCGCCAACAACAGGAATAACTGTTTTAAAAACGAAGATAATGCAATTTTTATAAAAAAAATAAAAATAATGCTTGCATTTAATTTTTATTTGTTTTATTAACGTAGCTGTCAATGCGCCCGTAGCTTAATTGGATAGAGCATCTGACTACGGATCAGAAGGTTGTGAGTTCGAGTCCCGCCGGGCGCGCCAATAACCCCCTGTTTTTACAGGGTTTTTTATTTTTAAAATTTTTCGGCAAGCGTCAAAATTCCTCCGGTCACACGCTGGTCACACGTTTTTTCTGAAATTCAGACCTGATTGCAATTTTTAAATCAAAATGAAACATAAAATCGAATCGTTACAATATACCAATTTTTTGAAAATGTTAAAGAATACATAATTTTGCATATCTTGGACTTTACTGAAAATCTATTTTAGAAAAAGTATGATATTGTATATTTTCTAAAATAGGGATTGAAATTTCTTTTATTTTGCATTATATTCTATTTTAGAAAAAGTTTGATATCGTATATTTTCTAAAATGAGGGTAAAATGGAAATTAAGAGAGACCATTATTTGAACCAGATTATTGCTCATAAGCATAACGGGTTAATCAAAATCATCAGCGGCATTCGTCGCTGCGGTAAATCTTATCTTTTAACGGAATTGTTCAAAAAGCATCTTATGGAAACAGGTGTTGAAGAAAACCATATTATTCATTTAGCGTTAGATGATTACGATAAAAAGCAATACCGCAATCCGGATACTTGCTACAATTTTGTAAAATCCGCGATTAAAGATCAGAATATGTATTATTTGTTGCTTGATGAAGTGCAAATGATGGAAGATTTTGAAGATGTGTTGAACGGTTTTTTACATATTAAAAATTTAGATGTTTATGTTACCGGCAGTAATTCCAAATTTTTATCAACCGATGTGGTTACGGAATTTCGCGGTCGTGGCGACGAAATAAGAGTGTATCCGTTGAGTTTTGCAGAATATTATGCCGCCCTCGGTGGTGATTGGAGTGATGCGTGGCGTGAATATTACACTTACGGCGGTATGCCGCTTGTTTTAATACAAAATTCCGATGAAGAAAAAGCAAAATATTTGCAGGATTTGTTTAAGGAAACTTACATTAGCGATATTAAAGAACGAAACAAAATAAAAAACAGTGACGAATTGGAAGAATTGATTGATGTTATTGCTTCCGGTATTGGCGGTTTGACTAATCCGCAAAAGTTGTCTGATACTTTTAAGAGTGTAAAGCATATTGATATTTCCGCTCCGACAATAAAACAATACTTGGATTATTTGCAGGATTCATTCATTGTTCGTAAAGTTTTGCGTTATGATATTAAAGGGAAAAAATATATCAGTACACCGTCAAAATATTATTTCACTGATGTCGGATTGCGTAATGCTCGTTTGAATTTTCGCCAATTAGAAGAAACTCATTTGATGGAAAATGTTATATACAACGAATTAAATATCCGTGGATTTCAGGTAGATATCGGCGAATTGGAAGTTTATGAAAAATCCGGTGAAAACTATGCCCCTAAAAAGATTGAAGTAGATTTTATTGCTAATAAAGGCAGTAAAAAATATTACATTCAATCTGCTCTGACCATGCCTACGATTGAGAAGCAAAATCAAGAAAAGCGACCGTTATTGAAAATAAATGATTCCTTTAAGAAAGTTGTTGTGGTTAAAGATAATATAAAGCCTTACAATGATGAGAACGGAATCGGTATAATCGGGTTAAAAGATTTTCTGTTGAATGAGAATTGCTTGGATTCCCTTGTATAGTTAAAGTATTATTTTCAGCTACAATGGGAGTTGATAGGAAATAATCAGATTTCATGGATTTGTCAGAGAATATCAAAATGCTAAAGAAGATACATTGTTTAACATTTTCTCGGAAAACCGCGTAAAATAAGCACTTTTGAAAATGAGCAAAATGCAGAAAATAAAAAAATGTTAAACTTTGTTGAGATTGATAACATTGTTTAACATTTTAGAGATTTTTGAAAATTTTATTAATTGCTCGTTACACTCTCACGTTTTCTATCGCATTAGCGAGCATTTTTTCGTTGCGGTTAAGGGAGTGTTTGTATTTATTTTACGAAAACAGCGGTGTCGATAAATAACGTTCTCCCGTATCCGGCAAGATAGCAACTATAACCTTACCTTTATTTTCCGGTCGTTTTGCTAATTCTAACGCAGCAAATGCGGCTGCACCAGATGAAATACCTACCAGAACACCTTCTTCGTGAGCAATGCGCCTACCGGTAGCAAAAGCATCTTCATTTTTGACTCTGATGATTTCGTCATAAATCTTCGTATCAAGTGTATCCGGTACAAATCCGGCTCCGATGCCTTGAATTTTGTGTGCCCCACTACGACCTTCACTCAAAACCGGTGAATCATCCGGTTCAACCGCAACAATTTTCAGATTGGGATTATGTTCTTTTAAATATGCTCCTGCTCCGGAAAGTGTTCCCCCGGTTCCGACACCGGCAACAAAAATATCGACTTTTCCTTCCGTATCTTTCCAAATTTCCGGACCGGTTGTCTTTTTATGGGCTTCCGGATTTGCCGGATTTATAAATTGTCCCGGAATAAATGAATTTTCTATTTCAGCAGCCAATTCCTCCGCTTTAGCTATGGCGCCTTTCATACCTCTGGCACCTTCGGTTAAGACCAACTCTGCACCATATGCTTTCAATAAGTTTCTTCTTTCCACACTCATTGTTTCCGGCATAGTTAAAATTATTTTATATCCCTTAGCTGCGGCAACCGACGCCAACCCTATTCCGGTATTTCCGCTTGTCGGTTCAATGATTACTGCACCTTTTTTCAATTTACCTTTTGCTTCGGCATCTTCTATCATTGCTTTGGCAATACGGTCTTTCACGCTACCGGCCGGATTGAAATATTCTAATTTAACCAAAACCTTTGCTTCAATATTATCATTTTGTTCAATATTGGATAATTCCAATAACGGTGTATTTCCAACTAAATCCGTAATTTTCTTGTATATTGTCATATTTTTATCCTTTCAAAAAAAAGCGTTCCAAAAACGGAACGCATTAAATTAAAGATTTAACTTGCTTATCAATCGCATATGCGTACCTGTCTGCGATTAACAGCAGACGGACAACAAACGATGTTCATAAACAAATTAGTCATATAGATTTCCTCTTAATCCACAACAAAAGTGTATTGCTATAATTTTTTAATGTCAATACATTTTATATTGTACTATCAAAATTTCTTTTTCTACACTCTCACATTTTATACCGCGTTGGCGAGCATTTTTTCGTTATAATTAAAGTACTTTTGAGTTGTAACTATATTGCGGTGATTTGCTAATTTTTGTACCAAACAGATATTAACGCCGGAATTAACCAGTTTTGAAACAAACAGATGCCTTCCTAAATGAGATGCTCCTTTTATACCGAATTTGTTATAAATGAAGCCAAACAGCCGACTGATGCTCACGCGGTTATACGGTTTGTTCATTTTCTGCGATGTAAACAAATATGTTTCCGGCGATAGACTTTCGCCCCATTTTTGTTGCAAATAGTTCAAATAGTCCGCCAATTCTCTTTTCATCTGGCTGTTCATGAAATACGAGCAAGAATGTTTGCCCTTGTTCTTATCATAATCAAGGTTAATCACATCTTTGGGTTTCAGCTGATCCGTATAGCAATCCTTAACCTGCAAATACGCAAAGTTTATGGAGCGAAGCCCGTTCAAGCTGCACATAAACATCATCCGGATTTGCTCGGCGTGTTTCATTGACTTGATATAGAGCATAATGTCTTTAATTTTCTTGTCATCTACAAATTCGCTGTTAGTCATGGTTTCTTTCCTACTTAAATTATCTCACAATTGCTTGGTAAAATACGGTATACTCCACAATCAATAATATTCTTTATTTCTTCGTTGCTGACATCGCTGAAATCAAGCGTATCAAAAAACGCCAATCCTTTGGTTCTGAAATAATCCAAATCAAAATGTTTGCTTTTGTTATAAGTCTTTGCCATAATTACGCTCCTTTATAAATATCCGATTGGAATAATATTATCACAATCAGTCAGCGGCAGATGTGTTTCTGCCATACAAATAACGGCGCCGTTTCCACGTTTCTGTTGCAAGACTTTTTCAATAACCGCAAAATTTTTAATATCATTTTTATCAGGGTTACTCTTTTTCTTTATTTCTATAGGGTAAAGTACACCATTTTCTTCCAATAAAACATCTATTTCGCGTTTATCTTTATCGCGATAATAATAAATGTTCGGACGTTTGCCATTATGCCAATAACTCTTGATAATTTCCGAAACTACGTAACTTTCCAAAATATGACCGTTCATTGCTCCGTTTTCCAATGTTTCCGGCGTATTCCAACCGGTTAAGAAGCAAGCTAAGCCCGTATCCATAAAATGAACTTTCGGTGCCTTGATAATGCGTTTAGTTATGTTTTTATAGTATGGTTCCAAAAGGAAAATAATTCCCGATGCTTTAAGAATTGATACCCATGACTTAATCGTCGGAGCAGATACACCGACTTCATCGGCAATACTGCTATATTCAAGTTCCTGACCGGTACGAGCCGCCAAAACACGCATAAACTTTAAGAAGTCAAGTTCATTATTTACTGAAGATAGGGAGCGTATATCACGCTCTAAATAGGTCTGAATGTAGGAATCGTAATAAACCGACCATAAACTGTCATCGGCATTAAAAAGTTTCGGATATGAACCCTTCCATATCAAATGATAAATGGTTTTCAGGTTAGTCGGTGTAGCTATCGCTGCTTTAGCGGTTAAATACTCTTTGGTCGGTAAAAACGGTGGAACTTCGGCATGTCCGTTCTTTTCATCTTGCGATAAACCTTCCAAAGTCAAAATTCCGACACGTCCGGCCAAACTTTCTGAAACATTTTTCATCAGATGAAACTGTTGCGAACCGGTAAGCCAATACATACCTGTTTTCTTTTCCTTATCAACAATCGCTTTAATATACGAAAACAGTTCCGGTGCATACTGCACTTCATCAATCAGCACCGGTGCCGGATAACGCTCCAGAAATGCTTTCGGATCTTCTTTGGCAAGGGCACGAATGCTCGGCGTATCTAAAGTTATAATTGTTCTGTTTTCTTTGCTGCAATTTTCAAAAACCGTACTTTTACCAACTTGACGTGGCCCGCCTATAAAAACTACAGGAAAAAAATCGTTCAATTTGGCAATTTCTGCTTCAAGTGTTCTCTTTATATACATACTCATCTCCGACCAAAATAAAATATAATTTTATTATAGTCAAATTTTGTTCGAAGTCAATATATAATATTCTACAGTAATACTATTCTTTACTGATTTTTATCATTTTTTCAACGGTGTCGTTGAGTTTATCGCGTAAATGTTCAACACCTAAGTTTACATAAACTTGTGTACTTTGCAGACTTTTGTGGGTTAATGCGCGTTTTACCATAAAGGCATCAGCTCCATTAGCAATGAGATATGTCGCCAGAGTATGTCTTAAGTCATGTACTCTGAAATTTGTTATGTTTGCTTTTTTTATCAAGGCATTCCAAGCTGTTTTTATTTCAACCAAGTGTCCGGTATGCGAAGTTGGTGATGGAAATACCCATACACTATCGGAATATTCTTTTCGCTCTCTTAAAATCTCCAAAGCCGGTTCAACGAGCGCTATTGTTACATTTTCATCTGTTTTTGTTTGTGGAATTTTCCAAATTTTAGCATCTATATCAATATCACACCAAGCCATTGACAATACATTTGATTTACGTGCACCGGTGTATAACAACATTAAAATAGCATCGCGTGTTACCGAATTGTCGTATTGATATAATATACTTAAGAATCTTTTGATTTCTTCGTGTGTTAAATATCTTGCACGAGCCTCTTTTTTATTAAGTTTGACGGCAATAGCAGGATTGAAATTTTTATATTTGCCTTCTTTTATAGCATAATTTATCAGGGTACGAACCAAAACAACGGCTTGGTTGGCAATATAGCTTCCATGTTCCGCCGTAATATGCTTATGCAAAACTTTCAACTCATCAGAAGTAATGTTTTTAACTGCTTTTTGCCCTATTTTTTGCAGTTTGTTATTCCATATGCTTTTATAGTTATATAATGTCTGCGGGCGCAGAATTCCTTCTTTCTCGCTCATAAAATCATCATAGAGTTGTTTTAATGTTAGTTTGTTCTCGTTTTTGCGTGAATAAGGTTGCTCTCCTTCATTGATATTCATTTTGAGCCTAACTGCGGCTTCGCGAGCCATTTCCGGGGTTAGTAATTTTTCTAAATCACCTAAAAAGATACGCATAGGTTGTCCGTTTACGCGTTTATAAAGGTAATAACTTTTCTTTCCCGAAGGAGTGACCTGTAAAATCAAACCGTTTTCTACCGAATCGTAATAAAAGGTTCTTTTTTTTCGGAATAGGCAGGTTTGCAATAAATGTCTTTGTAAATTTATAAGTGTTCTGTACCATATTTAAAACCTTCTGATTTTTGTGTGCCGGTCACACGCTGGTCACACGTTTTAAATCAAATTTAATCCAACTCCATCCAATTTGTCAAGCGAGAATATCTCAAATAATTTAACAAAAATCAATACCTTATAACAAAATGCAACACTATAAATTTTGCATTTTAAACCCTCTGATTAAAACTACGGATCAGAAGGTTGTGAGTTCGAGTCCCGCTGGGCGCGCCAATAAATGTAAGGGTTTCAGAGTTTTCTGAAATCCTTTCTTTTTTTCGGTGCTTCATCATTAAAATTTAGTCAAAATTAAAAAATCAGGTTCAATTATACATCCGGCATAAATTGTTTTTTTACTCCTGACGAATTATAATGCGGTTTGCAAACTGTAGGCAGGAGATTATTATATGAAAACAGAAAAAGAAAAAATGTTAGCGGGTGAAGCTTTCATAACCGGTGATGCCGAGTTAATGCAAGATAAGAAAAACGCGCGGATATTGGCAGAACAATATAATCATTCGTCAGAAGACGATGTCAATTTGCGAAAAAAACTTCTACAAAAACTCTTTGCCAAATGCGGAGAAAAAATAATGATAAAGCCGCCGTTCCATTGTGATTACGGCTATCAAATTTTTGTGGGAGAAAATTTTTTTGCCAATTTTGATTGCGTATTTTTGGATGCGGCGCCGATAGAAATAGGCGATAATTGTATGATTGGTCCGAAAACCTGCATATATGCTATTTCGCACCCGTTTAATCCGCAAGAACGTCAAAAAGGTATCGGTTTGCCTCAAAAAGTTACCATAGGCAATAATGTCTGGATTGGCGGCGGCGCAACAATCTTATCGGGGGTATCGTTAGGCAATAATGTGATAGTCGGAGCCGGCAGCGTAGTGACAAAATCTTTTCCGGATAATGTAGTAATCGCCGGAAATCCGGCTCGTATCATAAGAAAAATACAAATATGATTCAGATTTGATTTTCAGACAAAAAAACTTTATTTTAAACAGATTTTGGAGAAATAAATTTATTTAATCAAAAGCTTATTTTTTACTTGAACTCTGACATTTTGTAGTATAAATTCAGGGCAAATTGAAATTTTTTTTGATTTTAATTTCGGCTTTTTATAAGCGGAAATTTGTTTTTAACCTATAGCTAACAGGAGCTTAAATAACCATGAGTAAATGGGTATATACATTTGGAAACGGCAAAGCCGAAGGCGATGCCAATATGCGTAATCTCCTCGGCGGTAAAGGTGCTAACCTTGCAGAAATGAATAAGGTTGGATTGCCTGTTCCTCCGGGATTTACCGTAACTACGGAAGTTTGTACATATTACTATGCCAACAACAATACTTATCCGTCTGATTTAAAAGATCAGGTTAAGACTGCTGTTGCCGGCGTTGAAGCTATTATGGGCAAAAAATTCGGTGATTCTTCTAACCCGTTGTTGTTCTCGGTACGTTCCGGTGCCAGAATTTCAATGCCGGGTATGATGGATACGGTTTTGAACCTCGGCTTGAATGATGAAAGCGTTAAAGGTTTGGCTACCGTTTCCGGCAATGAAAGATTTGCTTACGACTCTTATCGTCGTTTTATTCAAATGTTTTCTGATGTTGTTTTGGGCGCGGATTTGGATGAATACGAAGGCGCTTTGGAAGCAATGAAAAAATCCAAAGGTTATAAATCTGATACGGATTTGACAACCGAAGATTTGAAAGAATTGGTTTCTCAATATAAAGAAATCGGTAAAAGATTGAATAAAATCGTTCCGCAAGATCCGTGGGAACAGTTGTGGCTCGGTATCGGCGCCGTATTCGGTTCTTGGAATGTTGCTCGTGCCATCACCTATCGTAAATTAAACAATATCCCTGGTGACTGGGGTACTGCTTGTAACGTTCAAACAATGGTATTCGGTAATGCCGGTGATGATTCGGCTACCGGTGTTTGCTTCTCTCGTGATCCGGCTACCGGTGAAAATAAATACTACGGTGAATATCTCGTAAATGCTCAAGGTGAAGATGTTGTTGCCGGTATTCGTACTCCGCAACCGATGTCATCTAAAGGCGAAGGTAATTCTTTGGAAGAATTATGGCCAAGCTTGTATAAGCAATTAGTTGATGTTCGCAATGCTTTGGAAGCTCACTACAAAGATATGCAGGATATGGAATTCACCATTGAACACGGTAAATTGTGGATGTTACAGTGCCGTAACGGTAAGAGAACTGCCGCTGCTGCCGTAAGAATGGCTGTTGAAATGTATGATGAGGGTTTGATTACCAAAGAAGAAGCTATTATGCGTGTTGGTGCCGATCAATTGGATCAATTGCTGCACCCGATGTTGGATCCGAAAGCAGAAAAGAAAGTTATTGCTACCGGATTGCCGGCTTCTCCTGGGGCTGCCGTGGGCCGCGCCGTATTCTGTGCCGAAGATGCCGAATCGTGGGCTGCCAAAGGTGAAAAAGTAATCTTAATCCGTAACGAAACTTCTCCGGAAGATATCGGCGGTATGCACGCTTCTCAAGGCGTTATTACGGCCAGAGGCGGTATGACATCTCACGCTGCGGTTGTTGCCAGAGGTATGGGTACTCCTTGCGTTTCGGGCTCTACAGATATTACCATTGATTACAGCGCTAAAACTATGACAACAAAGTCCGGTTCGTGCATTAAAGAAGGTGATTGGGTATCTTTGGACGGCGGTAAAGGTCAAATCATTGAAGGTGCTGTTCCTACCGTTAAGGCTGATACCAATTCCGGTAACTTCGGTCGCTTTATGAGTTGGGTTGATGAAATCCGCACTATGCACGTCCGCGCTAATGCTGAGACTCCTGCCGACGCAAAACAGGCTATGGAATTTGGTGCCGAAGGTATCGGTTTGGCTCGGACTGAACATATGTTCTTTGATCCGAAGCGTATTTCCGATATGCGCACAATGATTTTGTCTGATAATGAAGAAGGTCGCCGTGCCGCTTTGGCTCGCTTGTTGCCTTACCAGAAAGAAGACTTCAAACAATTATACAGAACAATGGACGGATTCCCTGTTGTTATTCGTTTGTTGGATCCGCCTCTCCACGAGTTTTTGCCGCATACCGATGCTGAAATGCAGGAATTGGCTGACAAAATGGGTAAAACTCTGAATGAGGTTAAGAATCGTTCAAACTCCTTGCACGAAATGAACCCGATGCTCGGTCACCGCGGTTGCCGTTTGGCAGTTACTTATCCGGAAATCTGCGAAATGCAAACCCGTGCCATTTTAGAGGCTGCTATGGAATGCCGTGAAGAAGGAGTTAAAGTTACTCCGGAAATCGAAGTTCCGTTAATCGGCTCTAAGAAGGAACTGGATATCGTTAAAAACACCATTGATACCACTGCTCAAAAAATCTTTGCCGAAAAAGGCAAGAGCATTGAATACGAAGTTGGTACAATGATTGAATTACCGAGAGCAGCTTTGATGGCTGAAGAAATCGCAGCATCAGCTCAATTCTTCGGTTTCGGTACCAACGACTTGACACAAACCACTTTGGGTATGAGCCGTGATGATACCGGAGCAATTTTGGATTGTTACCGTTCTAAGGGGATTTACGTTGCCGATCCGTTTGCATCTATAGATGTTGAAGGCGTTGGTAAATTGGTTAAACGTGCCTGTGAATACGGTCGTCAAACCAATCCGGAATTGCTTTTAGGCGTTTGCGGCGAACACGGTGGTGATCCTAAATCCATTGAGTTCTTCCAACAATGTGGATTAGATTATGTTTCTTGCTCTCCGTTCCGTGTACCGGTTGCTCGTTTGGCAGCAGCTCAAGCCGCTGTTAAATACGGCAAAACCCAAAAAGAACACAAATCAAGCAAAGCAGCATAATCTGTTTGCTTAAAAAAATCAAGACCGCGCCGTGAGACGCGGTCTTTTTTTCAATTCAGCGCTCTTGCAAAATATGCTTGACAATTGCTGCCACATAGAACTAAAATAGAACAAATTTTAGGGAGACAGCTTATGCTTACTGAAAAACAATATAATCTTCTGATGTTTATAAATAAAGTAAACAGAGAAACCGGAAAATGTCCTTCTTTTGATGAAATGAAAGATGCTATCGGTTTAAAATCAAAATCCGGAATCCACGCGTTAATTACCTCTCTTGAAGAACGAAATTTTATCCGTCGTTTGCCGCATAAAGCCAGAGCAATGGAAGTTGTGCGTTTACCGCGCTTCAAGCCGCAAGCGGTAATAGAAGAGGAAAAAAAGCGTGAAGAGGCGCTTCTTAACAGTTCTGCACAGATTCCGTTATACGGCAAAATTGCTGCCGGAACTCCGATTGAAGCAATAGCCAATGAAACAGAATCCATATCGGTTCCGTTTGATATGGTTTCATTGGGGCAGTTTTATGCTTTAACTATTGAAGGAGATTCAATGATTGAGGCCGGTATTATGGATGGCGATATTGCGATTATAAAAAGGCAAAATCAAGCTGATAACGGTAAGATAGTGGTAGCGTTGGTTGATAATAACGAGGCAACTTTGAAAATACTTAAAAAAGACGGCGATAAAGTTCAGCTTATTCCTTGCAATAAAGATTATAAAACCCGAACATTTGCCGCCAATCGTATTAAAATTCAAGGAATTTTGTCGGGAATAATCCGCAAATATCATTAACCGTATTTTAATTTTGTTGCAATAGACTCACAGTGTGTTCGTCTGTTTGACAAGGAGGTTCGAAGTATGCAAAAGTTACTTGATATTATCAAAGATATGGTAAAATCTTTAAGATTTATCATTCCTTTGGTCTTTATTTTCGGGGTCATATTCGCCTTTTATACCCTCTTTACCAAAGCAGATGCGGAACAAACTGTTGAAGATGTTGTTTATATAACAAAAAAAATAAAAGAAGACCGACAAGAAACATATTTTAAAGATTTTAACAATGATACTGTAGTGTATAGTAATTTTTTGCCGATTGATTTAAAAACCAGAATGACCGATAATGGATATTTAATCAGAAATCGTTTCGGCTCGACGATGACATTTACGGAATCGTATAAAACCAAAGAAGAAAAGGATTTCTATATGTCTGTGATTGATGATCCGGCAGCCTTTGAAAAAGCTTACAGAGGTACCGGCGCATATACAATTACTTTCTACGGCATTCGTCGGAGTGCGTGTATGCTTTTGGCGCAAACTGATTGGAAAAAGAAAGTGCCGAACTTTTTAGGTATATCGGTCGGAAGAATAAATCCGTCCAATCCTAAAATCGGCAGTGAAAAACTCAATTTAGGCTTGTTGTACGGTTTGACTAAAATTGATTATGAAGGTCCCGATGACCAAGCATTTGTATCAAACCGTACGCTGCAATATCGCGAAGCTTTCAGGGCTTGCAAATGTCTTTTGCATAACAAATGCGTGGTTTCTTTGAAATTTATGTAATCAGTTTTTGTACACATAATATGTGTAGTATTTTGAACCGAGGCTTACTTCCTTGTGCGGTTCGGTATCTTTCATCGGGAAACGATTGGCGATAACAAGCGATTCTTTTTTCATTTCGTTTTTAATTTTTGCGGTCAGCTTTGCCATTGTTGACGTAAGCAGGAACACAAATATTAAATCTGTATCAGAAATATCCGTATCAAAAAAATCCTGACGCAAAAAGACCAGATTTTTTAATTTACGGCTTCTCCAAACACTAACCCAATACGGTAAAAATCCGCACTCAATCCCGACAAATTTATGATTGGGAAATTCTTTTGCCAACGGTAATAACAAAGTTCCCCAACCGCTCCCCAAATCCATAACGGTTTGTTGATACGAAGTATTTTTTAATATTGACGATGCTTCGTCGATTATGGCTTTCTTCACTTTACCGTGTGACGGAACTGCCGGAGATGTATGCATAAAACCGGCACTGACCGTTAAGTAGGCAAAAATAATGCTCACAATCAGAACGGCAACACATACAATTCCCAAAAGTAAAAGGCAAATTATTTGTAAAGCAATCATAAATTTTCTCCTTGCTGCAGATATTATTCCAAAGCAAGCGCATCTGCAATCTAATTTTTAATATTGTTTGCAATTAAAATCTTTAGCGGAAATACTATTGTTATTACCGGAACTGCGGAGTCTTTTGCGAACACCGTTGGTGGCATATTTCATAAAATAGTATAAGCGCTTATACATTGGTAAATCTTTTTCATTCCAATAACGTTTCAACGTATTGGCAGCCATTTTAATTTTATTTTTACTCAATTGATTATCCCGAATGCGGTACAGCACCAACATTTCATTAAGCCCGTGAAATTTCATTCCTTCACGCAAATAGCTCATCCATAATCTGGCATCTTCGCACAATTTGCGGTCGGCCGGAAATTGAACGCTTTTAACTCCCTGACGGTCAATCATAACTGATGACATACCTATTTGAGTGGTTTTCATATAGGTTTCTCGGTCAACATTCAAATCGACGTCTACTTTGCCTTTTGTCATCACATAACCG
This sequence comes from Alphaproteobacteria bacterium, assembly GCA_017471705.1. GTDB lineage: Bacteria > Pseudomonadota > Alphaproteobacteria > RF32 > CAG-239 > RUG410. The sequence goes on along the minus strand of JAFUSH010000049.1, from coordinate 25,320 downwards.
TCTTCATTCAAGAATCCGTAAGCGGTATGTGATAAAACGGCATTATGCTTTTTCATAAAATCAATTTGATGTTCCAACTTGTACGATGACCATAAATCATCGGAATCTATAAAGGCCAGATATCTGCCGTTTGCCTTAGCAACGGCCAAATTTCGGCACACGCTTACACCGCTGTTTTGCGGCATCTTAATAACTTTTATACGGTTATCTTGTTCGGCACATTTTTTTGCTACGTCTAAAGAAGCATCTTGAGAACCATCGTCAACAATTAGTAGTTCCCAATTTTTATAAGTTTGATTCTGTACCGATTCAATCGAGTGTTTTATAAACTTTTCGCAATTGTATGCCGGCATTATGACAGATACTTTTTCCATAACGGTTTCCCCTGTAAAACAGCATCATTATACATCTAAAAATGAAATTTGTAAATTGTAATTTGTCAAATCCAAGATTTTTCCCGTCCGTAATGCCGGTGTTTTTGTGAATGCGTTTTCAGCTTGCCTGTTGATACGGCGATACGTTTTTGGGTTATGCGCTCAATATATTTGGTCACTTTCTTAAATTCGTCATCATTAAGAAGATAAGCGGTCTTTCGTAAATAATATTCTTTAGCATCTATTTCTTCGTAGTATTCCACAACGTGTCTGATACTTACTTTGCCGTCAAAAACTCCGCTGTCTTCAGACATATTTCTTCTCCCCAATAAAAAAAGCCGCTTGATGAGAGCGACCGGAAGTTGAGAACTACTAACATAAAATAGTGCGATATATTGACCGCTAAGGCTTATTTTACCGCCTTCCGGTCATAGCCGAAAAGCGTGTAAAATTACGTTTTACACTAACGTATGCTAAGAAGTTCTCACACTTCAGGTAAGTTATCACCTTGCCCAAAGGTATGTTACAAAATTCAGATAAAAAAATCAAGCCGGATTTTCAGATAAATTAACTCGTGGTATTATCACGATATTATATACTTTACTTTCAAACTGAAAAGTGTATAATACTTGCAAAATTTAATGATTAAATCTCAACAATTATGAAAAAGTTATTATTTTTTGCGTTTCTGAGCATAGCTCTTTGCGCTTGTGAAAAAGAAGAGTTTCAAGAGGATAATATGCCTCCGATTCCGGAAAACAAAGTGTCTGACAATCAGCAACAAGCGGTAATTACCAAACTGTATCAAGTCAAAATGCGCCGCGAGCTGATGATTCCTTTCAGCGCTTATGTTATGCAGATTAACCATCGTGATTATCTGTATATGATTCGTCTCCGCTTCAACCAAGACCTCAAAGTTGGCGATGCTATTGATTTTTCGGTATTTTCGTTCTGTCCGAATGAAATTGCCAAGATTAACGGTTGTGATTTGGGCGATGGCGGTTCCGCCAACCAAAACGATAATAACAACGGAATAGGATATTTGGTTGCCACCGATCCGATAGAAGCTCAGATTAAAGATATTTTTTCAATGAAAATTCGTTACAGTATCAGTTTTTTGCCGATAGATACTTGGTTTATTGAAACTACCGACGGCAATCTGGTATTTGTAAAAAAGAGTAAAGTAAACGTTTCTCTTGCCCCCGGCGACAGAATAGTTTACAGCAGATATACTTTGTATGATGAAATTCTGACATTGAAAAAGCTCTGATAAACTTAAAGCCCTGAAAATTTTCAGGGCTTTATTTTGTTATCTATTCTTTTTCTGTTGATAATTTTCCCTTTTCAAACTCGCGTTTATCTTTGATAAAGCGAATAACCGTAATCGGAATACTTATTATATAGCAAAGAGTAAACAATCCCAGAGTAAGCCACGGTTTTGTGAGCAAACAGCTGATAAATAACGCAAACAGAATCATCAAAGGCAATACCAAGTCTTTGCTGATTTTAGCCTTTTTCAACGAAAGCGTAGGAATTCTGCTCACCATCAAATACGCAACCAACAGCATCAATAAACTGCAAAAATACGGGTTGCGCAAAATAAACCCTATTTCCGGAAAATCAAAAGACATCAATAAAGGCATAACTCCCAATGCTGCCGCCATCGGAGCCGGAACCCCCACAAAATAGTGTGTCCAATATTCCGGCACGGAAGCGTCTTCCAACATCGTGTTAAATCGTGCCAGACGCAAAGACATTGCCGCCGCAAACATTAGGGTAAATATCCACCCCCAGTGCGGCAAAGTATTAAGTGACCATTGATACATCAAAATTGCCGGAGCAACTCCGAAACTCACAAAATCAGATAAAGAATCAAGCTCCGCGCCGAATTTGGAAGATGCTTTTAATTTGCGCGCAACTCGTCCGTCAAGTCCGTCAAACACGCAAGCAAAGACTATGCATATTAACGCCATTGTCCATTTACCCAAGATTGCAAAACGTATGGTTGTGATACCGGCGCACAACGCCATCAAAGTAACAATATTCGGAGCCATTTTACGAAAAGGAACTTCTTTTAGTTTTTTTATGGCTTTTTTCTTAATCAAATTTCGTGAACGAGCAGGTATGCTCTCTTTCTTTTTTTCCATTATCTTATTTCTCCTTCAAGACGGGGCGCATCCGATTTAATATCCGCTATTACGGTTTCACCGGCAACGGTTGTCTGCCCGATACAAACTTGCGGACAAATTTTTTCCGGCAAGAATATATCAATGTATCCGCCGAAACGAATTAATCCTATGCGTTGACCGGTAAGATACTCATTACCCTTTTTTGCTCTGTTTACAATTCTTTTACTGCACAAAACGGCTGTTTGTTGCAACGCAAAATCATAGCCTTCGCTATGTTTAAGCGCGATTGCAAATTTCTCGTTACCGATATTTTCGGCATCAAAAGAGCGAGAAAAAGTTTTTCCGCAATCGTAAAAAACGTTACCCACTTTAGCTTTTATGGGCATTCGATTGATATGAACGTCAAACCATCCTGAATATATACGTATTTTGTGGAATTTTTTGTTTTGCAGCCCCAAACAATCCGGTCCCTTTTCTTTGATAATCGCAACAACCGTGCCATCGGCAGGAGCCACCACCACGCTTGATAATATCGGAGTTATTCTCTCCGGATTTCTAAAGCTTAAAAAACACCAGATATCCAATAAGAGAAAGGCAGCACCCAACGGTAACCAAATAAGAGCGGCAATAACGGTAAACACCGCCATAATACTGACAAATTTCCACCCGTCGTCGTCAATATCAGGAATATGAAACGCGGTATTAACAGATTTCATATCAGACTCCCCTTGAAAATACCGAAACGCTGTTTCTGTCGTATTTTCCAAATCAATTAGAGGAAGGCATTTCCTCTTTCCGTAAAATAATTAAGCATATTTATAAAAAAAATACAAGTTTTATATTGCAATTTAAAAAATTATTATGTATAAGATTTCTTGCGATGCGCTTGTGGCGGAATTGGTAGACGCTGCAGACTTAAAATCTGTTGCCCGCAAGGGCGTGCCGGTTCAAGTCCGGCCTAGCGCACCAATTAGAAAATAAAGGCTTTCACGGTTTTAGGTGAGAGCCTTATTTTTATCCTTACGCTGTATTAAACAATTTTGTTGATTTTCATTAGGTTCATCGTCAAAGTTGGGGGCAAGAGTAAAAAAATATAAAAAGTATAAGTCATCAGTTTGACCTTTTTGTTAGTTAAGTTGGTTCTCATCCGGCTACCATACAAAAAAAACGTCCCTTTAGGACGTTTTTGTTTGTTGGTAGCGAGGGTCGGATTCGAACCAACGACACGCGGATTATGATTCCGCTGCTCTAACCAACTGAGCTACCCCGCCGAAGCAAAATGATTATTACTATTTATAAATTAACTTGTCAATGTTTTTTTTGATTTTTTTATTCTCAAAAATTGTTTTTTATTTTCCGCCAAGTGAAACTCATATATAAACAACGTAATTCCCGACAATATCAACGGTAATAAATAATAAATTATGCGATACAATATTAAAATAGCAAACAATGTAGCTTGATTTTCATCTTCCGGCAAAAGATTGGTAAATACCACTTCAAAAACTCCCAACCCTCCGGGAACCTGACTATACACACCCAAAACCTGAGCTATAATAAAAGCCCCCATAAACGTAAAAAACGGAATATCTACATAACTGTCCATCACAAAATATAAAACCAGTGATGCCATCAATATGTCTATACTGCCTATTATAACCTGTGCCGTTGCCATTTTAACCGACGGAGTATCAAATTCCACTTCCTTGATTATAATGGGTTTTTTATAAAAAATACATCCCCAAAAATAAAACAGCAATCCCACAATCGCAGATATTATAATTGACCAATTGATATAAGGTGATGATACCGACGATAAAACGTGATTAGGGGAACAGATGTATCCTAAAATGACTAAAGCAAAGCACGCTACCAAATATGTAAATCCTGAAAATGTCACCATTTTAACGATATCAGCAGCCGGAACACGCCACCGCGTATACAGTCTGTATCTGATAGCACCGCCGGAAACAATAGCGTGCCCCGCATTATTGCTGACGGCAAAACCGATAAACCCAACAAACATCCATTTCCAAGTCGCCAATTTATGCTTAATGTATTTCAATGCCAAATAATCATAAGACGAAAGCGCCATATATCCGCAGAAAGAAGCTATACAGGCGCACACGATATTTTTATTCGGAACGGCAATTATGGCATCTTCGATTTCTTCTAGCGTATACTTAGCCAGCTGACGATATATCATAAATGCCGCCAAGCCGAAGAAAAACAATCCCAACCAAGAAACAAACTTTCTTAAAAATTTTTTTTGTTTTCTCTTATCCATTTTATGCTACTTCTTTTTCTTTAAATTCAACATATTTTTATTGATATAGTCACGAATATTATACCCGTATGTCTGACGAATATATTTAGTCAATTCCGATGGATTGGATTTGAAATTTTGAGCCGTCATTTGAGCGTTGGTAAGAGCCTCTAAAGGCATTTTTTCATTGAGAGCATCTCTTTTTTCGGCTGCTTCCGGAACTCCTTGAGAAGCTGCAATATTATATAATGCGTGAGCCAATACCGCATTCTGCGGAGTCAGCTTGCCGGCAGTATAAATTTCTGCCAATAACATTATTGCTTCAAGGTTTCCCTGATTAACTGCAGCTCGGTACGATCTGACCGCATTTGTATAATTTTGCACCGTACCAATACCTTTGGTATATAATTCTGCCAAAACAAGTTGAGCTTCATCTATTTGTGATTTTCCGTTTGCGGAATTTTTAATAAGTTTATAAGCTTCATTGTAATTCTGCTCTACCATAAAACCTTTGTAATATGCGTATCCCAACATAAACTCGGCTATTTTATTACCTGCCTTTTGAGATTTTTCAAAAAGCTCCAATGCTTTTTTATTGCGCGCTGCATCTTTTGCTCCGCCGGTCAAATATATAAACGCTAAATTGAGCGCCGCATTGTCATTACCTAAGTCAGAAGCTTTTTTAAAGCATAACAGGGCCATATTATTATCTTTTTTAGTTCCTATCCCGCTAAAATACAAACTGCCCAAATTGTTCAAAGCTATCGGATCATCTTGTTGCGCCGCCATTTCATAAAATTTGAAAGCTTTTTCAAAATCTTGTTTTACCCCGTTGGCTCCGTACAAATACATATATGCCAGATTCATTTGATCATCTTTGCTTCCTTCATTTGCCAAACGAATACTTTTATCTAACGGAGACTCTTTTTCTCCTTCCGGAACAGCGGTTATTTCTTCATCGGAACTGAAAAGATTTGTAATCGGCTTGATAATCATACCGAAAAATGAACCGCTCTGCTCTGCTTCTGCATTATCTTCTTTTTCTTTCTCAACTGTATTTTCATCTTTTTTCTTGTTTTCCGTTTTACTTGACGATGAAGCTTCCGTTTCCGTACCCAAGAGCATTTCATCGGAAAGCAACTCAATATCATCAGCCTGCACCGAGCTAAAAGTCAACAAACAAAAACATAAAGCCATTACAATATTTTTCATTTTTACCTCGTAACATTATTTGTTGCGAATATTAATACGAAATATTCTCGGTTTCAAGGTAAAAAAATAAATCTCTTGTATTATTTGATAAATTGTTTTAAAACTGCCTCGAAAGGTAAATATGAATGGTGACAGAAGCTCCAATATATACTGTTAAAGCAGCCAAATTAAGTTTTGGTTTGAATCCGTTATTCATCGGGGTTGACCTATATATCAATCGCGGCGACAAAATATGTTTGGTCGGGCGGAACGGTTGCGGCAAATCCACCTTGCTTAAAGTTATCGCCGGAGAAATCGAAGCAGACGACGGAGAATTTTTTATTCAGCCGGGGACACGTATCGGTTATATGCCGCAAGAACCGATTTTTGAAGGTTTTGCAAATTTACGTAAAGTGGTGGAAAGCGGCCTGTCCGAACAAGAAAAAAATCAAACTTACCGAGCCGACAAACTGATAGAATATTTTGATATTAAAGCTGAACAAAAACCGGAAGAATCATCTGGAGGAGAACGTCGAAAAGCAGCTCTTGCCGCGGCTTTGATTAATGAGCCGGATATACTGCTTTTAGATGAACCCACCAATCATCTGGATATTGAAGCAATCGAAAAACTTGAAGATATAATCAAAAAATTCAGCGGAGCCGTAATTGTTATCAGTCACGATCGTTCATTCTTACAAAACATTTCCCAAACTACATTTTGGTTGGATAGAGGAATTCTGCGCCGCAACAACAAAGGTTTTCGTTTTTTCGAAGAATGGGAAAATCAAGTTATAGACCAAGAAATTATTGAACAAAAAGCCCTGAATAAAAAAATTGCCGAAGAAACCGAATGGTTACATAAAGGAGTAACCGCCCGCCGTAAACGGAATATGGGCAGATTACGCCGTCTGCAGCAATTGCGCGCCGAAAGACGGGAACAAATCAAAATGACCGGTTCGGTGGAAATGGAAGCACAAACCACCGAATTACGTTCCAAAATGGTGATTGAAGCCAAGCACGTATATAAAAATTTCGGCGAAAGACCTATTGTCAAAGATTTTTCATTGCGCGTCATTAAAGGTAATAAATTAGGCATAGTCGGTCCTAACGGTTCAGGTAAAACAACTCTGATTAAACTGCTTACCAAACGTCTGGAACCTGATTCTGGATTTATTCGTATCGGTAAAAACTTGGAAGAAGCTTATTTTGACCAAAATCGCATAACATTAGACCCCAAAAAAACACTCTGGAAAACTCTCTGCAATGAAGGCGACCATATTTGGGTACGCGGACATTTTCGCCACGTTGTCGCTTATTTGAAAGATTTTCTGTTCAAACCGGATCAGGCGCAATGTCCGGTATCCGCACTCTCAGGCGGAGAAAAGAATCGTCTTATGCTGGCAGTTGCCCTTGCCCGTCCGTCTAATTTTTTGGTGCTTGACGAGCCTACAAACGATTTAGATATGGATACGCTTGATTTATTGCAAGAAGTTCTTGATGAATATGAAGGAACCGTACTAATTGTCAGCCACGACCGCGACTTTATGGATAAGGTGGCAACTTCTTTATTATATATGCGAGGGGACGGCACCGTGTATGAACACGTCGGCTCATATACCGAACTGCTCGAAAAAATCAAAAATCAACCGACCAAAAATTCGGTTAAAAAAATTTCGGTAAAAGAAGAAAATAAAACGCGGGAAAAAAACAAAACGCTTAAATTGAGTTATAAAGAACAGTATTTGCTTGATAATCTGCCTGAGGAAATAGCTAAGTTGGAAGAAGAAAATAAAGCCATAGAAATTGCTTTGGGTAATCCTAACTTATACACCGATGACCCGCAAAAATTCGATGAACTTACTTCAAAGTTAGCAAAAAACAAAAGCACCATTACCGATAAGGAGAATCAATGGCTGGAAATTCAGCTTAAAGCCGAAGAAATATCCGCCAAATCTTGAAAAAATATAATCCGATAATACTTTCATTTTTATGTTATGGATTATAAACGGTTTAATATATGGTTTTTTCACGGCGGTTTATATGCTTTTTAATCAGCACTATAAACTAAACGGTTACGTTTTGGGAATCTGGCGCGGTTTCGGTATCTGCCTTTTGTTTGCGCCCTTTTTATTTTTTATAGAAATTCCCCAAGACAGCAAATATTGGGGACTGCTGATTATGCAAGGCATTTGCATCGGAATTTATGACTCACGCATATTTTTTGCTTCGGCAAAATTCGGAGCAGGTCCCACATCGCGTTTTATGGCGGTTACCGTATTGCTGACCACTTTTGCTTGGTGGCTTTTAACTCCGCAAAAATTTTTACAATTGTTCACACAAGGAAATCTGCTTATAACTTTAATGCTTATTTTATGCGGCTTCAGTTTCTGCTATTGGCAAATGCTTCAAAGCGAAGTATCGCGTGCCGCTGCTGTATATACCCTACCCGCCGTTTTGGCGCTCTCCTCAATGAGTATAATCACCAAATATATCGCAACCGACGGGCGTTCTTTATGGCAAGGATTAATCTGTTATCTCACGATTTCTACTTTTATCAGCGGTGTCTACAATATGCTTTGTTACCGACTGCAAAAGCAAAACGACATCATAATTTCAAAACAAATGCTGAAAACAGGTACTTTACTGGTTGCTTTCAGCTCGGTTTTGATTATTGCCAAAACAATGGCTCTGCGGATAGCTCCAAATCCGGGATACGTTACCGCATTATTACTGATAGCGCCTTTGTTTATTTATGCTCTTAATCAACACTATAAAATCAGCGATACAATTTCTCTTGAAGCCGGATTTGCTATGATTTTCTTTTTAATTTTATTGGCATTTTTGGTGAACGGTGATTATGGCATAATCGATTAAACCATATTTTACTTGCTTTTTTATACCATAAACATATAATGCATCCATCAACATTTAAATATATGAATATTATTGTTTAACTCTAAATACTACAAATTATGGATAATCTAACATTATTGGTTGTCGGAATTATGATTATTCCGGCTGTCATCGGCGGAATGATTTTCGCGCTGAATGACAAAGAGAAAAACCCGTATCCTAAACCTGAAGTTCACCAAACTCCCAATGTGATACCGGTTTGGCCTGAAAGCTACATTTTCGACTGTATCGGAGGAAACTTTGCGTGGGATACCGGCAGTTTTTTGGATAAGATGTACCGAAAACTGGAACTGGTTGATAAAAGAAATCCACAGTATCGCGAAAAAGATGAATTTGACGAATGGTTTGCTCAATCTATTGATATTTTTTGCCGACACAGCGAATTTCTGGCTTACATCGCCAAGTATGGCTACCTAACCCAAAGATTTACGGAACTCTGGCACGAGCCTGAAAAGAATACAGAACTGCAAAAAAATCTGGCGAGCATCGTCCATAACTCCTTATTTGACAGTTATCACCTGAATTGTCAGAATCTTTTGTTCCACTATCTGAAATCGTGGGATTTGGCGCCGGAAATCAAAAAGACCATAGCTGAAGATGCCCGTTTCATACGTGTAAAAGAAATGTATGAAAGACAACGCGGAGAAATCACCTCAGACTGAGAAACGCCAATTAAAAAGTCCCTTATGAATGATGCCCTGAAAATCGGACAGCTCATAAGGGACTTTTTGTATCCGGTTTATTTTTAAATCATTCTATAATTTTTTACCGCCATCATTTAGTAATATATCACTGATATCTAATTTACGCACTCTACCCTTAGGTTTCACCCCTTCCGGCATTGTTTGCGGCTGACGCCAAGCAACTTTTTTAGTAATTCGCGGTGAAACTGTCTTCAAATCTTCAGGTTTCACAGAAATTAAATTATGGTTCGGTATAAAACCATATGCGAGCATTTTCTCTCTTTGTATAGCCTCTTTTTTCTGTTGCGGGGACAGTTTTTTATTATTATTAATTTTGAACACGGCATTATTGAGCTTTATATCGTCGTGCATTAAACTGCCACGCGCAATAGTTCCTACTGTAACATTCATTGCCACTCCGGCAGCTGCTCCATAAATACCGCCGGAACCCAACAATCCGGCAGCAACGCCTGAAGCTCCTAAAGCGGCTCCTGCTATACAAGCAGCTCCCATTGCACTCCATTTAGCTACGCTCAAAAGCTTTTCGGGAGCTGATTTTTCTTTCCATTTCTTTAAAGTGTTCGGCATAGGACGCTTCGCTTGCAAAAATTTGTTGCGAAGCTTTCTTTCGGTATCTATCTGCCGTTTTAAATACACGGCAGATATAACACCCCAAGCACCGACTGGTCCTACAGTAATACCTGCACCAATAGTCGCTACCGCCATAATAGCAATATCTCTAATTGTCCTTTTCTTTTCTTCCGGAGTTTGTTTCTGCCAATTTTCTTTAATTTTGTCCCAAAGTTCCATATTCACCTCCATCTTATGCGTATTATTGTTGCATATTTTTAGACAAAAGTCAAGCCTTTACAGCAAAACACAAAGCGGTCAAGGCTATTGAAGTCTTGACCGCTTTGTGTTACTTCGAAAAGCTGCTATGCGAGAGTTACCTTACCGCCGGCTTTTTCAACTGCCTCAACCGCAGATTTGGAAGCCGAATTTACCGTAATGGTAATACTGCTGGTTATCGCACCTCTGGCAAGCAAACGAATACCATCCAATTTCTTGGATATAACGTTTGATTTCAACAAAGATTCAACATCTATTGATTTGGCATCTAATTTGCCGGCATCAACAGCCTTTTGAATCGTATCCAAATTTACAACGGCATAAGTCTTTGCAAACGGATTTTTGAAACCGTGCTTCGGAAGCTGACGATAGAGCGGCATTTGTCCGCCTTCAAAACCAAGCTTAGCGCCGCCGCTGCGAGCTTTTTGACCTTTATGTCCCAAACCGCAGGTTTTGCCTTTACCGGAACCGATACCGCGACCAACGCGTTTGCGATTCTTAGTAGCGCCTTCGTTGTCCTTTAATTCGTTAAGTTTCATTTCTTTATTCCTTTTTATATGCTCATCAGTAATCATACAAACAAACGAGTGGGAAGAGTGGCTGTGCTACGCAGTGAATTTTCGATGCCGTGTATAAAATAATACACAAGAAGAAAATTTACAGGTATGACAGCCTCCCTGCACGCTCATCTATTCTTCAACTTTTACCAAGTGAGCAACCTTTCTAATCATCCCGCGAATAGCCGGAGTATCCTCCAACTCAACCGTACGACCGTTCTTAGTCAATCCCAAACCTCTTAAGTTCAGTTCCTGACTTTTCGGACGACCGATTGTACTGCCTATTCTGGTAACTTTTATAGTTTTCTTTTTAGTTGCCATAATTAAGCCTCCTCTTTAACTTCTTTGGTGCCCATACCTTCGCGACGGCTGACAATGTCACCGACTTTTTTACCGCGTTTGGTAGCAACCATTCTCGGAGAATTAATTGCTTTCAAGGCATCAAAAGTAGCTTTAATCATATTATACGGGTTGTTAGAACCTAATGACTTAGCAACCACATCCTGAACGCCCAAAACTTCAAAAACGGCACGCATCGGTCCGCCGGCAATCACACCGGTACCGGCAGGAGCTGTTCTTAAAACCACTTTACCGGCGCCGAAACGGCCGTGAACATCGTGGTGTAAAGTTCTGCCTTCGCGCAAAGGAATGCGAATCATATTTTTACGAGCTTCGTTGGTAGCTTTTACAACAGCTTCCGGTACTTCGGCAGCCTTACCGGTACCAAGTCCGATACGACCTTTTTGATCACCTACAACCACAACTGCGGCAAAAGACATTGTACGTCCGCCCTTAACGGTCTTGGCCACACGATTAACGTGAACCAACTTTTCAACCAACTCATCTTTTACTTCTTTTTTATTATGACGATCTGTAGCTTGTACCATCTCAATCTCCTAGAATTTCAAACCAGCTTCACGAGCAGCATCGGCCAAAGCTTTTACACGACCGTGATAGATATATCCGCCGCGATCAAATACAACTTCGCTGATACCTGACTTGGCTGCTCTTTCTGCAATTACTTTACCAATAAAGCCTGCGGCTTCAACTGTAGAAGATTTTTTGATTTGCCCTCTTACTTCCTTATCTAAAGTGGAAGCGGAGGCAACTGTCAAACCTTTTACATCGTCAATGATTTGTGCGTAGATATGCTTTCCGCTGCGGAAAACCGACAGTCTTAATCTGCCGTTAGCTGCGGCTTTAATAGCAGATCTAACGCGAGCTTGTCTTCTTTCAAACAATTTTTTTGGTGTATTCATCGACTTATTCCTTATTTCTTCTTACCTTCTTTGCGACGAACGCTTTCGTTTGCATACTTAACGCCCTTACCTTTATACGGTTCCGGCTTTCTGTATTTACGAATCTGAGCGGCAACCTGACCGACCAGTTGTTTGTCTGCACCAAAAACTGAAATTTGAGTAGGCGATGCGCAGGTAATTTTTATACCGGCCGGAGTTTCAAACAAAACTTCGTGCGAAAAACCCAAAGACAAAACTAAATTTTTGCCTTCAACACGAGCTTTATAACCAACGCCTACCAATTCCATATCTTTTGTAAAACCTTCACTCACACCTTTAATCATATCATTAATGCGAGCGCGGGTGGTTCCCCACAATGCTCTGGCTGAATTGCTCAAAGACAAAGGAGTAACCGTAACTTTACCATCTTCAAATTTTGTGGCAACGTGGCTGTCATCAAAAGAATAACTTAATTCTCCCAATTTGCCTTTTGCCGTAACAGTGTTATTATTTATGCTCAGTTCAACACCGGCAGGAACAACAACAGGATATTTTCCAACTCTTGACATTGTTTACCTCCCTAGAATACTTGGCATAAAATTTCACCGCCGACATTAGCCTTGCGGGCTTCGTTATCACTCATAACACCCATCGGAGTAGAGATAATCGAAATACCCAAGCCGTTGTATACTCTCGGCAATTCTTTCACGCTTGAATAAACGCGACGTCCCGGAGTAGATACGCGGTAAATTTCAGTTATAACACCGGTACCTTCGTGGTACTTTAATTGAATACGAAGTTCATCAATACCAGGGCGAACATTGCTCTTTTCCCATCCGGCAATGTAACCTTCTCTTTTCAAAACTTCCAAAACATTTTCACGCAAGCGAGAAGCAGGTGATACAACATCACTCTTTTTCGCTCTTTGTGCGTTTCTAATGCGTGTGAGCATATCGCCCAAAGGATCACTCATAGACATGATATCATTCCTCCTTACCAGCTTGATTTTACTAAACCAGGAATTTCGCCAAAGCTTGCCAAATCTCTCAATTCAACACGGCTTAAACCGAACTTTCTGTAATAACTACGTGAACGACCTGTAATCTTGCAACGATTGCGAACGCGAATCTTTGCAGAATTCTTAGGAAACTTTTGTAAAGCAAATTGAGCCTGCAATCTCTCTTCCGGAGATGCATTTTTATCCATCATAATTGCTTTTTGTTTTTGACGGCGATTTGCATACTTTGCTGCCATCTTAACTCTTTTCAAGTTTCTGTATACTGAACTTGTTTTTGACATAGTAAAATCTCCGCTTATTTCTTGTATGGCAAGTTAAATGATGTCAGCAAGAATTTTGCTTCTTCATCTGTCTTGGCAGTTGTGCAAATAACAACATCAAGTCCTCTTACTTCATCAACCTTCTCATAGTTGATTTCAGGGAAAATGATTTGTTCCTTAATACCGAAAGCGAAGTTACCTTTGCCGTCGAAGTTCTTACCGTTAATACCGTGAAAGTCTCTGATGCGAGGCAATGCCATATTAACAAGTCTTTCCAAGAATTCATACATTCTGGTTGAACGCAAAGTAACTTTGCAGCCTATCGGCATACCTTCTCTTAATTTGAAAGTAGCGATAGACTTACGCGCCTTGGTCATAACCGGTTGCTGACCGGAAATAGCGGCCAACTCCTCCATTGCGGATGTTACCTTCTTTTTGTCGGTAACGCCTTCACCGATGCCCATATTCAAAACAATCTTTGTCAGCTTCGGAATCTCATGTGGGTTTTTGTAACCGAATTTTTCCACAAGAGATTTCTTTATGACATCGTTATATAAAGTTTCAAAATTAGTCATAAAATTTTCTCCCATTAATCGATTACAGCACCGGTTTTACGTGCAACGCGCACTTTCTTGCCGTCCACGGTTTTGTATCCGACTTTGGTTGCTTTACCGTCAGAGACTAAAGCAACGTTAGATACGTGAATGGCTGCTTCTTTAGAAACAATGCCTCCAGGATTGGTTTGTGACGGTTTAGTATGACGTTTAACCATATTTAAACCTTCAACAACTACCTTATTTTCCTTTGGCAGTGCTTGTTTCACAACGCCGGTCTTACCTTTTTCGTCGCCAGACAAAATGATAACCGTGTCGTTTTTCTTTATTTTCATTTTAGGCATTATAATACCTCCGGTGCTAACGAAATGATTTTCATAAATTTCTTTGCGCGCAATTCTCTGGTAACAGGACCGAAAATACGTGTACCAATCGGTTCACCGTCCTTGTTAATTAAAACTGCGGCATTAGAGTCAAAACGGATAACACTTCCGTCTTTACGTCTGATGTCACTGGCTGTTCTAACGATAACAGCTTTGTATACATCACCCTTTTTAACGTGTCCTTTCGGTAATGCTTCTTGAATAGCAACAACAATTACATCACCTACAGACGCTGTCTTTCTCTTGGAACCACCAAGAACCTTTATGCACTGCACCTGGCGTGCGCCGGAATTATCAGCAACATCTAGGTTGGTTTGCATTTGTATCATTTTCTTATTCCTTCATATCCTAGGCGTTATCAGACGAAATAACAGTCCAAGATTTATTTTTGGATATCGGGCGGCATTCTTCAATGGACACTCTGTCTCCAACCTTGTACTGATTGTTCTCATCGTGAGCAGAGAATTTCTTACTCTTCTTCACGAACTTCTTGTAAACCGGATGCATAACCTGACGCTCTACACTGACTACGACAGTTTTATCCTGTTTATCACTTACAACAACACCTTGAAGAATTCTCTTAGGCATATCTTTTCTCCTAACTATTCTTCTTGCGCTCAGAAATGAGCGTGTTGATTTGAGCTACTTCGCGGCGAACTTTCTTCATATTTGAAGTATTTTGCAGTTGCCCCGTAGATTGTTGAATACGCAAATTGATTTGTTCTTTTTTGCATTCCGTCAATTTGCTTTCCAATTCATCAATCATCATAGCGCGTAAATCTTTAATTTTAACCATTATGCTTCTCCTTTCCCGCAATCAGAGTTCAAGCGTTTAACAAACTTGCACTTAACCGGTAATTTAGCGCCGCCCAGTTCGAAAGCTCTGCGGGCGATTTCCTCGGAAACTCCCTCGATTTCAAACATAATACGACCCGGTTTAACTCTGGCTACCCAAAATTCAATAGCACCCTTACCTTTACCCATACGTACTTCGGCAGGTTTATCTGATACCGGTACGTCAGGGAAAATTCTGATCCATAATTTTCCGGCTCTCTGCATCTGACGAGTAATGGCACGACGAGCTGCCTCGATTTGACGTGCGGTTACGCGTTCAGGAGTCAAAGCCTTCAAACCGAATGAACCGAAACTTAATTCAGATCCACCTTTAGCATTACCGTGAATACGGCCTTTATGCTGTTTGTGGAATTTTAAACGTTTTGGACTTAACATTTTATTCTAACCTCGCGTTATTACTTTTGTTCAGCCAACTTCTTGTCTTGCGCCATAGGATCGTGGCTCATAATTTCGCCCTTGTAGATCCATACTTTTACGCCGCAAGCACCATAAGTGGTATGAGCTGTTGAGGTCGCATAATCAATGTCAGCGCGCAATGTGTGCAACGGCACTCTGCCTTCACGATAATATTCGGTTCTGGCAATTTCAGCACCGCCCAAACGACCGCTGCAGCTAACTTTGATACCTTCAGCACCCAGACGAAGAGCAGATTGCATAACTCTCTTCATTGCACGACGGAAAGAGATACGTCTTTCCAACTGCTGAGCTACCGAATCGGCAACCAATTTTGCATCCAATTCCGGCTTTCTGACTTCAACGATGTTCAATTGAACTTCAGAATCGGTCAATTTTTGAATATCTTTTCTTAAATTCTCGATATCCTGACCTTTCTTGCCGATTACGACACCCGGTCTTGCCGAATGAATGGTAACTCTGGCTTTTTTAGCCGGACGCTCGATAACGATGTGGCTGATACCGGCCTGAGCTAATTTTTCATTCAAAAATTTTCTGATTTTCAAATCTTCGTGGAGATAGTCAGTAAACTTTTCATCAGCATACCAACGAGAGTCCCAAGTGCGATTTACACCTAAACGAAGACTGGTAGGATTAACTTTCTGTCCCATTTATTTACTCCCCACGCTCAGAAACGACTATGGTCATACTGGAAAACGGCTTCAGTATTCTGGCACTTCTGCCGCGACCACGTGCGCTCATACGTTTCATTACAATGCCTTTACCGACATAAGCTTCGCTTACAACGAGCTTGTCAATATTAAGGCTATGATTATTTTCAGCATTGGAAATTGCAGATTGCAGCAAATCCAACGCAACCTTTGCGATTCTCTTCTTGGAAAAGCTTAATTCGGCAACCGCTTTTTCAACACTCAAACCGCGAATTGTCTGAGCAACCAGATTTAACTTACGCGGACTGGTGCGAATTGAGCGACAAACAGCCTTTGCTTGTTTTGTATTTTCTTTAGCCATAATTAACCTCTCTTCGCTGTATCTTTGGTATGACCGTAAAACGTGCGCGTCGGTGCAAATTCACCAAACTTATGGCCAACCATATCTTCGGTAACCAATACCGGAATAAATTTATGACCATTGTGTACACCAAATGTTAAACCGACAAATTGCGGCAACATTGTTGAACGGCGAGACCAAATTTTAATCACTTCATTACGGCTAGAACTTCTAGCAGCGTCAGCTTTCTTGAGAAGATAGCTATCAACAAAAGGACCTTTCCATACAGAACGTGTCATTAGCATTTCTCCTTATTAATTTTTGTTATCGTGACGAGATCTCATAATAAAGCGATCTGTCTTCTTGTTAGAACGAGTTTTGGCACCCTTAGTCGGCTTACCCCAAGGAGTAACAGGATGACGTCCGCCTGAGGTTCTGCCTTCACCACCACCTAACGGGTGATCAACCGGGTTCATAGCCACACCGCGGGAAACCGGACGTTTACCCAACCAGCGAGAGCGACCCGCCTTACCTAAAGATACGTTTTGATTATCCGGATTGGAAACCGCACCTACAGTAGCTAAACACTCTTCGCGCACGATTCTGAGTTCTCCGGAGTTCAATTTCAACTGAACATAACCGGCATCTTTACCCACAACCTGAGCATAGCAACCGGCAGAACGAACCAACTGACCGCCCTTACCTGCTTTTAACTCAACGTTGTGAACAATAGTACCAACCGGCATATTCTTCAACGGCATAGCATTACCCGGTTTAATATCAGCTTTTTGAGCCGAAATAATTTTGTCGCCGGATTTTAATCTTTGCGGAGCCAAAATATAAGCCTTTTCACCGTCACTGTAATTTACCAAAGCGATAAATGCAGTGCGGTTCGGATCATATTCAATTCTCTCAACCGTTGCTTCACAATCAAATTTGTTACGTTTGAAGTCAATCACACGATAGCTGCGTTTATGACCGCCACCGATACGACGACTTGTAACGTGTCCGTAGTTATCACGCCCACCGGTCTTAGAAAGACCTTTTGTTAATTTCTTTTCAGGCTTGCCCTTGTATAACTCGCTCTTGTCAACGAGAATAAGTTGGCGACGTCCTGCAGATGTGGGCTTATATGTATTCAAAGCCATAATTAAATTCCTGTTGTAACATCAATGTTTTGACCATCAGCAAGAGTAATGATAGCTTTTTTGAAGTCATTACGTTTTCCTTCATGACCTCTGAAGCTCTTTACCTTACCAAATTGTTTAATGGTATTTACCTTTTTGACCGTCACGTTAAAAATAGCTTCAACCGCTGCTTTAACTTCATCTTTAGTAGCTGATAAAGGTACCATAAATACCACTTTTCCAGCCTCTGACGCAATCATAGATTTTTCGGTAATTACCGGACGAACCAATGTATCATACATTGCTGCAGTTACATTGTTTGATTTGTTCTTAGCCATTTAATCTCTCCTCTAAGCAACTTACTGCATCTTTTGTTAATACCAATTTGTCCTTTCTTAAGATGTCATATACATTGGCACCGATTGTCGGCAGAATATCAACTCCGGCGATATTACGGCTTGCCAAAGCAAAATTAACATCAACTTCCTTGCCGTCAATAATTAAGCAGTTTGTCAATCCGCAAGCCGTCAATTTGGATTTCAAATCTTTGGTTTTAGGAGCCGACAACTTTGCCTCATCAATAACAACAAGGTTACCCTCTTTCGCTTTTGCCGAAAGAGCAGTCATCAGACCGAGTCTTCTGAATTTTTTGGTCAAATCGAAAGAGTGATCTCTCACAACCGGACCAAAAACAACGCCGCCTTTTCTGAATTGCGCACCTTTGCGAGAACCTTGACGAGCATTACCCGAACCTTTTTGTTTGAAAGGCTTGGACGGTGTCAAAGCTACATCGGAACGACCTTTGGTAGCGTGATTTCCGCTCTGTAATTTAGCGA
The DNA here is from genome assembly GCA_017471705.1 of Alphaproteobacteria bacterium. Classification (GTDB taxonomy): domain Bacteria; phylum Pseudomonadota; class Alphaproteobacteria; order RF32; family CAG-239; genus RUG410. Next base: position 6,683 of record JAFUSH010000049.1, on the reverse strand, counting down.
GCTGCCAAGTTACAACGCGTTGTAAAATATCGGAACGAACTTCCAGACCGTAAATAGCATCGTTCAATTCGATAGAACCGACATTTTTATTTTCTAAACTTAAGATGTCCTGTTTCATTTCATTATCCTTACATTATTCTGCATTTTCAACCGGAGCTTCGGTTGTTGCAACAGGTTCATCAACTTTCTTCAATCCGGCAGGCATCGGTAAAGCAACTGTAGCCGGCTTCTTAACCGCGTCGGTAATTCTTACCCACGTATTTTCAGAACCCGGAACACCGCCTTTAACCATAATCAAACCTTTGGAGGCATCAACAGACACAACCTTAAGATTTTGAACGGTTACGCGCTCGGCACCCATATGACCGGCCATCTTCTTACCTTTGAAGACTTTACCCGGATCTTGTCTTTGTCCTGTAGAACCGTGAGAACGGTGAGAAATCGACACACCGTGAGAAGCTTCCAAACCGGCGAAGTTATAACGCTTCATAACACCGGCGAAACCTTTACCGTTAGATGTAGCGCAAACGTCTACATATTGACCGGCAACAAAGTGTTCCACAGATAATTCGGAACCGACAGACAATAAGCAATCTTCAGAAACTCTGAATTCGCTCAATTTCTTCTTCGGCTCAACTTTAGCCTTTGCAAAATATCCCTTGAGCGGCTTGCTTACGTTTTTGGCTTTTACGGCGCCGGTACCCAATTGTACGGCATTGTAACCATCTTTTTCAGCGGTTTTTACATTAACCACCTGCAAACCTTCAACACTCAAAACAGTTACCGGAATATGTGTTCCGTCTGCTTGAAAAATGCGGGACATTCCTAATTTTTTTGCGATTAGACCAGTACGCATTATATTTTTTCCTTTTCTTAATAGGTTGACAACTTATAAAAAGCGCCAACATTAATATTACAATTTAATTTCAACATTAACACCGGCAGCCAAGTCTAACTTCATCAAAGCGTCAACCGTTTGCGGTGTCGGATTAACAATATCCAAAAGTCTTTTGTGAGTACGGATTTCGAACTGCTCGCGAGATTTTTTATCTACGTGCGGAGAACGGTTAACCGTGAACTTTTCGATTTTGTTCGGCAGAGGAATCGGACCTCTTACTTCAGCGCCCGTTCTTTTGGCCGTATGCACAATCTCTGCAGTAGAAAGATCAAGCAATCTGTGATCAAAAGCCTTCAGGCGAATTCTAATATTTTGTGTATCCATTTCAATACTTTTCCTATAACTAAACGGCAAAAAGCTCCAAGACGGAATTCCTGCCATCTAAAATTTGTTAAAATTATGCAAACACTTTCGCAACAAAGGTTTGCGCTATATTTTATATTTGCTTCGCTGCGAGGTAAACCCTCTCAAAACAATTGTTGTAGCGCGCTTATATCACAACTGTTTTACGATTGCAAGTAAAAAAATGAAAAAAAAGTAAATTTTTTTATATTAATCGGAAAACGGCAAAACACATCGGCGATATTCGTTCAATTACTACCTGCATAAGCGCGCGCCGCTTAAAAGGTATACCGAAATGTATGACTTTTTATCTGGTAAATTGCCAACTAAACAAAGTATTCGGCAAAAGCTGATTACTATACATTTGTTATTTTATTTGATATTTTTATTGATTTTCTATTAAAAGATGTTTATTCATAAAATATAATGAACTATCAGAGGGAGAAAATTAATATGTACTGCAATCTGTTCTACCTTAATAAACCATCATATTATACAGGTGTAATTTTTGCGTTAATCATCACTCTATATACCGGCGTTGCTTATACCGCTGAAAACAATAAATTCTCGAACACTTATGATTTTGATGATGTCAGCTGTAAACGCGATGAATTTGATATATCAATATGTAAAAACAAAGATGGAGAACTTATTAACGGTATTACCAGATTATTTTATCCTGACGGCAGGCTGGAATATGAAGCGAATTGGAAAAACGGAAGATTAGACGGAACTACCACTCGTTATTATGCTTCCGGACAAATAGAAATTGAAAGACATTTTAAAGATGGCAAACAATATGGAATTGCAAAAGAATTTTATGAATCCGGCAAATTAAAATCAGAAACGCAATGGGAAAATCACGAACAAAACGGAACACGTAAAGAATATTACGAAAGCGGAAACATTGCATCCGAAGCCTTATGGAAAGATGGAAAAATTAACGGGATTTTAAAGCGGTACTACATATCCGGAAAATTAAAATCTGAATCGGAATGGATTAAAGGCGAACAGACAGGTATTAGCAAAGAATATGATTCAAACGGTACTTTACGTTCATCTTCACAATGGAAAAACGGTATTCCTGATGGTTTAGCTATCGAATATAATGAAAACGGAGATATAAAAACAGAAACAAATTTTACCAACGGTATTATTAACGGTATTCGCAAAGAATATTATCCCGAAGGTTCCATTTTTACGGATGCCGGTTGGGAAAAAGGTCATCAACAGGGAATGTCACACGAGTACTATAGAAACGGTACAATTAAATATGAAATTCCTTGGGTAAACGGAAAACAAAATGGTATAAGTAAAGGATATTTTGATAATGGCAGATTACAGTCTGTAATTGAATGGAAAAATGGTAAATGGGATGGCAAATACACAGAATATTACGAAAACAACGTTGTGAAAGCTGAGTCGCAATTTAAAAATGGTTTACAAGACGGAATCCGCAAGGAATACTTTGTTACAGGTGATTTACAATCAGAAGCACATTGGATAAATGGTAAAAAAGAGGGATTAGCTTTACAATACTACGAAGGCGGGGTACTTGCTGCAGAAGTTAACTTTAAGGATAATGAAGAAAACGGAGAAGCTAAATATTATCATTCCAACGGTCAAGAATCGGCAACTGTCAATTTTGTAAATGGTAAACGAGAAGGGATAACTCGGCAATATAGTGAAGACGGCACTTTATTCGCAGAAATACCTTATATAAATGACATAGAAAACGGAGTAGCTAAGAGCTATTTTGCCAACGGTAATGTACAATCTGAGGCTAATTTTAAAAACGGTAAAGAAAATGGTACGGTGAAATTGTATTACGAAAACGGGAAAATTGAGGCGGAAATTCCATTCAAGGACGGAGTTCGTGATGGTACTGCAAAATGGTTTTTCGAAGATGGCAATATTGACACGATAGCTATGTATGTGAATGGTAAACGTGAAGGAATACGCAAAGAGTACCATAAAAATGGTGAATTAAAAGCAGAAACCATTTGGTATAAAGGTAAGCGGGTAAAAGTAGTTTTCCAAGATGCAAAAAATGATACGGATGTATCAACTGATACCATACAGTAGCGAATATTTTTTCGGTTTACAATGCTTATTGAGTATAATCGTATGCAGTATTATATTATCGGCGTGTTACGATATGTTCGGGATGCGCCGGTAAGTTTTTAAGTTTCTCCCTAAAGAAAAAAGGATAAGCTTCATATTCATTTAATTTATCAATCGGCAACCATACCATTTTCTCGTCAATCATATTGTTTGCCGTTTTACTGTGGCTGTTAAGCTGTTGTGTTCCGCGCGACTTCATTAAAAAATAAAAAGTAATTTCGTGACAGGATAAATCTTTCAACATTCCGTCATCACGTTTGAAAAAGTTTTCTTGTATAAATAAAAGACGATCAATTTCATAATCAACTCCGGTTTCTTCTTTTACTTCGCGTAAAACCGCCTGTTCTGCCGTTTCTCCGAGTTCAATTGCGCCGCCGACGGAATAATAGTATTTCTCAACATCATTAGTGGCAAACAAAACACTGCCGTTTTCTATAATAACCGCCGCAGCCCGCAAACGAAAACGTCTGTTATCTTTCGTCTGAAAACAAATATCATTATTAATCATTTTCGCCGTATTAGATATTTTCATCAATCTCTTTTCCTTTTATAAATGATATTATTTCTGTAACCGTTTCTTCCGGTGTCTGTTTCCCGTTGTCAATAACAATATCTGCGCATTGCGGAGCGTTATAATTTTGGGCATACATTTGTTTTATACGTTGTTTTTCCCACTCCGTCAACTCTCTGTTTCCTCTGTTTTTCAAGCATATTTCAATATCCGGAGACAATGTTACATTAATGAATTTTGTATTTTTATCTTCCCATAATTTCCACCGATGATATGTTCTATCGGTCATCGGGTAGGCAAAAATTATATTCTCATAGCATCTGTTTTTCTTTTCTTTAATGATAATTTCATCAAGTCTTTTTAATCTCTCCGCCCAACCTTCCTCAAGCTTCAAATTCATCTTTTTCTGCTCTTCATCGGAGAGCAGATTATCCACTTCAATAAAAAAGCAATACGGCAATTTTTCCGTAAGCAACTTTGATACCGTTGTTTTGCCGGAATTTATCGGACCGCTGATATTTATGATTTTCATTTAATACCTCTCCGAACATTAGACATTAAAAAACATAAAAAATCAATGATTATTCTATTTTTCCATTGCTCGTCTATCAACATTGTTTATTTTCTGATGCGCACAGTTTTTCCAAAACCTCATCCAGTTCATTGAACAGTCCTTTTTCTTGTGCCTGTTTAACTTTATCGGAATAATCCAGCTTTGCCCATTCGCTGGCAGGCATTTCTCTACACAGCATATCGTTAATAATATACTCCACGGCTCGTTGATAATCGCTTATGATATGTTTACAACGTCCGAGTTTAATATCCATTGCCATAAAATCATTTGCCGGATTATAATATCTGACGATTTTCGGTTGTTTGGCTTTATGCGCTTCACCGGTAGCAATCATTGCCAACAATTTGGCAATAGTCGGTTGCGTTTTATTGGACTTATAGCGCCAATAATTATCAATTGCATAAAATACCGTTTCCAATTCTATATATTTAAAAGCTTTTTCCCACGCACTATAGCGTTCAGTATTTTTCTGACACCAATTGAGAATATCTTTCTCAGACCATTGAGCATCGTTATATAAATCAAATAAATGTTTCAAAATTTCCTGCGTTTTTTCCATTATATTATCTCCTTAATTAAATAATTACGACAATACATAATGTACGCTTATGTCAAAATATGACGTCTGTAAAAAATAAAAAATCTCTGCTGTATTGGCAGAACCAATCAGAAGAAACCAATTCGGGAAATTACGTAACGATAACTCTCGGAAGATAATTACAAACTATGGTTTTATGGGCGGTGATTATTTTATTGCCAAATCACATATTTTTTGCCAGTCCGCATCATCAAAGTTATATCTTGTGGGAAAACGACAAACAATAATCTTTCTGATTTCATTATTGTTGATATCATAAACAAATATAGGGGTAAGTTCGGTAATGCGTATCGCGCAAAATTTCTATATGCGGAATTTTACAAATACATTATACTTTAACAATTTCTGAGAATATATCTTTTATTTCGCTTATTTCATCTTTAAATCCCATAATCATCATATTTTTGATTTTTCCTTTATTCGATATATATTTTGGAGAGATTTCAATTTCTTCATTTGTATCATAATCATATATACCCATTCCGTATATTTTGCATATTATCATAAGCGGCGCAATATCCCACAATTTGGCTGTAGCTAAAACAGCTCTCAACTGTCCTAACGACAAATATAACGAATAAATTGCCGCCGAAAAATAATCTTGAACTATAAACTTTCCGTTTATATGATTTGGTTTCAATTTCACTTCCCAAACGTGAGCCTGCACAACTCGAGATATATTCTTAGGAAATTCTTTTAACACTTCTGTTTTTCCAAAATGTTCTCTGAAAACTTGTTTTCCATCCGTATAAACCAATTCATCCAATGCCGGAGCACAAATAAAACCATACAAAGGTTTTCCGCGTTTGAAAACGGAGAGTAATATTCCATAAAACGGCAAACCGGAGCTATAGTTCAATGTTCCGTCAATAGGATCCAAAATAAATTGATACTCAGTATCTTCTATCTTCTCAAATAAATCTCCGCCTATATCATCAATGCTTTCTTCATCAATAATCATATAATTCAAATCAGAAAAATTTTTTTTAGCAAATTCCTTAAATGCCTGACTATTATGTAAATCAACATCTGTCACGATAGATAAAATAGCCTGATTATCTTCCTTAAAATCAATTTGATGTTTTTTTTGCATTGCATCAAAAGAGTATTTTCCAATTTCTTTTATAAATTCTTTCATTTTGTAAAACATTTTTGAACTCCTTAAAACATTCTTCCGTTATTATAAAAGAAAAAGCAAAATAAACAATATAAATCACTCTTATAAACAACTAATCTTCTGATTTTGCTACATTGTTGCTATAACAAGTTCGTAAAATTCCCCTTTAGTGCCGTTTTTAAAAACAAACCTACAAACTATATTAAATGCTTGATTTTAAAAGAAAAAAAGGCGTTTAAAACTAAGCACTGATTGTATTGGTGAGCTTAGACGAGATTTGTCTTGCGTTCAAGTTCGGCTATCGCCTCACTTTCCGCTTCGGGCACTCGGTTGCTTATTTTTCGCTGCGGTTGCTGTCGCTTTCCTTGCTCAAAAGCAACCTTCGCCCGTCGTCCAAAAACAACATTTTGAGGTTGTTTTTGTTTCTCCGGCTCGTTCCTCGTTCAAATCTCGAATTGCATTAATGGATACCAATAAAAAAGAGGAAGATTTTACTTCCTCTTTTTTTATTGGTGATCC
>JAFUSH010000048.1 GCA_017471705.1 Alphaproteobacteria bacterium | reverse complement strand
TAAGATTATTTACGAACAATTGATAGCTCGTGCTAAGCCTAAAATGGTGGCTATTACCGCTGTTATGCGTAGAATTATCATTTGCTTAAACGCTAAATCTAAAAACTTTTGTGTATAACTTTTTCAACTGGATTGATGACAGTATTTTTGTCATAACACAAAATCATAATTGGGCTTAATTAATAAAATGTTATCACTTCTTTGTTACGATGTTTGCTAAAGGAGAAATGACGATGAGTTATATTGTTTACGGTTTTATTTTCGGCTGTTTAATTCCTTATCTGGCACGCCGAATCGGTAAATTGATGCCGGCTACGATGGGATATATATTGCTTAAATTGTTTATACCGTCCCATTATATGCCGTGGAAAAAATTGAAAGAAAATCAGGCTTATATCAGTTTGTTCAAACGTTATTTAATGCGCTCGCTGGGCTGGGGAATCTTTACTGCAGCCGCTACTTATTTGTTTGCGCTTAACTTTGACCATTATTTTACTTGGTGGTATATAAGCTTTTTATGGATTTTGTTGTTGCTTGTTGAGTTTGATAAACGTTTTATGTTGTTGCCGGATATTTTAACCTTGCCGCTTTTGGTTTTGGGATTTGCTTATGCAGCCCAACACGGAACTTGGTTGGCGACTATCGATACGCACTTTATCAGCTATGAGCAGAACAGTGTTATCGGAGCTATAGCCGGTTATTTAATGCCGGTAGTAGCCTCAATGTTTATTGTGTGGAAATATCCGGAGGCTTTCGGCGGCGGAGACATAAAACTTTTATGCGCCATAGGTGCGTGGGTAGGGGCTGAAATAATTGCCTACATTATTTTAGGTGCGTGCGTTATTTTTGCTTTAAGTTGTTTGATAAATCGCAAGCGTGTAGGTCCTTTCGGTCCGTCGATTGTATATTCGGCGTTGATTATTATTACATTTTTGTTCGGAATTTAATTTTGAGGATATTGCGTTATGACTGTGGGTTTTGGTATCAATTCGAATTATAAAAAGACACAAATTTGGGAAGATATTGAGACAGCTTGCAAAGAACATCGCTACGATAATGCAATCAATCTGTTATGCAGTACGGTGTGCAAATATAACAATGATACAAAAGATGAAGACGTTAAATGCGCCTTGAGAATCTTTAATCAGATATTTGAAAAGCAAAAATCGGAAGATCTGCCGATAAAGTTTTTTGATGAGTTTGCGCATATGTATATTTTACTGTTGCGCAATAATTCTTCAAAAATGTCAGCTTCCGAAATTAATCTTACTTGTGATAATGTGGTGTTTCTTTTGGAAAAAGCCAGAACCATTGATGCCAACCTTTCTACGCCTTATTTGTATTACGCGCGTTTTTATAAACTTAATCTCGATGCTAAAATGTTTAGAGGTATCGATAATGATAAGCTGACCGAAGAATATTATAATATGGCGATTAATCACGGCAGTGACGTTGCCGTAAATGAATATAAAACGTATATAAATACCCGCAATGCTCTTACATCATTTGATTTTTTGAATGCCGATAAAAACCTCAATAAAATAGTCGATTCTGTGCTTAATAACGTTGATAAAAGCCATTTCTCGATGATTTTACACGGTCCGGAAGGAAGCGGTAAGAATCGGTTTGCTCAATATCTTGTCGCGGAATTGAGCGAACATATTAAAAAACAAAATCGCAGCGCCACATTTTGTTATATCGATGCTTTAAATTTCAGCACTAAAATTAATGAAATAAAACCGGCAACCCGTTTGGTGATAATTAAAGACGAATACGGAATAATATTCAAAGAGCAGAAAAATTGTTATCAATTGGCTCAAAGAATTAAAGCGCAGACGGTGAATATAGTATTAATAATAAATGATATAAGCACACTGCCGAAAGATTTTATTTCGCAGTTTTTGTTCAAAGTTAAATTCGGTTATATGAATGATGAACAGGAAGAGGCAGCGTACGAGTTGTTTTTTAAGAGTGCGGCGCCAAATGAACTTAAGCGAATAAGCGGTTTGGTAATAGATGATTTCGCCCGTATTTCCAAACAGGCTCAATACTTGAACATCAACAGCACATCAGAAATTATCGGATTGATTAAGGACGAATTGAAAATAAAATTCGGCGGTAATGAATATATTAAACCGATGACCGAATTTGACACCGGATTGATTAATTGCGATATAAATGTTGATTCTCTTATTGAAAAACTTAAAAATTATGACCGTTCCAATCCGTTTTCTATTTTGATTTACGGTCCGCCGGGAACCGGAAAAAGCTATTTTTTGCGTTATTTGGCACAGACAATAGGGCTTAATACGGTAGAAAAAAAACCGGCGGAACTGTTTTCAAAATATCAGGGGCAGCCGGCAAAAAATGTTTTGGAAATGTTTGAAGAAGCCCAAGAAAAAGACGCAATGCTGATTATAGACGAAGTGGAAGGTATTATTTCCGAGCGCAAGGAAGACCGCGGGGATAATAAATGGAAAAGCGATATGACAAATACATTTCTTTCGGCAATGGAAAGCTGTGTTACTCCTTTTTGCGGAACCTCAAATCACTTAAATAAGATAGATAAAGCTATTTTGCGCCGTTTTGTTTTCAAACTGCACTTTGATTATCTGACGCCGGAACAAGCACGCTATGCTTTTGAAAAGATTTTCGGAATGATGGCACCGTGGGAAATTTCCGAAATACATAATCTGACCAGCGGTGATTTCTCGGTGGTTAAGAAAAAAGCACTTATTCTCGGTTGTCTTAATGACGCAGCTATGCTGCTGAATATGCTTAAAGAAGAACTTAAAAATAAAGAATTATAAAAAAAATTCGCTCTGCTTATTGACTTTGAAAATTTGCAACACTAACTAACTATTAGTTTTAGGATAACTTATTTATGGAGTCAAAAAAATGAACATTAAACCGTTACACGATAAGGTTTTAGTTAAAAGAGTTGATGAAGAAACCAAAACCGCCGGCGGAATCATTATTCCTGATAATGCTCAGGAAAAACCGTCGGAAGGTATTGTTGAAGCCGTGGGAAACGGCTTTAGAACCGAAGACGGCAAAATTTTACCGATGTCGGTTAAGGTTGGCGATCGTGTGTTGTTTGCCAAATGGGGCGGAACCGAAATAAAGGTAGGCGGAGAATCACGCCTGATCATCAAAGAATCTGATATATTGGCAATAGTTGAATAGAGGGTAAAAAAATGGCTGCAAAAGATATTAAATTTGGAACTGACGCTCGCAGCAAAATGCTTAAGGGCGTGGAAACTTTGGCAAAAACCGTAAAAGTTACGTTAGGTCCTAAAGGCCGCAATGTGATGCTCGATAAATCTTACGGGGCGCCGAAACTTACTAAAGACGGCGTTTCGGTAGCTAAAGAAATTGTTTTGGCGGATAAATTTGAAAATATGGGTGCGCAACTTATTAAAGAAGTAGCACAAAAAACGGCTGATAAAGCAGGTGACGGAACCACAACCGCAACCGTATTGGCAGAATGCATTATTCGCGAAGGTTGCAAGGCCGTGGTCGCCGGAATGAATCCGCAAGATGTTAAACGCGGTATTGATATGGCGGTATCAGCTGTGGTTGAAGATGTCAAATCACGTTCAAAAGCAGTGCAATCTTCGGCGGAAATAGCTCAGGTCGGTACAATTTCTGCTAACGGTGATACCACAATCGGCGAATATTTAGCAAAAGCTATGGAAAAAGTCGGTAATGACGGTGTTATTACCGTTGAAGACGCCAAAGGTTTGGAAACCGAACTGGACGTCGTGGAAGGTATGCAGTTTGACCGCGGTTATCTTTCGCCGTATTTTGTAACCAATCCGGAAAAGATGAATTGTGAATTTGATAATCCGTTTATCTTGCTCTATGACAAGAAAATTTCCAATCTGCAACCGATGATTTCTATTTTGGAAGCAATCGTTCAATCCGGTCGTGCTTTAGTTATTATTGCCGAAGATATTGAAGGCGAAGCTTTGGCAACGTTGGTTGTTAACAGAATCCGCGGCGGTTTGAAAGTATGCGCGGTTAAAGCTCCGGGGTTTGGCGACAGACGTAAAGCTATGCTGCAGGATATTGCTACCCTGACCGGCGGACAGGTAATTTCCGACGAATTGGGTATGAAGATAGAAAACGTTACTTTGGATATGCTCGGCACGGCTAAGCGCGTTGAGATAACTAAAGACGATACGACAATTATTGACGGCGCCGGTAACAAAGAAGATATTGCCGGCAGAGCTGCACAAATTCGTCAGGAAATCAGCCAAACTACTTCTGATTATGACCGCGAAAAATTACAGGAACGCTTGGGCAAACTTTCCGGCGGTGTAGCTGTAATTAAAGTTGGCGGTGCTTCTGAGGTAGAAGTTAAGGAACGTAAAGACCGCATTGATGATGCTTTGCACGCTACACGTGCGGCCGTACGCGAAGGTATTGTTGCCGGCGGCGGTGCTGCTTTGCTGTATGCAACTAAAGCTTTGGCAAACTTAAAAACCGATAATCAAGATCAAAATGTCGGTATTGATATTATTCGCAAAGCTTTACAGGCTCCAATTCGTCAGATTGCCGAGAATGCCGGTGTTGACGGTGCGGTAATTGCCGGTAAATTGTTGGAAAGCAAAGATTATAATTACGGCTATAATGCTCAAAGCGGTGAGTTTGCCGATATGCTGAAAACCGGTATTGTCGATCCGACCGAAGTTGTTCGTACCGCTTTGCAAGATGCGGCATCGGTTGGCGGATTATTGATTACTACCGAAGCAATGGTAAGTGAAATTCCGGAAAAAGAATGCAATTGTCACGGCGGTGCCGAAGGTGCGACCGGTATGGGCGGTATGTATTAATAAAAATACCTATGCAAGAAAAAATCCTCCTTTCCTTGCGGGAAGGAGGATTTTTTTGCTTAAAATAAATCTATACTGCTACTTTTGCTTTAATCGTATCGTAGCTTTGGTAATTAACCAATTCAAAATCTTCATATTTGAAATCGTTGATATCTTTAACACTCGGATTAATTTTCATTTGCGGCAACGGATACGGAGTATGTGAAAGCTGTTCCTTGACCTGTTCGAAGTGATTATGATAAATGTGCGTATCACCTAACGTATGCACAAATTCTCCGGTTTCTAAACCGCAAACCTGTGCTACCATCATAGTTAAAAGCGCATAAGAAGCAATGTTGAAAGGTACGCCCAAAAACATATCGCAACTGCGTTGATACAGCATACAGCTTAATTTGTTGTTTGCCACATAAAACTGAAACATCATATGACACGGCGGCAGGTGCATTTCGGCGATTTTACCGACGTTCCACGCCGAAACAATCATTCTGCGGTCATTCGGTTTAGTTTTTAAGGTTTCGATAACTTGGGCTATTTGGTCGATTCCCTCGCCGTTCCAGTTGCGCCATTGCGAACCGTAAACCGGTCCCAATTCACCATTTTCATCAGCCCATTCGTTCCATATTCTGACACCGTTATCTTGCAGATATTTAACATTTGTTTCGCCTTTTAAAAACCACAGAAGTTCGTAAATAATGCTTTTTAGATGAACTTTTTTTGTGGTAACCAGCGGAAATCCTTTACTCAAATCAAAGCGCATCTGGCGCCCGAAAACCGAGCGGGTACCGACACCGGTTCTATCCATTTTATCAACGCCGTTCTCCATAATATCGCGTAGCAAATCCAAATATTGTTGCATTTTATTTTCCTTCCGTTTCCATATAGTTCAAAATTTTTTTAACTGTTTCCTGTTCCACAAAATCACCCTTTTTCAGCCATACGGTTGTTATAACATTATCAAGTTCAAATTTATGCGGCAGAGCAAAGTATTTTTCCTGTATAACCTCTACGCACGGAGCAACGCTTATTTGCGGACCGCTCAATCCTTCACGGATTTCTCCCTGATAAACGCAATCAACAACAATGTCCGGCATTAATTCGGGATTGGTAAAAAATGCTCTGTATATCGAAGCACCGCCGGAAACATACAAATCTTCCGGATAATTTTTAAGCAAATTAATGTCGGTCATAACCTGATGATTTTGTTTATCAGAAACTTCATAATCTGCCACATCGGAAAGAACGATAAATTTACGATTTGGCAATGTGCGATTGGGTAAAGTTTCATAAGTATTTTTACCCACTACCAAAGTGTTGTTTAAAGTTAGATTGCGAAAACGTTTGGCATCAGACGGAATGTACCACGGTATATCCGGACCTATGCCGATAATACTGTCATCTTTATGTCTGCACCAGATGGAAACTATTGTCATAAATTAACTCCTTTTTTGCGGATAAAAAAACTTTTCGCAATCAGTATATCCGACTGCGAAAAGGATTAAAGAGTAATTTGTAAACACTAACAATTTTCTACAGATGTTTTGAAGTTTCCAATACTGCAGGTTTATTAAGTTTGTTCCAACACTGAAAACCTTTGCAATCTGTTTTATCAAGAGCAATTAATCTATCGGTAACACGCAAAGTTTCTTCAACGCTTCGCTCTATCTTATGGTCGTAAACGGCTTGGTATCTTACGGTATAATTTTTATCAATCAAAAAAGTCGAGCGCTGCGCCATTCCATCGGTACGCAAAACGCCGTATTCGTTGCAAATTATTTTACTTAAATCGGAAACCAAAGGAAAACTTACTTGTCCGATACCACCTTCCGCAAACGGAAGTTTTCGCCAAGCAATATGAGCCGGAAGCGAATCGACACTGATTGCTACTACTTTTACGTTGCGCTTGGTAAATTCGGTATATGCCTGATTAAAAGAAGTTATTTCCAAAGGACATACTGCGGAAAAATCCGCTAAGTAAAAAATAAGCAAGGCATAACTGTCGGCTATATAATCAAAAAAGTTGAACAAATCATTGGTTGAACCGTCGGCAAATACTGCCGGAGCACTGAAATTGAAAGCCTGTTGCCCGACTAAAACCGGTTTGCATACTACTGCTTTTGCGTTTTGAATTTGATAATCGGCCACGAACCCGCGTGACATATTGTTGGGAAAAGTACAACCGCATCTGTCATCGTCGGAGCATTCGCACTTTGCGTCATAATCATAATCCCATTTTTTAGAAAATTCCATAGGTATCCTCCTTTATCTGAAGGGGATATATAAACTCAATAAAAGTTTTTCAATATAACTGTACTAAATTACATCCACGGGATGCCGTTTATGCACTTATCAGGATTTTTTTCACAAAATTCCTGATTATTATTACGGTCGTAAAGTTGTTTGCGTTCAGGGGTTACCTTACCTAATTCCACAGTGCAGGATGCCAAGGCAATCATCACTAAAAACAATAAAAATTTTTTCATCTCAGTCCTCCGTTTTCAGAAAATAGATTTAAGACTTGCCAAAGCTATCCCGACCATAATTATTTTTGCGCTCCAAGCCCAAAAAGCAGCTCCTTCATAAGATGCGGCAGATTTCCACAATCCGGCTAAGGTGATGTATATATAAAAAATGAAACTGGTGCTTAACAGTAAATGAGCGATAAGATAGAACATAATACCGCTTTGAGTTCCTCTCATCATCAGACCGATGAAATGCGTAAAAATATAAACAATCAAATTATCCGAACAAGTTTTTCCTGCCGGACAGATATAGCGTAAAACTCCGGCGTGAGTTATACTGGTGAAAATGAAGAATATAAAATATACCAGCAGTCCGAATACCCAAAAGGTTAACTTTAATGACAGCTCACCGTTGGCTAACTTTTTTAACATAGTTCATACCTCTTAAAATGATGAAACAATTTGAATATACGGACGAACTCCTAAATTTTTCTTAAAATCGGCTATATATTGCTGCATATCTCCCCAAGAAGACCATCTGTCGATAAAATCTTTGGCATAATCGGGAGATTTTGAAAGCTGTACTTTTATAGTGTCCGCCAAAAGCTGTTTACACACTTCTTTCATCTTTTCAAAATCAATATGCAGTTTTTTGTTTTTATCAAAATAGAATGCTTTGTGTTCGTATAAATAATTGTATTCTATCAAGTCGGCAACGCGGTGTGCTTCTCGGTCTTCAGGAAATGCAATCATAAAATGCCGGCGGATAATCCAAGTAGCATAAATGGATTTAAGCATTTCTTCACTGATGATACCGGCTTTTACGTATTCTGGCATCATAGCGGCGGAAATAACGTCAGCTTTATGTTCTTCAATAATATGTTGATATATACCGAGAGCTGTTTGGTAAGAACTGTCCGGTCCCAAACTGTGACCGTTTTCGTGACCTATAACAAAAAGATGATCGGCATCTTCATCATAATATTTATGCAATTCGGGAGCTACCAAACCATCCAATATTTTTTGAGCTTTTATTTTATCTGAACATTGCCGTACCTGACGATGATAAACATTACGTCTTCCGCCGCCGTGCGATAAAGCCGGCTTATCATTGTTCGGCAAATTCTGTGCGGTGGTAATTCCGCCGCGGCAAAGCGCATAATCTCCGGTCAAAGCAACAATATCGGCGTCAACCATTGTTTGTTTCAAGCCGTTATCTCCGCCTACTTTCTGCGTATATTTATCACAATAAGGCATCAGGGAAGCCAGTTTAACCATTTCATCTTTGAATTTGAGCAGTAAATCCGTACCTTTTTTGTTAACAATACCGACTCTTATACCGAGCATATCTTTCGGCACCGGTTTAATATCAAGTTTTTCCAGACGCTTACACAGTTCTTTGTTGGCAAAGATTGTCGGTGTCAGTTTATCGTCATAATTTTCACGACTCAAAGTAAATTCAAGCGGTGTATCCTGCATTTTTGCCCAATGTTTATCGGCTAAAATATCCATTTCAACATTGTTTTGTATGAGAGCCTGTGCCTGCCAACCTAAGTAATCCTTAAACAATTCATCGGTGGTATAATGTGCGGCGCATTCCAATTCATTGGCAATTTCCGAAAATTCGGGTTCAAAATATTCGGTGTAATCTATGGCTTTCAGACAGTTTTCGTCACGTCTGACCATAGTACGCGCGCTTAAAATTTTCCGCACTTCTTCAATTTTGCCCTCATCGAGCATTTGTGCGATAATTTTTTGCAATTCAGCAGAATCTAAAT
Source organism: Alphaproteobacteria bacterium (assembly GCA_017471705.1). GTDB lineage: Bacteria > Pseudomonadota > Alphaproteobacteria > RF32 > CAG-239 > RUG410. Next base: position 16,425 of record JAFUSH010000048.1, on the reverse strand, counting down.
CGGTAGGATAAAAATTGCGCCCCTCATAAGAGTGGATGCCTTCGAAAATTTCAATCGGTTCCTTATCCAAACCGTTGGAACCGGCAACTCCGTTCAATGAATTGAAAAGTTTCAGCGCATTTGCGGCATAAGGGCTGGTTTCGGCGGCAACTTCCAAAGCTTGTTTTTGCACCAAATTCAGAGGATGATCCATCTCCAGAGCCACATCATTTATAATTTTGGCAGCATTAATTAAATGAATGAGAGCTTTTTTATCGCCTTCGGACAAGTTTTTATAAGAATCGTTATTCTTGTCAATCAAGACAACAGGGCGCATTTCTTTACTTACTTTATGTCGTAATTCAGCTGCCGAATATTTGAGTTTAAAGCCGTTAATTTTCATTTTCTATCTCCACTGTTTTAAATTTGAACAATTTAATATCCGCTTTGTTTGCATTCTGCGGGACTTTGGCTCTGGCGTACAGAAATTCGAGTCCGTCCTGAGTCCTTTCCGGTCGCTCGTCTGCCACCAGCAGAGCCTTTCTGTCTTTATAACTTATATATATGCCGTCATCGGTTTCTAAATCATTAATTAACGACTTATCATCGGAAATCGCTTCAAAATCGGTGAGCAGATATATCTTATAAGATTTTATCGGTTGTGATATTTTGCGGGCCGCTTTGCGCGCAAGTTCAACCAACGCCACTATAATTCCTTTGTTGTTGCCTATTTTGGCACGGGCAAAAAGTTCTTTTTTATTTTCTCCGAAAAACCTGATATAAACGAATCCGCGATCATATAAACGATAGGTTTGAACTGTTTTGGCCGGCCAAATTGTTTCTTTTTCTTTACCGAGTAACAAATTTTGTTTGAAATATTTTAATAACAGCGATTTATATTGATTGACATATTTTTGCAAATTGCGTTGCTGCTGTTTGAGCAGAGGTACTTCTTTTGATACCGATATGGAAAACAGTGTTTCGTAATCTCTGTCGGCAGCTTTGGCTATTTGGGTATCAATTGCATCAAATACGTGGATTTTGTATGCGTATTTCTGTGCCAACCAAATAACTTCATCGGCCAAGAAATTGTTTTTAAAATTGCTGAAATTATTCAAATCAACCAATGCGACCGTTAAAATGTTGTCTTGTTGCAGATAATCTTCAGCATTTTTTTCGGCAGATATGTCATTTTCGTTCAATATCAATGTTTCAACATCATCTATGTTTAAGTTTTTTTGCAAAATTTTTTTATGCTTTTCGGCACCTATATTATCTTCAATAAGCAATACCGCTTTTTTTATCGTATTATGTTTGCTGATTTCGGCATATAATCTCTCCACTACAGGCATACTGTTTTCATTTAATATTTTGGGTGCGGCAACTATTTTAACATTTTGCTCTTTGTAGTTATCGGAGTGATCCAAATAAGTAGAAACATTTTTCTTTTTGATTGCCGGACTTTTATAAAAGACGGCGGTTATAATAGGCTCTATGATTTCTTTGTTTTCACTTACGCGTCCGTATTCAACGGCTCTTTCGTAATTAGAATAAATATTATTGTTCAAGCGGTGTATGTTGATATAACCGAGCAGAAACAAGGACGCAAGAATGCTCAGACGAACAATCCATTTCTTAAGCATTTGTTTTGTTCTTATAAGCATAATTTACTCCGTAGAAATCATCTAAAATTTATCCGGCCAACGGTTCATATTTTCTTGTGATAATTTGATAGTGCCGCTCTCAAGTTCTTCAATAAACGATTCATCTAAATCCGCAACAATCTGTTTTTTTTCGGTATTAATCCGGCGGTATTGTTCGCCGTCTTCGCAATCCAGCCAATAGCGGACATCACCGTCGTGATGAAAGTTAGCTTGCAAATTGGCATCAACTTTGTCTAATGCTGCTACTAAACGAGATTCCGGAGTTTTTCTTTCCTCATATTCGCTCCACAATTCAAAAATACGCTTCCCCGTTTCGGGCGGGAGTATATCACGATATTTTTGCATTGCCGATAATTCTTGCTCTTTTTTTATTTGTTTTATTTCGGGGTGGGCGTATTGCACCGATTTCGGACAATCTCCGGTTTCGGCTTCGGCAATATCGTGTACCAATGCCAATTCCAAAAGTTTTGTATAATCGTATTTATGTTTGAGGTACGGATATATCAACATCATCCAAAAAGCTAATTTGAAGGTATGTGACGAATCGGTTTCCGGTGTTCCGTCAGAAAGCAAGGTGGCTCGTTTTACCAAGCACACCTTGTCTAAGACTTTCATAAATTCAAAAATTTGCGCTACTTTATTTTGCATTTTTACCTATGAATTTTTTACCGCCCAAATAAGGTTGTAATTTTGCCGGAATTCTTACAGTTCCGTCTGCCTGTTGGTGGTTCTCAATAAACGGAACCAATGCGCGCGGGGTGGCAATACCGGTATTGTTCAGAGTGTGGCAGAATCTAACCTTTCCGTCATTGGCGCGATAGCGTAAATTGGTACGACGTGCCTGCCAATCGGTAATATTGGAGCAAGAATGAGTTTCGCGATAACAATTTTGCGACGGAACCCAAGCCTCCAAATCGTATTGACGGTACTTGGGAGCGCCCATATCGCCGGTGCAAACTTCCAAAACTTGATACGGTAATTCCAAATCCTGCAGCACTTCTTCGGAAATATGTAACAATGTCTGATGCCATTTTTCGCTTTCTTCTATATCATTTTTGCAGATTACAAATTGCTCGGTTTTGAAAAATTGGTGCACTCTGACCAAGCCGCGGGTATCTTTACCGGCGGCACCTGCTTCACGACGGAAGCACGGAGAAAATCCGGCATATAATACCGGTAAATCGGCTTCTGTCATCAACTCATCGGCGCGAAGCGAGTTCAAAATCAATTCAGCGGTACCGGATAAATACAAATCATCTGCCGGCATATAATAAATTTCATCTTTGGCAAAAGGCAAATAACCTTGATTATAAAGAGGTTTTTCTTTTGAAATTGCCGGAACGGTAATCAGTGTAAATCCGTGTGCTCTTAACTTATCCATTACCAACATATGAATAGCCAATTCCAACTGCGCCAAATCATTTTTAATGGCATAAGTGCGAGAACCTGATACTTTGGCAATACGCTCCATTTCGCTCCAGTCGTTAAATTCCATTAATTCAACGTGGTCTTTAGGCTGAAAATCAAAATGCGGAATTTCACCGACTTTACGGCGTACAACGTTGGCGCTGTCGTCAGGTCCGTCCGGACTATCGATACTCGGATAGTTAGGCATTCTGAGCATCATATCATTGAACTCGGTTTCTAATTCGGCTAAGTTTTCCTGTTGAGTTTTAAATTCTTCGCCGACAGCTTTACTCTTTGCTATAATTGCCGGACGTTCTTCAGCAGAAGCTGATTTTATGGAGTTACTTAACTTGTTTTTTTCTTCGGCCAAAGCTTGCGATGAAGTTTTTAATTTATTCATTTCATAATATACATTCAGCAATTCATCGACTTTTTCGGCCGGAAAACCTTTTCTGGCCAAACTTTCTTTTACCCAATCCGTGTTATCGGCGATAAATTTTATATCTAACATCAGTTTTTACCCCATAAAAAATAAATTAAACCTGCCAAGGATTATACGGCGATTCTTCAATAATACAATACAAATTTTATGTTTTTAATTGATTTTAAAATCATATCGGTATAGTTTAAGCCCGAATATAGCAAAAGAGAGGGAATTATGTATGCAGACAAGTGTATTTTAACCGGTGTAAAACCAACAGGAAAACCGCATATCGGAAATTATTTCGGTGCTATTAAGCCGGCAATAGAAATGGGACATCAGGCGCAAAGATTTAATTTGTTTATTGCAGATTATCACGCGATTAATTTTATGAAAGCCCCCGAACTTTTGCAAAAAGAAATAAAGGAAATTGCCTGTATTTATCTGGCGGCCGGTTTGAAACCGGAAACTGATTATTTTTACAGACAATCGGATATTCCGGAAATTAATGAAATTACCACAATTTTATATGCCTTCACTCCTAAAGGATTTATGAATAAATCGCACGCTTATAAGGCTTGTGTGGAGCGTAATTTAGCCGAAAATAAACCTGCCGATGACGGAGTAAATATGGGGCTGTATACCTATCCGACATTAATGGCATCGGATATTTTAGCGATGGATACCGATATAGTTCCGGTCGGTAAAGACCAGATTCAGCACGTGGAAATTGCCCGTGATATAGCCGGTGCGGTTAATGCGTATTATGATAAAGAATTGCTGAAATTGCCGGAGTATGTTACCGCCGATAATGTCGCGGTTCTGCCGGGGACCGACGGACGCAAAATGAGTAAGTCGTATAACAATGTTATCCCGATATTCGAAGATGAAAAAGTCATTAAAAAGGCGGTATATTCCACGGTCACCGATTCCAAACCGATTGAGGAGCCTAAAAATCCGGATGATGTGATTGTTTATCAGATATATAAGTGTATTGCTTCTGCCCAAAAAGCAGAGGAAATGGCACAAGGTTTGCGCGAAGGAAAATTGGGTTACGGGCACACCAAAGCAATGCTTTTGGATGCAGTTTTAAACGAGGTTCGTGAGGCTAAAGAAGTTTATGATTACTATATGGCGCACTATGATGAAGCTTGCGGTTTTCTCGAAGAAGGAGCGGCTAAAGCTCGTCCGTATGCGCAAAAAACTTTACAACGTCTGAAAGAAACATTGTTCGGTTAATAAATGTCGATGGCATCGGTCAGGTATAATTTAATCAGAGAAAATTAATCGGAAGACCCTCTGACGATGATCATAATAGTCATACCTCGCAGTGCGCTGCGCGTCACTGCGTTAAGGTATCTGACCTTTCAACGCGTTAGCGTTGCTTCCGTGTTAATTTAATCGGAAGATCGCTGGACGTTTTCTACCGAAAACGAGCGATGACATTATTGCTATATTTTAATAGGTAGATTGCGGGACGCATTTGCCTAACGGCAAAGCAAGCGATGACACCGATACTCTGTCATCAATCCGGTGAAAAAAGAAAAGCTCCTCAGTTACCCGAAGGTACTGAAGAGCTTTTCCTTGATATGATTAGTAGTTCCACAAATTTGAACCATTGCTGGTGGTATATGTGGAGGTAGTGTTGGTCGTGGTAGTAGTACCATTTCCAACCACACCCTTACTTCTCATTGAAGAGTAGCGCTGGGTTGCAGCGGCGGCATCAGCCTTCTTCCTAGCCTGATAAGAGGTAGAGGAAGTGTCAGCACTCCGAGTGTAACTTGGAGTAGCAACTGTAGGCTGAACGTATTCAGCAGATGAGCTTCCGATATGGAAGCTGCCGATACGGATACCGGAACTCTTTGTCTGATAACCTCCCCAATTAGATGAGGAAGATTCAATTCCCCAATGGCTGTTGCCGATTGAGAAAGAAGAGCCGGTAGCGCCGAAACCGACACCACCGTACATACCGCCGTACACTCCGCCACTATACACAGCGTTGGGGCTCACTTGATAATGGCGAGCCTCACGAGCGTATGCCTCGGCTTGCGTCTCGGCAATGCACTGCTGAATGGTGGCATTCAGTCTATACTGAGCCATAGGAAGTTGGCTCGTGTATACTTTCGTTCCGTTGGAAAGGTATAAAATACCGGGAGCCATATCTGTAATGATTTGAGCATTTGCCATCATTACCACTACGAGCATAACGAGAAGTGTCATAGTCTTCTTCATATCATTTTTACCTGATACATCACCATCAATTTAATCAGCTCCGAATAAATATTGTTCCTTTAAGAACTAAATCTTCCACAACTTCTCTCTTGCTGTCTGCTACTATTCTTCACAGGGCGCTCTCCAAATGCTCTTTTTAGGAGATTAAGGGTTCTTCGTTGCTTTCAAAGTAGGAAAAGGTATTCATTCTTTGCTAAAAAAATCTCCGGATATCTTTCAGGATTTTTTTTGTTACACATTAAATAACCTAGGGACTTTCAAGATAAAAAATCTCTAATGTTTTAGATGTGTGAAATAATAATTTCTACATATATAAAACATAATCCCTAGGTTTAATCAATTGTATGATAACTTATTTTTGCGAATTTTGCAAGTGAAAAATAGCCATATTTGACAAAAAAATATAACCACAATGTAAATGTCATTGCATTTTCGGCGAAAGTCCGAAAATCAAGCAATCTTCATTGTTGTTCTTCCCCTTGCAAGCAAGGGGACAAGAGGGGATAAAATATATCTGTATTATTGCAAGAACGCACCATTATTGAAAATTAATCGGAAGACCCTCTGACGATTCCTGCGGAATCGAGGGGTGACACTGTTTTTTTTACTGCCATCGCTCGCTTTGCCTTTAGGCATAAGCGTTAAGCGATCTTCAAATTAATCTATTCGGTAGACCCTCTGACCTCACTACGTTCGGAGGGGTGACTCTATTATTGCTAGCGGAATCGAGGGGTGACCATAAGAAAGAATGTTTCATACAGACGATGACCGTCCAACGCGGTATTGTTGTTCCAAAAGAATAAGGTTTAGCGGAGTAATAAATTATTTCATTTTGCGGCAAGAGGCGTTTTTAACCAATTTATCACATAAATCAGCATAGGAAATTCCTACATATCGCGCCTGTTCCGGTACCAACGACAATTTGGTCATTCCGGGGTTGGTGTTGATTTCCAAAAAAACGACTCCGTCTTGCTCGTTATAGCGAAAATCGCAACGCGAAATAGTATTGCAATCCAAGGCATTATGCATAATTTCGGCATAGCGTTTACAGGTATTTGCTACGTCATCATCAATCGGAGCCGGCAGAATATGTTCGGTCATTCCGGAAGTATATTTGGCTTCGTAATCATAAAATTCTTTTTTCGCTTTAAGTTCGGTTACGCAATACGCTTTTCCTTCCAGACACATTACCGTAAATTCGCGACCGGTTATATATTCCTCGACTAAAATTTCCGTATCCGAAGAAAGGTAATTTACCTTTTGTGCGTCTTGTTTATTTTTGACGATGAAAACTCCCACGCTGGAACCGTCTGCCACCGGCTTAACCACATAAGGAAATTTTATCGGAGAGCCGTTTTTTTGATATTCGGCAAAGGTGGTTTTTACGCCGCGGGCGATTTTTACTCCGTTTTGTGCGGCAATGAGTCTGCTCAAATCTTTATCCATACCCAAAACCGAAGATTTTGCCGATGAATGAGTGTAAGGTATTTGCAGCATATCAAAAAGCGATTGGATTTCTCCGTCTTCTCCCCAGTTACCGTATAATCCGTTATATACCGCGTCCGGCTTTGTTTCTTTTATTGTTTCAAGTAAATTATAAACACTGACTAAATTGTGTTCGATAACTTCATAGCCTTTACTTTTCAGAGCTGAAGATATGTCATCTTTGGCAGAAATGCTGACTTCGCGTTCCGCCGAGAATCCGCCGTATAACAATAAAATTTTTTGAGCCATCGCTTTTTTTCCTTTATAATCTCAAAATTTCTGCTATTGTAGGAAAAATTGTTTAAGGAATGACTAAAGAAATGAAACGTATATTTGTATTTTTGACGGGTTTTTTGATTATGGTAAATTCGGCAGAGGCCTTGCAAGTTACACAGGAAATGAAAACGCGAATCGGCATTTTTGATGCGTGCGAACAAAGTCTGACATACAGCTTTTATCGCGATAAAGATTATGATATAAAAACAAAGTTGAAAACTACCGGAGCTTTCGGAACTCTTTATCCTTTTACGGCAGAATATCACGCGGTGGGAACATATAACGAAAGCAATTTTAAGCCGCAAGATTACTTTTATGAGACACAATCTCGTTTCAGTCATCGCACCAAAGAAATTACTTATAAAAACGGAATTCCGCAGGAGAGAATCAGTGTAAAAGACGGTAAAAAGGCGGTTATGCTTATAACGGTTAATCCTAAATATGACCGTTCCATAGACCTACTTTCGGTGTTCGGAGTCTTGATTGAACAAATTATCCGTACCGGTAAGTGTGATTTTCGGAGCCATTCGTTTAACGGTAAAAAATATTCGCTTTCTACGGTGAAGAAAATTAAGTCGGAAAAGATTAAGACGGATTTTTTTGAGGGGAAGGCTGATAAGTGCCAATATTCATTGGAAGTAGTTGATAATCCGGACGCCGGCTTTTTAATCAATAAAGATACGCCGATATATATGTGGATTTTAAAAGATAAAGAAACTAAGGCGCCGTTTGTGGCAAAAATTGAAGTACCGAGCACACCTTTCGGCAAGTTACAGGCGGTGACGACAAAAATTAAGGTTGAAAAGTAATGAGAAAAGCAGAATTATTATTACCGGCAGGTTCGCTGGTTAAGTTGAAAACAGCCGTATTATACGGCGCTGACGCAGTTTACGCTGGTACGCCGGATATGAGTTTGCGCACACAATCAAAATTTACGTTGGAAGATTTACGCGAGGGAATAGATTTTGTACACGCTCACGGTAAAAAGATTTATCTGACGCTGAATTTATATATTCATAATGAAGAAGCCGAAAAACTTCCGCAGTTTGTAAAAACTCTGCAGGATTTGCAACCGGACGGAGTTTTGGTGGCCGACCCCGGAGTATTTTATTATTTGCAGCAACACGCTCCGGAATTGAAACGCTTTGTTTCTACACAGGCAAATATATGTTCGGCGCAAACCGTTAAATTCTGGCAATCGATGGGGGCGAGCCTATGCGTATTGGGGCGTGAAGTTACTTTTGCCGAGATGACGGAAATTCGCCGGCAGTGTCCGGATATGTTGCTTGAATGCTTTGTTCACGGGGCAATGTGTATGTCGTATTCCGGCAGATGTCTGATTTCTAATTTTATGGCGGACAGAAGCGCTAATAAGGGAAAATGCGCGCACTGTTGCAGATGGCATTATAAAATGCACCTGCGTCTGAAAGACGGTACGGTTAAAGAAATCGAAATTAATCAGGATAACGCCAAAGCTTTTGAGTTTTTATTGGAAGAAGAGTTCCGTCCTGGCGAATACTATGAAATTTTGGAAGATGAACACGGCGGGTACTTACTCAATTCCAAGGATATGTGCCTAATGCCGCGTTTGAATGAAATTTTGGGTATCGGTATGGATTCACTTAAAGTGGAAGGACGCAATAAAACCGAATATTATGCCGGAACGGTGGCAAGAGCGTATCGTCAGGCAATTGACGATTATTATGCGAATCCGCAGGAATGGAACTTCAATAAGTATATGGATGATTTATACGCCTTGCAAAATCGCGGTTATTGCTTGGGCTTTCACGACGGAAAATTGACCAATATAAGCCAAAATTATGAATATACCCGCACCTTAGGCGAATGGTTGTTTGCCGGTTCTATCGTAGAATGGCAAGGTGATGATGCGATTTTTGAAATTCGTAATTATATAAATTCAGGTGAAACTATAGAGTTTTTAATTCCGAAGACTATGGATAATGAAAAATTGACTTTATCCGATTTTGAAGATGCAGTGAGCGGTGAAATAACTCCTCGTGTTTCGGCCGGAGAAGGAAAGAAAATCCGTATTCGCCCACAAAGCTGGAGTAAGCCTGTTGAACAAATCAAAAAACTTTTACCGCAATATGTAATTGCCCGCAAGCTGCAAGGATTAAACGGTGAAAATAAAGAAATGTACAATCGAAAGCGCAGCGAATTTAAACAATTGATAGAAGGTTGTCCGTTGGAGGAATAAAAGATGCGTAAGAATCCGGTTTTAATAATTGCCGGACCTACGGCATCGGGAAAATCGGCGCTGGCAGTCGCAGCCGCGAAAGCTTTTAACGGAGTAGTTATTAATTGCGATGCTATGCAAATTTATAAAGATATTCCGATTATTGCTGCGACTCCGAGTGCAGAGGAAAAACAACAGGTCGAGCATCGTTTGTATGAAATGTATGACTGCTCGGTACGCGGTAATGTGGTTGATTGGTTGAATCTTTGTGCGGAAGAAATCAGAAAACTATGGGAAGAAAATCGTTTGCCGGTAGTGGTCGGCGGTACCGGATTTTATATTGAGGCTTTGATAAACGGAGTAACTCCGATTCCGGAGGTACCGGCGGAAATTCGAGAAAATATTAAACGTCGTTTACAAAATGAGGGCTTAAACAGCTTGTATGAATATTTGCGCGGTATTGACGAATCGACAGCTTTGCGAGTCGGTGCTAACGATAAAACCAGAATTATGCGGGCGATTGAAATTTATGAATATACAAAAATTACGGTGTCGAAATGGCATCAAAAGCCGCTTATAAAAAAATTGCCTCAGGCTGATTTTTGCGTAGTGAAAATAATGCCGGAAATAGAAACGATAGCCGAAAGATGTCGCAGGCGTTTGGATAAAATGGTGTATGAACTGGGCGTTATTAAAGAGATAGAAAATGTTGTAAAGCGCGAACTTTCACCGGATTTACCGGCAATGAAAGCGTTGGGAGTGCCGGAACTCAGTTTATTTGTGTGCGGAGAAATCTCGTTGGAAGAGGCACTTGACTTGGCAAAGTTACATACCAGACAATACGCTAAAAGACAACGTACGTGGATGAAAAATAAGATGCCTGCCGATGTTGTTTTTAACAATGTTTATGAGGGGCAGAGCGAATATATTGATATAATCAAAAAGTCATTAAATCTGTGAAAATATCACTTGCACATTCAAACGAACTGTTATAAAAGGTAAAAATAAAGTTAAAATTTGGAGTAAATGCAAATGTTTGCAAAATTGATGAATATGTTTTCTGCCGATATGGCAATTGATTTGGGAACGGCCAATACTTTGGTGCACGTTCGCGGTCGGGGAATTGTTTTGAATGAGCCATCGGTTGTGGCAATTGAAGAATATAAAGGGCGTAAGAGAGTTTTAGCCGTAGGCAATGAGGCTAAACGTATGCTCGGACGCACTCCGGGGCATATCAGCGCCATTCGTCCGCTTAAAGATGGTGTTATTGCCGATTTCCAAATTGCCGAGGAAATGATAAAATATTTTATTTGCAAAGTGCATAATCGCAGTATGTTTGTTACTCCGATGATTGTTATTTGCGTACCGTCGGGCGCTACCGAGGTTGAAAAGCGTGCCATTAAAGATTCGGCTTATCACGCCGGAGCTCACAAAGTTTTTCTTATAGAAGAGCCGATGGCGGCAGCTATCGGAGCAGGATTGCCGATTACCGAACCGGCCGGAAGTATGGTGGTTGATATCGGCGGCGGTACCACCGAGGTTGCCGTGTTGTCGCTTAAAGGCGTTGTTTATGCTCGCTCGGTGAGAGTCGGCGGAGATAAAATGGATACGGCTATTGTCAATTACATTCGCCGTAATATGAATCTATTAGTCGGCGAAAGCAGTGCCGAGAAAATTAAAAAAGAAATTGCTTCCGCTTGTCTGCCTGAAAATGGTGACGGTCGCAGCGTGGAAATTAAAGGGCGCGATTTAATCAACGGTGTGCCGAAAGAAATTACCATTACCGAAAGACAGGTTGCCGAAAGCTTGATGGAACCGGTTGCCGATATTGTGGAAGCCGTTAAAATAGCTTTGGAAAACACAGCTCCGGAATTGGCTGCCGATATAGTTGATAAGGGAATAGTTCTTACCGGCGGCGGTGCTTTGTTGAATAATTTGGATAAAGTTTTGCGCGAAGCTACAGGTTTACCTGTTATTATAGCTGAAGATCCTCTCTCTTGCGTTGCCAGAGGTTCCGGTATGGCGTTAGATGAATTTGCGCGTTTGAAAGATGTGCTTTCCAGTATGGATTAAGGCTTAAAAAAGGATAAATACTATGGGGCGGCGCGGAGTTTTTTTGATTAAAACCGCTGAACTTAAGGTTTTAGCGCGTCGCTTTTTTGTAATTATTTTATTTTTGGCTTCGTTTTTCTTTATTCTTTTAAGCAAGGTGGATAGTGTGGTTATCGAAGCGGCCAATAAGGCGGCGCTTGATGTTACCGGTCCGATAATGCAGGTGGTGGAATATCCGTCACGTATAATACATCGCATCTATACCTATTTTTACGATTTTAGCCATATTTACATTGAAAACCGTTCATTACGAGAGGAAAATAAGCAAATGATGATGCTGCAAAATAAGGTAAGAGCCTTAGAAGTAGAAAATCAGCTTTTAGGACGGTTGCTTAATTATGTTCCGCCGGCTGATGCGTCATTTATAAGCGCAAAAATTATTGCCGAATCGGGAGATAGTTTTACCCATATATTGTTAGTTTATGTTGGTGATGAGGAAGTTAAAAAAGGACAAGTTGTTTTAGGTGAAGAGAGTGTTATCGGACGAATTGACGAAGTCAGCGGACATTATGCCAGAATTATATTGGTGACCGATATCAATTCAAAAATTCCGGTGGTAGTGGAAAGAACCAGAGCCAGAGCAATACTCAGCGGAGATAATACGATGATGCCTCAACTTATATTCTTGCGTTCTTCTGCCGATGTTCAGGAAGGAGATGTTATCGTTACATCGGGAGTAGGCGGTATGTTTCCTGCCGGATTGCCTATCGGTTTTGTAAATTCGGTGCAAAGCGGTGAAATCACTGTGGAAACTATGGCTGATATAAGCCGTATGGAATACGTCAGAATTGTTGATTACGGACTTTCAAACAATGACGACGACTTAACATCCGAATTTGATGAAAGCAAATAATATGCGTGACGGTTTTGGTGAAAAATTGCGTTTATTTGTGCTGAACGGAGTGCCGTTGCTTGCAACTTTGATGTTAATGTTTATTTCATTTGTGCCGATAAATTCTGTACAATTTGATTATTTCCGACCGGCAATAGGTTTGATTTGCGTTTATTATTGGGTGTTAAAACGCGGAAATTTATTCGGGTATGCATCGGCCTTTGTTGTCGGATTTCTAACTGATGTATACAGTTCGTCTCCTTTGGGAATTAATGTATTGCTTATGCTTCTGATGGCGTCTGTAACTCATTGGTTGGCTCATTACTTTCGAAATTCGTCATTTGGAGCAATATGGTTTATTTTCAGTTTGGCAGCGTTGGGAACAGTACTGCTTAAATGGCTGCTGCTGATGATTTATTCCGGCAGATTTTTGCCTTTGTGGGAAGGATTCTTCGGCTATATCTCAACCGTTATGGTATATCCGCTCATAGTGCTTATAAACTTAAAAATTCAAAACAGATTTTTACCGCGGGAGTATATTGATGAATAATTTCAATGCGGAAAAAAATCAGATTTTAAGCGGAAGAACGGTTGTTATCATCTTGATAAATATGCTGGCTTTTGCATTAATTATTGCACGTTTGTATTATTTGCAGGTTTTACAATCTGATAAATATAAAATGTTGTCGGACGAAAATAGGATTTCTACGCGTTTTTTACTTCCTCCGCGCGGGACTATCTATGACCGCAACGGTGAAATTATCGCTAAAAATGAACAGAATTTTCAAGCCTTGCTGATTGCCGAACAAGCTCCCGATGTTGATGCGACTTTGGAAACATTTAAGAAAATTATACCGCTTTCCGAAGATGAAGAACAAAGAATCAGAAAAGATATTAAAGCCAAAAGACGTTTTATACCGATAAAATTGAAAGATAATTTGGAATGGCAAAATGTGTCGGAAATATTGTTGCACGCCCCCGATTTACCCGGAGTGGAAATTAATGAGGGATTGAGCCGATACTATCCGTTTGGAGATTTGTATGCGCACGTTTTGGGGTACGTCGGTCCGATTGGAGAACAAGATAAAAACAATCAAAAAGATAATCCGTTGTATATGGTGCCGGGATTTAAAATCGGTAAATCCGGTTTGGAAAAATTTTATGATTATAAATTGCAGGGAAAAAGCGGAACTATCAAACTTGAAGTTAATGCTTACGGTCGGGTTATGAAAGAAATTGAAAGACAAGCAGGAGATGAGGGAGAGAGCATTACTTTAACGGTTGATACCAGTCTGCAAAAAGCGGCGGCAGAGGCTTTCGGTAATAATAGCGGTGCGGCGGTTGTTTTAGATGTTAAGAGCGGTGAAATATTGGCTATGGTATCGGTGCCGTCGTTTAATCCTAATTTGTTTACTAACGGCATAAGCTATAAACATTGGAACGAATTGCTCAATAATGAAAGAAATCCGCTGATTGATAAAGCTGTTTCCGGACAATATTCTCCGGGGTCGACATTTAAAATAGTTGTCGCTTTGGCTGCATTGGAAGCCGGAATAATAAACGCCAATACCCGCTATTATTGCAACGGAGCAATGAAGGTGGGAACTTCACGTTTTCATTGTTGGAAACACGCTGGACACGGTAGCTTGAATGTGGTAGAAGCACTTAAATATTCGTGTGATATTTTCTTTTATGAAACGGCATTGCGTTTAGGAATTGATAAAATTCATAATATGGCGGTAAAGCTTGGTATGGGACAGATTTTAAATGTGGGATTGGATAATGAAAAAAGCGGATTAATACCATCAAAAGCTTGGAAAAAAGCCAGATACGGAACTTTATGGACGCAAGGTGACAGCGCTAATTCCGGCATAGGGCAGGGATATGTGTTGGTTACTCCTCTGCAATTGGTTACTATGTTGGCGCGGGTTGTAAACGGCGGATACGATATTAAGCCGACTTTTGTCAGGCAGAAAAATAAGAAGATAAAGCGTCTTGATATTGCTACTCGTAATATAGAACTGGTAAAACAGGGTATGTTTGAAGTAGTAAATGGTGTGGGCGGTACTGCCGGCAAGGCAAAATTTAATTTAGACGGAGCCAGAATGGGCGGTAAAACAGGAACCACACAAGTCAGACGTATTTCTTTGCGGGAACGCAAAACGGGAATTATCAGAGATGAAAATTTGCCGTGGAGGCTACGTAATCACGCGTGGTTTATGGGATATGCTCCGGCAGATAATCCGCGTTATGCGGTGGCGGTAATTGTAGAACACGGTTCTTCCGGTTCCGGTGTAGCGGCTCCGATAGCCGGTAAAATTTTACAAGAAGCAATTAAATTGGATATAAAGTAGGATAAAAAATGTATGGATTGGATAGTGACAGCAGTGCAAGTTGGAAAGATAAAATCTTTCAAATGAGCTTTATATACATTTTTTTTATTATTGTTCTTGCTCTTATCGGGACAATGACTCTTTATTCGGCGGCAAACGGAAATTGGGAGCCGTGGGCGGTTAAGCACTTGCTGCGATTTGTTTTGGCTATGATATTGATGTTTACGCTGGCATTGATAGATGCTAAACAATATTATAAAGGGGCGTATTGGTTTTATTTTGTAACGTTGATTTTATTATTTGCGGTGGAAATCGGCGGACACGTCGGTATGGGAGCGCAACGTTGGATAGATTTGAAATTTTTTAAAATTCAACCATCGGAATTAATGAAAATCGGAATTGTTTTGTTTATGGCAAGATATTTTACTTCGGCTACCGTGCAGGGTATAAAGTCAATACGCGGAATCCTCATTCCGGCGGTTATGACATTGATTCCAGTTGCTCTGATTGCGTCCGAGCCTGATTTAGGTACTTCTTTAATGGTTTTAATTACGGCTGGAGTAATGTTTTTTGCCGTCGGTGTGCAGTGGTGGAAATTTGCCCTGATTGGCGGAGCAGTTGCGGGAAGTTTACCGTTGTTGTGGAATTTTTTGCACGAATATCAGCAAAACAGAGTGCTTACTTTCTTGAATCCGGAACGCGATCCCTTGGGTGCCGGATACCATATTATTCAATCGAAAATAGCTTTCGGGTCGGGGGGAATTTTCGGTAAAGGATTTTTACACGGAACGCAGACACATCTGAACTTTTTGCCGGAAAAACATACGGATTTTATTTTTACAATGTTTTCGGAAGAGTTTGGTTTATTCGGGAGCGTCAGTTTGGTATTTTTAAATATGTTACTGTTGGCGCTGGGATATGTTTTTGCTTTTCGCACCCGCAATTATTTTGCAAGATTAACGATTATCGGTCTTAATACGAACTATTTCTTATATGTGTTTATAAACATTGCTATGGTAATGGGAATTTTACCGGTTGTAGGGGTTCCTTTGCCGCTGATATCTTACGGCGGTACGGTAATGTTTTCAATTATGGCAAGCTTCGGAATAATCCTTTGTATGTCAATAAGTCCGAATCGGGAAAATTTTTAGTAAAGGTTCTATTAAACAATTTTGCTGAATTCTGAGCATTATAATACTGACTTTGTCATCTACAAGATGGTGGTGGAAATTATTCGATAAAAATCCAGTGTCAAGTGCGGAATGACCATAAAGGGTATGCAGTATTGATGACTATGTAAGAGAATGTCATTGTTTTTTATCGTCATTCTTTTTGCGGTGCTGCGTATCACTAAAAATGTCATCAATCCAGTTGAAAAAGTTATACACAAAAGTTTTTAGATTTAGCGTTTAAGCAAATGATAATTCTACGCATAACAGCGGTAATAGCCACCATTTTAGGCTTAGCACGAGCTATCAATTGTTCGT
>JAFUSH010000081.1 GCA_017471705.1 Alphaproteobacteria bacterium | reverse complement strand
TGTTTGCATTCTTTGTGATAATATCATCTTTAAGCATTGAGTAGTTCTCCCTAAAATGGTTTTTGATCGAACTGTGATTATAACAACTTATAATCCTTAGGCAACTACTCTTTGCCCCTATCTTTGACGTAGAACCGAACGCGACAGCGTCCGCAGCGAAAAAATGCAAACGAGTGCCCGAAGCAAGCCGAAGGCGTAGCAAGAAGAGTCCTACAGCGCCCACCATATAAAAGCCTCTTCTTGATGAAGAGTTTTTTTTGTAATGTGAAAACCACCGGCTAGGCCGGTGGTTCGGTGTAGGTAAGGATAGTCAAAAAATACAGACCTATATAGCACAGCAACTAAGGGAAGATCAACTCTCAGAGCAACCAACCCTAGAATTAAATGGCCCGTTTACGGGTAGAAAGTAACAGATTGCGTCTGTCAGACGCAACGGAACCCGTTCAGGGGACGCAAGTGGTAAAGGCTTTTAGCCGTTAACGAAGAACCGCCGGATTGTCCGGCGGGTTACTTTTTTTTGCGTTTCAATAATATTTTTTAGTGTGTGTAATAAACTTTAGTTAAAATCTTCCATTCATTACCGTCTTTTAAGAGCAAGAACATATCGGAAAATCTTGCACCGTGCCAATTATTTGATTCAACTCTGGCATAAGCAACCGTTCCTGCAATATCAATTGCTGTGATTTCAGCTTCAATTTCAGGAGCTGCAGGATGACCATCAATATAATCATATAAACCTTGAATTGCTCCGCCGCTGACTTCACCTTTGGCAGATGTGTACATTATGGCACTTTCAAGAAATGCAGGTTTCATAACTTCGCTTTTACCTTGCTTTCCGGCTTCTAAATATTTGTTTAAAGCAGCTTTTACTGCCTCGTAATCTTTAACAGATGTTTCCGTCATTGTATTTTCTCCATTGTTAGGTTTAATATCTGCGGCATAACTCGGCATTGCAAACATACCGAAGATTGCCAGCATAAAAAGTATCTTTTTCAGCATAAGTATCTCCTAAAATAATCTTGCTAATAGTGATTTAATATTATATAATACATAAAATCAATACTTACAAATTGGTTTAATACTAACCTAAAGGAGAGTGTAAAATGCAGGAAAGATGTATCAATCCGAATACCAAGCTGGAAGATACCGGATTTGGCTATACATTGTCGCTGATTGGCGGTAAATATAAAATGATTATCCTTTATTGGCTTGGTGAATTTGAGGTTTTACGGCATAATGCTTTACATCGGCTCATCGGCAAGATTTCGTTTAAGATGTTAAGCGCAACCTTAAAAGAACTGGAAGCCGACGGTTTAATAAGCCGCAAAGTTTATCCGCAATTACCTCCGAAAGTGGAATACAGCCTGACAGACAAGGGAAAATCGCTTATTCCGATATTGTTTGACCTTTGCCAATGGGGTGATGACCATAGGAAAGCATAACAAAAAAGCCGGATATTTATCCGGATTAACGTTATAACGATGCGCCCAACTCTCGCGCTTCATCTAACGCTTTATGACCTTTAATATCACCGACTTTCATAACTCCACCGGCAATAATGTGTCCAAGGTTTTTCCACCCCATATGCTTTAAGAGCGCTTCATAATAGTCAATAACCGGCTTAGAATTGCTTTCGCTGTTGCCTTCTGATGCCATCAGCATAATACATTTTTTCTTCGGATTACGGTAAAACATATTGCATTCAGCCACGGCAAACAAACGGTCAAACGCACATTTTAACTGTCCGGAAAAGCCCCAGTAATACATCGGACTTGCAAGCACCACGATATCAGCTGCCGAATATTCCGGATAAATTTTTAACATATCGTCTTTTTGCACGCACGGAGAGTTTTTATCTTTTCCGCCGCCGAAACAACCTAAACAGCCGTGAATATTCATTTGCTGCAAATCAAAACAAGTTACTTGATGTCCTTTGCTTTCCGCCCCTTCGGTGAAGGCATTTATAAGACCTTTGGTATTTCCTGATGGTCTCGGACTTCCGTTCAAAATAACGATTTTTTTAGCCATATCAGTTCCTTTCAACAAATCGGAACGAGCTGCTTTGGGTAAACTTGCAACCGCAACAGTTGTCAATGCCGCCTTGATAAATTCTCTCCGTTCCATAGATTACTCCCTAAAAAATAGTTCTCTAAGGAGTTTATAAATAAACTTGCCATAAATGCAATACTAACAAATTTGTTTAATACTAACCTTTGGGTAAGCATTGTTCATTTCCGTTCCTTATGCTTCATAAAGATATTTATGAGGATAAAAGAATAATAAAACCAAATAAAGCCGAGTTTAACGCTGAAGATTTTTTATATCAAAAAAAATTTTAGACTTATAACGCCTTTTGTTTTCAATAATACTATATTTTTTGTAGTAACAGAGGAAAAGCCATGAAACAAAAGAAATTACCGACAAGCAAAAACATTTATCATACCGAATGTCCGATATTATATGCCATGGATATTATCGGGCAAAAATGGAAACTACCGATTATGTGGTATATCGGGGCGGCCGAAGTAATCAGGTATAAAGAATTGCAGCGCAAGGTTATAGGCATTACTCCGACAATGCTGACCAAATGCTTAAAAGAATTAGAAGGCGATGATTTGATTATACGCACACAATACAACACCATTCCTCCGGCAGTTGAGTATTCCTTGTATAATCAGAAAGGATGGTAAAACAGATTAAAAAGTTTTATCATTTAGCCATAGGGTGTTGCAACACCCTATGGCTGGCGGAGAGACTGAGAGATCCCAGATGAGTTCGACATCGTGGTCAAGTGTAGTCCTCCGC
>JAFUSH010000047.1 GCA_017471705.1 Alphaproteobacteria bacterium | reverse complement strand
TTGAAATAACGTATAACGGGTAACTACTTGAGGGGCTTCTTCTCGTGTACTGTTTTGGACACGTCGTCGAAGTCCCTCTTCGTATTTTTACATACGTTCTACATTATTTCCGTTCCAAGTGTGTACGGCTTTATACACTGCACAAGAGAGCTTACTTCGTATAAATCTCTTTAATCAACTTTTTTCTGGCTGCAGGGCGCGATTTTTTTGATTTTATTGTCACTCTGAGGAACGAAGTGACGTGAGGGGCTCCGAACTTTAGTTCG
Source organism: Alphaproteobacteria bacterium (assembly GCA_017471705.1). Lineage (GTDB taxonomy): Bacteria > Pseudomonadota > Alphaproteobacteria > RF32 > CAG-239 > RUG410. Next base: position 9,256 of record JAFUSH010000047.1, on the reverse strand, counting down.
TCTTATTGTGTACTTCGTATGGGATTATCACGTTGTGCCGAAATGCTCCACGGAGTAGACGTTTGACCTGAATATTGATTATTATAACTCATTCCTTGATTATTCAGCTGATTAGTAACATTTTGTATATTACCGCTGATGTCGGAACTGCCGAAACCATAGTTATTATCTGTATTGTCGCCCCAGAAGTTGGTGCCGTACTGCGGATAGTTTTGAGTTATACCCCGACTGTTGTAATTTTGCATAAGCTGTTGTTCACGCTGTTGGCGTGCCATTTGATATTCTAATTCATCACGCCTTGAAAAACCTCGATGATTTACGCCGTAACTGTCTATGCCATCGTCCCCGATTTCATAACCCAACGGCGATTTATATTTTTCATATAAGTCCATATTTTTTATCCTCATTAAATATTCGGCTCAATGATAATTGATGTGTGATAAAAAAACAAAGTAATACCTTTTTGCCGACAGGCAAAATCAGTATCTTCAAATTAATCAAATAATTCGTAGCCCCCTTGAATTTTTCGCCTATCGGCAAAAAATAGGGGTGACTGTTTTCTATAATACATCAATCACCGTTGAGCGATATAGTTGCTACAGTTTATAAAAGTTGTTGCCAACAAATGCTTAAGTGTTGAAATTATATAAATAATATGCTAGATTTGCCGCAATTGGAATTTATGAACAGAGAGGAATAAAATGTCGGGTATCGCCAGATATAACGGTAAAGAAAGTTTTGAAGAATGGCAACAAGATTGGCAAAATGAAGAACGTTACAATTTCAGAACCATAGAAAACAAATGGCAAAAAATTTGGGAAGATGAAAAAGTTAACAAGGTAGAAATTGATACAGGCAAACCTAAATTCTACGCTTTGGTAGAATTTCCGTATCCGTCGGGAGCGGGGTTACACGTAGGGCATCCGCGTTCATACACGGCATTGGATGTTATTGCCCGTAAAAAGAAAATGCAGGGATTTAACGTACTGTACCCGATGGGATTTGATGCTTTCGGTTTACCGGCGGAAAATTACGCCATTAAGACAGGCGTTCATCCGGCAATTTCGACTAAAGCAAATATCGAAAATTTTACCCGTCAATTAAAATCTCTCGGTTTCTGTTTTGATTGGGACAGATGTTTCGCCACTTGTGATCCCGAATATTTTAAATGGACACAATGGATGTTTATTCAATTTTGGAAACACGGTTTAGCTTACAAAGACAAAATGGCTATTAACTGGTGTCCTTCCTGCAAAGTTGGGCTTGCCAATGAAGAAGTGGTTAACGGTTGCTGTGAGCGTTGCGGAGCTCAGGTAGTGCGCCGCGATAAGGAACAGTGGATGCTTGCCATAACCAAATATGCCGACAGATTAATCAACGATTTGGAAACCGTCGATTTTATAGACCGTGTCAAATCCACACAAATTAACTGGATAGGTCGCTCGGAGGGAGCTGAACTCGAATTTGCTTTAACAGATGATAGCGGCAATGATTTAGGTAAAAAAATGGTAGTTTACACTACTCGTCCGGATACGACTTTCGGCGTGACATACACGGTTATGGCACCTGAACATCATTTTGTTAAAGAACTGATGAGCTTATATAAAAATCCTGCCGAAGTGCAGAGTTATATTGAAGAAGCCTCTAAAAAATCCGAATTACAAAGAACTTCGGACACCACCAAAACCGGTGTCGAATTAAAAGGAATTAAAGCGCGTAATCCGTTCAACGATGAGCTTATTCCGGTATTTATATCCGACTATGTTTTGACCGGTTACGGAACCGGAGCCATTATGGCGGTTCCGGCTCACGACCAACGTGATTATGATTTTGCAAAAGTCTTTAATCTACCGATTATTCAAGTTCTGGCCGGCGGAGATATCAGTAAAGAAGCTTGGGAAGAAGACGGTGAACACATTAATTCCGGATTTATGAACGGAATGGATAAGAAAAACGCAATGGCTGCTGCGATTAAATTTGCCGAAAACGGCGGATTCGGAAAGGCTAAAGTCAACTTCAAATTACGCGATTGGGTATTTTCACGCCAACGCTATTGGGGCGAGCCGATTCCTATGGTTTACTGCGAACATTGCGGATGGCAGCCTATTAATGAAAAAGAGCTTCCGCTTATGTTGCCTGATGTACCTGATTATCGTCCGAATGATAACGGTGATTCTCCTCTTGCCAATGCAAAAGATTGGGTTGAAACTGTATGTCCTAAATGCGGCGGAAAAGCACGCCGCGAAACCGACGTAATGCCTAACTGGGCAGGCTCATCTTGGTATTTTCTGCGTTACTGTGACCCGCATAATGACAAAGAATTTGCCTCTCAGGAAGCTTTAAAATATTGGATGAACGTTGATTGGTACAACGGCGGTATGGAGCATACCACATTGCACTTGTTATATTCCCGTTTCTGGCATAAATTTTTGTATGATTGCGGCTATGTGCCAATGCCTGAACCTTATCAGAAACGTACATCGCACGGTATGATTTTGGCGTCTGACGGTGAAAAAATGAGTAAATCGCGCGGCAATGTAATTAATCCGGATGAGATTGTCGAAAATTACGGTGCAGATACTTTCCGCTTGTATGAAATGTTTATCGGGCCGTTTGATCAGGTAGCTATGTGGTCTGATGAAAGTTTGAACGGAGTTTACCGTTTCGTCAGCAAAATTTATGCTTTGTTTAAAAAAGTATATGGCTACGAAATCGCTATGTCAGACGAAGATACACGCGCTATGCACAAATGTATTATAGAAGTTACCGAGCGCATCGAGCAGATGAAATTCAACACTGCGGTTTCTTCAATGATGACCTATGTGAATTATATGTCAAATATGGAAAAAATTCCGGCACAGATGTATGAAACTTTGCTTAAATTATTAGCTCCGTTCACTCCGCATATTGCCGAAGAAATGTGGGCAAGATTGGGGCATTCTTCATTCATTGTAACGCAGGATTGGCCTCAAGGCGATGCAAAATTGGCGGAAGATAACGTTGTTACGTTAGGGGTTCAGATGAACGGTAAAATGCGCGGTACAATTACCGTTTCGAAAAATGCCAGCAAAGAGGAAACTCAAGCTGAAGCGCTTAAACTTGAAAATGTGGCTCGTCAGCTTGAAGGTAAAACCATCAAAAAAATCATTGTAGTACCGGGGAGGATAGTTAACATTGTTGCAGCATAAAAAAATATACGCCGCTCTAGCGATTTTTATTTTCGGAATCTCTTCTTGCGGATTCGAACCGTTGTATGTGGAAAAAACTTCCAGCGATGGTTTATGGTACTATAACAACGAGTTTGATACCGATATTGTTTATGAAATGTCACAGGTAAAAGTTGAAGGAGCTGCCGATAGAATCGGACAAATGGTTAAAAACGAATTGATTGACGATTTAACGCCCCGCGGAGTTCCTCAACACGCAAAATATTTCTTAAAATTAGAGCCGATTAACAGCAAACGCACGGAACAAGCTTTGCGTGATGATATTACCGCAACCCGTGAAAAGGTTAAATATACCGTCAAGTATTCACTGTGGAGTAAAGAAAAAGGTGAATTAATCAGCGGCAAGAGTTGGATTTTCCTGAGTTACGACTTATTAGATAACCCTTACTCCACCACAATGGATAAAAAGAAAGTTGAAAAGGACGGCGCTAAAATTTTAGCTAATGACATCTCTTTGAGAATCGGTGCTTATTTCCATTCGGTAAAAACAAAACGCGGCAATCCTGATGAATTATAAACCGGCGCAATTGGAAAGCTTTTGCTTAAATCCCTCGCTTAGCATAAAATGTGTAATTTTATTCGGCACCAACGAGGGAGAAATTGCCACATTGCAAAAAAAATGCGCTGAAGCCGTGTGCGAATCTGTTGAAGATGCCTTTCGTTACCAAGCCTTTGAAATGGCAGATATTTCCAAAGACGGCGCCGAGATTTATGCTGATTTTCACTCACAATCTTTGATGGGCGGACGACGGGTAACCGCAGTTAAAAATGCCGATAATAATTTGGCACCGCTTTTAAAAAAGATGATACCGGAAACCAATTCCGATAATTTGCTCATTCTCTCATCAACGACTTTAAATACCAAGTCTTCTCTGATAACTTGGGCAAAGGACCGTGATGATGTAATCATTGTCGGCTGTTATGAGGAGCGAGCCGGAGATATTGCCGAAGAAGCTTCCAAAATGCTGAAGGAAAAAGGTTTGATTGCCGATATATCCGTTATGCAGTTTTTGTGTTCCCGACTTTCTCCGGACAGAAAACTGAATCAGAGTGAAATAGATAAACTGGAAATTTTTCTGGGAGAGCGCAAAAACGTTACCGTTAACGATATCCGACAGGCAATCAGCGACGTAGCCGGAGCCAATTATGATGACTTATGCTATCATACCGCTAACGGCAATACTTTGCAGGCCTGCGCTGCTTATGACAGGCTTATAAAAGAAGGCGAACAAACTGCAACTTTGGTTCGGCAACTGGAATATCATTTCAGTAAATTGCTTGGCTGTCAAGCGTTGATTGAATCCGGAAAGTCGCTTGATGAAGCACTTAAGAGCTTGCGTCCGCCGCTGATGTTTTATCGCAAAAACGATTTTACAAAACAACTTAAAATATGGAACAGAGAGCGCCTTTTATCGGCTTTAAATATGCTTTATGATTGCGAAAGAGATTGCAAAACCACCAATATTCCGGACAAACAAACCGCAAGTTACACCATTATGCGTCTGGCCGGCGCCGTTAAAAAATTCAAATAGGCAATACCTCTTTTACATATGGCATTTTACCAAAAATCACTGTGCTGAAATTTATTCCCGCCGACTGCAAACTGACGGGAAAATTTTTACTTGCAATTTATTTTCTTTTATTTGATACTGTTGTCGCAGGCGAGAGGTCGTCTGCGGAGTGTAGCAACTCCTTAAGCGATATAACTCCTCAGTATGGGGAGCCGGTGAAATATATTGAATACACCGGACTGTTCGCTTACAGTGCTAACTCCCCACCTTGAAGGAAAGTCAAGGTGGTTTTTGTTTTATTTAACAAATCAGGGAGTTTGAAACTATGGCAAAAAGTTATTTGTTTGATACGCAAACGAAATTAGAAATCGGTCAGGCATTATGGCAGGCTCGTCACGAAAAACACTTATACATAAATAATGTTGCTTCAAGCACGGGTATTCCAAGCAAAATTATTGATGGTATGGAACTCGGCAAATTTATGAAATACGGTTCTTTGCGTAAACTTATGGACTTTTACGGTGTGCAAATTAAAATAACATTTGGATAAAAATCGCTTGCAATATATAAAATTTTGTTGTAAAACGCACTTACTTTCAGCACCCCTGGAGGCTGAGGGTTTGTTAATTTGATTATAAGGAATAATAGAAATGACAGAATATACTTTTAATGCTAAAAAGCGTGAAAAAGCAGGTAAGGGGGCAGCTCGTGCTTGTCGTCGTGAGGGTCGTGTACCAGCCGTTATTTACGGCGGTAAAAAAGACGCTGTTTTAATCAGTCTTGATCCGGTTGAATTGGAAAAGGCTCTGAACTTATCTGATTTTTACCAATCTGAAATTACGGTTGATGTTGAAGGCAAGAAGACCAAAGTTGTTTGCCAAGATGTTCAATTCCATCCGGTTTCGGACAGACCTATTCACGTTGATTTTATGCGTAAATAAGAGGCAGATATGTTTTTGGTGGTTGGCTTGGGCAATCCCGGTGCGGAATATGCAGCTACCCGCCATAATGTCGGATTTATGGCGGCAGATGAGCTTCATCGCCGCTATAATTTTTCGCCGTGGCGCTCTAAATTCAGCGGATTTATTGCCGAAGGACAGATTGAGGGCGAAAAAGTTTATTTGCTAAAGCCGCAGACCTATATGAATTTATCGGGTAACAGCGTTATTCAGGCGGCTAATTTCTATAAAATTTTACCGGAAAATATTGTGGTAATTCACGACGATATGGATTTGCCGACCGATAAAATCAAGGCTAAAATCGGCGGCGGTTCCGGCGGACATAACGGGATAAAAAGTATAGATTCGCAAATTACCTCCGGCTATAACCGTATTCGCATCGGTGTCGGACATCCGGCAAACAAAAGCGAAGAAAATGTGGTAAACCACGTGCTTTCCGGTTTTTCTAAAGTTGACAAAGAAAACATTGAAAACGATATTGATATTGTTGCCGAATTAATCGGAATAATGATTAAAAAAGGCGTGGCAGAGTTCTCTAATCAATTAGGTATGCGCTTATCTAAGAAGTAAATCAAAAGAATAAAATTATCATTTATATTTTCGGTTGTTTATATCCCTATTAATTACTCTGTGCATAAACTGTGGATAACTTTTAGAGCATCAGCGGCGGAAGAGGTTATACCGCCGGCATATCCGGCACCTTCGCCGCAAGGATACAAACCTTTGATATTGCTCTGAAACATATCATCACGCACAATTCTGACCGGAGATGAACTGCGGCTTTCAACACCGGTCAGTATGGCATCGGAATTGTCAAAGCCGCGTAATTTATGCCCCATTTCAACAATTCCCTTTTTCAGTGTTTCGCAAATTATCGGCGAAAACAGCCTTGAAAAGTTACTCAAAGTCACATTCGGCGCATAACTGGGTTGCACTGATTTTATCTCTCTGCTTTCTTTATCAGCCAAAAAATCACCGACTAATTGCGCCGGAGCATTATAATTTTTACCGCCTAAAACAAAGGCTCGCTCTTCCAATTTGCGCTGAAAATACATACCTGCCAACGGGTGTTCCGAGCCGAAATCGGCGGAATTAACCCCTACCAAAAGCGCGGCATTGGCATTTTCCTTATTGCGGGAAAATTCGCTCATACCATTCGTAACCACTCGCCCTATTTCCGAAGCGGCGGCTACCACCTGCCCTCCCGGACACATACAAAAAGTGTACGCCGAGCGCCCGTTATTTAAATGAACAGCCATTTTATAATCAGCCGCACCTAAATACGGACTTTCGGCAAATTTTCCGTATTGCGCCTTATTTACATCTGTTTGTTTATGTTCGATTCTCGCGCCTACCGCAAAAGGTTTTTGCTCCATATAAACTCCGCGGCGATGCAGCATTTCAAAAGTATCGCGCGCGCTATGTCCGACAGCTAAAAAAACTCTCTTTGCCGGCACTTCGCTTATTTCGCCGTTATGCGCTATTTTTACGGCAACAACTTTATCATCTTTAATGATTAAATCTTCCAACTTAGTATTAAAGCGATATTCTCCGCCGAGCGATATAATTTTTTTACGAATATTTTTAACTATAATTCGTAAATTATCGGTACCGATATGCGGTTTTGCCAAATACAGAATTTCCTGCGGAGCGCCTGCAGAATATAATTCTTCCATAACCTTGGCGGTAAATTTATCTTTTTTAATACCGGTGGTCAATTTGCCGTCCGAAAAAGTTCCGGCACCGCCCTCACCGAATTGCACATTGGATTCGGAATTTAATTTACCGAGTTTCCAAAATGTATCAACTTCCTGACGCCTAATATCCACTTCGGAACCTCGCTCCAAAATAATCGGCTTCAGCCCGGCTTCTGCCAATGCTATTCCGGCAAACATACCGGCAGGTCCGGAACCTACCACAATCGGACGAGTTCCGTCATCTTTAATTTTATAAATCAATTTTTCGGGAGGCAAAATATGCTCAATGTCCTTATCATCAAAATTCAGATTCACGTCATTGCAATCAATGCTGTATACAAAATGAACATTATTTTTATTACGCGCATCAACTGATTTTTTTGATATTTTAAAATCAATTACATCCGCTGAATTACACTTTAATTTTTGCGCCGCAACCTGCTTTAAATCGGCGTCTGAGGCGGCAAGCGGCATATTCAGATTATTAATGCGTAACATTTTAACTCCCGATAAATTCAGAAGTCATCATAAAACAAAAATAAATTAAAGCAACTATTCTTTGGAATCTTCAGCGGATTTTCGGCATAGCTGCCAAAGCTGACGGCGGTAAATCCACATATTTATCACACCGATGGCAACCGTAAGAGCGGAGAACACATATAAAAAGTAATACCAATTGAACTGTCCGGCGGAAAGCATCACATCCTCACCGTTTAGTTTAAGAGCGCTCAGAGATAAAGCCATCAGCAAAAAAGACGCGGCAAAAGCCAATGCCCAGATTTGTTTAGTCAGCAAGTTATTACCGGCAAAAGCGGTTATGATGTATATAAAGATAAGAGCGGTCAGTATATATAATTCCATTTTTAATCTCCGCGTGAATAGATAATCGTATTTAATGTTTTTTCAAGTATCTGTAATAAAAAGTGCAGAAACTGCAAAAAATCTGTTGACGCGAAGAAAAAGTTAAGTTAAATATTAAGCCGATACGGAGCGTTGGTAGAGTGGTAATACAGCGGATTGCTAATCCGTCAGCCCCTTAAAAGGCTGCATAGGTTCGAGTCCTATACGCTCCGCCACTAAAATCCCGATGAGAAATCATCGGGATTTTTTTGTTAGGAGCGTGGACTCGAACCGAAAGGCTCGCTAAGACAAAACAACCGTTGCTCCGGTTGTTTTGTTCTGCAAGAGCATAAAAACATTATTGAGCAAAGGAAGCGTAAGCAACTGAAGCGAAATTAAGTTTTTATGAGAAAGAGCTTTGAAAAAGCGTAGTCCTATACGCTCCGCCACTAAAATCCCGATGAGAAATCATCGGGATTTTTTTGTTAGGAGCGTGGACTCGAACCTATGCATTACTTCTCTGTGTATAAATATCTGACATAAATTAACAAGAAAAAATTTTTCTTCTACAATCAAGCTGAGTATATAAAATGTTTTCTACTAAATAATATTTATCAGACTGACCGGACTTCATAATGAAAATGCTATTCTTTATTATATTTTTTACATTTTTATCAACGATTGCAAATGCGCAGTTTCCTGTAACAGCGAGAGCTTCAGATATTGAATGCACACAATATTGCGGACATACGTATGTTTATGATTCCGGCAGAAGCACCGAAAGTAAAGTTACCTGCACCAGCTACCCTTCTGATTGCGGTGAATATTGTGAAATTTCTTTTAATTATACATCATCACCTTACAGCAATAATTATGATCAGCCCACTTAAAAAAATTATAAACAGGCATAATTAATCTCCTTTAATTTAGCGTTTAAGATAATGAGGATTTTACGCATACAAGCGGTAACAGCTACCATTTTTTTCTTCGCTGAGTCATTAATCAGATGGTTGTAAAACTTT
>JAFUSH010000046.1 GCA_017471705.1 Alphaproteobacteria bacterium | reverse complement strand
TGATGTTTGCATTCTTTGTGATAATATCATCTTTAAGCATTGAGTAGTTCTCCCTAAAATGGTTTTTGATCGAACTGTGATTATAACAACTTATAATCCTTAGGCAACTACTCTTTGCCCCTATCTTTGACGTAGAACCATAATCTTTCATTTCCAAGCATGTATCGTGTTGATAACGAAGAACGTCTTAATAATGGAGGTCAAGAATGCAAGTAGCAATGCAAGTAGCACTTTTAGAAAGGCAGTCGCTTACCCAGTTGCAAGAAATGTGGCAAAAGTATTTTGATACGCCGCCTATATCCAAAAATAAAGAATTCTATATTTCGAGGCTGGCCTACCGGATACAGGAACTTGCCTATGGAGGACTTTCAAGTCATCAGCAACAGGTCATAGCTAATATGCATGTTCCGTCAAGGTCATATAATAATCTGCCACCGACAGGGACACGAATTGTCCGTGAGTATTTAGGTGTTGATCATGTAGTCGTAGTTCTGCCTGATGGGTTTGAATTCAATGGCATGAAGTATCAAACCTTATCTGCGGTGGCCAAGAAAATAACCGGCCGCAAAATATCAGGACGATATTTTTTTGGTTTAGATAAGCAAGAAAAATAAAGGAGAAACCAATGGAAAGTTTTAGCCCAATCAGATGTGCAATATATACGCGTAAATCAACAGATGAAGGACTTGAAAAAGAATTCAATACATTGGAAGCTCAGCGCGAAGCCGGTGAAAATTATATTAGAAGCATGAAACATCAAGGTTGGGTCATTCTGCCGGAGCATTATGATGACGGCGGTTTTAGCGGAGGAAATCTTAAAAGGCCTGCCCTGAAACAATTATTATCAGATGTAGAGGCCGGTAAAGTTGATATGATCGTGGTTTATAAAATCGATCGTCTAACTCGCTCTTTATTGGATTTTGCTCAGTTAGTGAAGATTTTTGAAAAACACTGTTGTTCATTTGTCTCCGTCACGCAACATTTTAATACCTGTGATTCCATGGGCAAGCTGACATTAAATATATTGCTTTCATTTGCACAATTTGAACGAGAGCTTGGAGCTGAACGTGTCCGGGATAAAATTGCGGCCAGTAAAAAGAAAGGAATGTGGACCGGCGGTCCGCTTCCTTTGGGATATGATTCTAAAAATAAAAAACTGGTAATTAATAAAGAAGAAGCAGAAATTGTGCGTTTTATTTTTGAAGATTATAGGCGCACAGGATCGCAATTTCAGACAGTGCGTGATGTAAATGAAAAAGGATATAAGCCTAAAGAGCGCATTACTAAAACCGGAAAGAATATTTCAAAAGGCTGTTTTAATCATGCCATGATCAGCAACATACTTAATAATCCGGTTTATTTAGGAAAAGTTGTTTATAAAGGTGAATTGTATGATGGCCAGCACAAAGCAATCATTTCGCAAGAACTGTGGGACGAAACCAAAAGTCTGCGAAAAGCTAATTTAGGTGAAGCGTTCCGGCCATCGCGCGTCATCAAGCATTCCTTATTAAAAGGATTGATAGAATGCGAATGTTGCGGTGCTATGACCCCAACGCGCAGTAAACATGGAAATAAGTATTACGAATATTACACACCACTGAAGACGGTAAAGGAAGGTGCAAAAATTGCACATTGCAAGGTTGGAAGCATTCCTGCCGGAGAAATTGAATCATTTGTTATTGATAAAATCAAAAGTATATTTCAGGCTCCTGAATTTCAGCAGGGATTATTAAAAGAATTTGAAAATCAAGGACATAATTGCAACACGGCTGACATTCATAAAATTATCAGTGATATAGGTGATGCCATTAAATATTTTGAGCCTAGAACCATACACAATTTTATATCAGAACTAGTTAGAAAAGTAATTATTTGCCATAATCACATTGAAATTAAATTGCAACCGTTTGCGGCAACTTTGTATGAAAGCAGTTTGGTAAAACCTGATCCAGCCTTTAATAATAAGATTTTGGAATTAAAATATCCGGTGCGGTTTGGCCAAAAGCGCGGTCGCACAGTTATTGTTGAGCCTGCTTCTGTAGAAAGAATAACTCCTTCACGCGATGAAAAACTCTTTAATGCTGTTACACAGGCATTTTATTGGAAACAAATCATGGAAGAAAAACACTTGACCTTAACCGATATGGCAAAACGTGAAAACATTGACCGAGGATATATAGGACAGATTATTCGCCTGACAACGCTTGCCCCGGATATCATTATGGCAATAATCAACGGCACACAGCCTAAGCTGTTAAGCTTACGTAAACTACTGCGTGAACGGTTTCCTTACTCTTGGGAGGAACAAAAACGCGAATTAGGCTTTATATAGTTATACCCTCTCCATTTTATTTAAATCTAATGCATATATTCACTGCCTTTCAAATTTCAACCGCTCATTGAAAGAAGTTAAACTTATGAATATATAGCCTTTTGTATAAATCATTAACAAAAGGTTAAAATATGACACAAAACTTATTCAATGGGCTACCGCCTAAGGTAGTAACATATATCAAGATTCATTTGCGATATATTTTTTCAACAGGGCTTTTTAATAGGCAGGAACGAGAGGACTTAATTCAAGATTTAGTCCTCTTTTATTTAGAGCGATTTTATCGTAAAAAGGAAGTCCCTGATGACTACTTATTTGTATCAATAAAAACAAAAGCACAGCAAATTTTAAGAACCCGGTTGCGACAGTTGCAATCGGGTTTTTTCGCTACCGAATCATTAAATAGTATGTGCGAGGAAGAAGGTTTTGAACCTGCTTCTGATTTTTCATTAAGTATATTGGAAAATGAAATTTCAATCAGTGAATTAAAATCAATTGTTTCTGATAAAGAGTGGCAATTTATAAGGCTTATTTTATTTGGTTTTACAAATGATGAGGCAACATCTAAGTCGCATGTATCAAAAAATGTTTTAGGAAATATCAGGGAGAAAGTAAGACGAAAAACCAAAAATAAAAAAATTTGATTTTTTTGAGGGGATTTTCCGACATCCGGGATTTTTACCTTTTGTATCAACCTTAACAAAAGGAGAAAAACATGGTTAAGAAAACAAAAACTGTTTATGAAATCATTCAAACAATCCCGGTCGATAGTATGGTCGCTCTTTCGTTCCCTCAGCTTCGTGACTTTGAAGCGCGGCTGAAAGAGGAAGTAATTGGCCACACTCTGAAGCACAGAGAAAAGACGAAGGAATACCATCGCGCAGTTCTTGCTCTGCGGTGGGTTCAAGGTGTGATCCGGATTAAAACAATGGATGAATGCCAAGGGGTGCAACATGGATAAAAAGACAACTATTTTGTTAGACACTGCCGGCTTTCTCGCGGCTGTGCATAACTATAAGAAAAGTGAAATTGCGGATTTAATTGTTGCACTGTGCGAATTTAATTTATACGGATGCACTTCTGTAAAATTAACGGACATGAAAAAAATTCACTTTGATGCGATTCAAGAAGTAATTGAATTGCGCAATTCGCGTTGGCTTAAAATATGCGAGATTAACGCGCAAAACGCAAAAAAGCGAACAGCAAATCGCAAAGCGACCGCTGAGCGAAATTCAAGCGAGCCACCTGTACCAGCGCAAAGCGACCGACCGGAAGATAAAGAGAGAGATAAAGAGAACGATAGTGAACTGGATGAAGATAAAGAGTCCGATAATGATTTTATAAATAAAAAAGATAGAAATAAAGAGCAGGATTTTGTGGATAAGTCCCGATACGTAGGTGCTCCGAGCGTTGAAGAAGTAGCGATTTATTGCAAGGAAAGTGGTTATACCATCGACCCGGTGGCGTTTGTGAAGTGGAATTCTGACCGAGGTTGGATGAATGGCAAGAAATACATCGCGCTGGATTGGCGAAAAGCTGTCCGGAAATGGTTTTGCAAAGAAAACGGTTTGTCCTACTCCGAAATGGAGAGCATGACTGACATCTGTCACGATATGCTCAGCAAGGTAAAGGGGGCGCAAGATGAAGCCAATCACACCTGAACAAATCAAAAATGATCTAGAAACAGCGGCTTATGTAGAGCGGCTCATGCCTCCGGTGCGACCTCCAAAATATCGGTGCTGTATGCCGGACGTTGTCTATACTCCGCAAGAGATTGCGTTCATGGACCGCCGTCCAGTTCCACCGCAGCCAACATCGGAACAAATTGCCATCTGGGAAAAGGTAATTTTACAATGGTTGCCTATTCTTGATGTTGAAGAAAGAAGTCTCGTCTGGAAGCGAGCCTGCCACATACCTTGGAAGTTACTTTGTCGGGATTTTGGTCTCTCTAGGCCGCAACTGAATATCGTGTATTCTCGAATAATAAATTATTTACACGGTTACCTAACAGGAAAAATGTCTAGACATAAAAAGACAAGACATTTTCAAAAAAAAGTGCTATGAATCTTGGTATAATCGCGAGTGAGTGTGTAAACAAGCATCCCGATTATATTTTTATCTCGATGAAACATACCCCGCCGGTGGCAAACTGGCGGTTTTTTTGTTGTTGCAAATCATCTTAAAATCTGCCATAATCAGAGCAACCTCGTCGGGTGACGTGGTGATGTGGATTTAGGCCAACTTGTCCTACTATAACGGACTAAACAGGAGAAAATAACATGCTGAAAACAGCTGAAGCGGTGTCGATCGGCCACCCGGATAAAACAGCCGATTACATTTCAAGTTACATTTTAGACAGACTTATCGAGCAGGATCCAGGCGTTCATTACGCTGTGGAAGTTATGATCAAAGATAACTGCGTTATGCTCGGTGGAGAGGTCAAAGGTTCGGTAGATATGTCAGACATCGAAACATATGTTTGCAATGCCCTCCGAGAAATCGGTTATGATGAACATTACTCAGACATATGGAAAAATTATGCCATAGATGTTCGACATATAGAGGTCATAAACAAAATCGGAGTCCAATCGGCCGACATCAACCAAGGTGTTGAGCGCGATGGATGGGGAGATCAAGGCGTGTTTGTGGGCTATGCCTGCAAAGGCCCGGCTCTCATCAACCGCGAACTATGGCTAGCACGTAAACTAAATGATGCTCTTTATGAACATGCAAAGACATCATCTAACCTTGGCCTTGACATAAAAACACAAATTACCATAGATGATGCAACCGGTGACATAGTGACGGCTATAGTTGCCATACCTATGCTGGAGCCGGAAGACATCAAACCATTTGTCGTTGATGCGCTTGGGACACAGCCAAAGTCCATCATCGTGAATGGCACAGGCATTTATCAATTCCATTCGTCCATTGCTGACTGTGGTATTACCGGTCGGAAATTGGCGTGCGACTTCTATTCTACCGCCTGTCCGATTGGCGGTGGTTCGCCATGGACAAAAGACCCGAGCAAGGCTGACTTAACCTTAAATGTCTACGCCCGCTACCTTGCAACCGAACATCTTGGTGACAATGATGAGTGCTTCGTCTATCTTTCATCTTGCATTGGCAAATCTGAACTGCCCAGCGGCTTGATCCGGACGGTTAAGAACGGTGTTGTTACGAACAGTTCGCTTGCTTGCAACCAAAAACCGAACACTTTAATCAAGTTCTTTGGCTTGGATCGACCGATCTACACCAAGTTATGTCGCAAGACTTTGCAGGCTTTGACGATCGTTCCGGTTCAGGAGGACAAACTTGTTGCCTAACCCCACAGTTCCCGGGAAGTTCCGCCAGTTGGTCGCTCAACTTCGAGCGGCCGAGGCCGGCGGGTCCTTACTCGCTTCGGATCGTATGCGGGGCTCCAAGCCGCGGCATTTTTCTAGCAAAACACAAAAATTTTGGGTGGTCAGTGGTCGCCTAAAAATACATTAATATCAAATAGTTATAACAACAAATTAAAATTTTGGGTGGTCACTTTGTAATTTTGGGTGGTCACCCTTTGTTTTATCACACAAATTCAGGAGCAAAAATGGAATTTCAACAGAACTTTCCAGTGGATAAACTTATCCCTTACGCACGCAACTCGCGCACGCATAATGATGAACAAGTGGCGCAGATTATGGCCAGTATCAAGGAGTTCGGCTTTACCAACCCGATCCTTATCGGCTCAGACAACGTCATCATTGCCGGACATGGCAGACTTTTAGCGGCCCAACGCCTGGGAATGACAGAAGTTCTGGTCATCGTCTTACCGGACTTAACTGAAACGCAACGCCGAGCCTTGGTCATTGCCGATAACCGGATCGCCCTAAACGCCGGTTGGGATGAAAAGATGTTGGCGTTGGAAATCGGCGAGCTCCGGGAAGAAGATTTTGACCTCAGTAACCTCGGATTTAACCCAGACGAGCTGAAGGCTTTAGAAAACTTTGGCGAAATTCAAGAGACTGGTAACACCGAAGATGATGCTGTACCGGAAGCACCGGAGGAACCAACCAGCAAGCGCGGTGATGTTTGGCAGTTAGGCAACCACCGGGTGATGTGCGGCGACACCACCATGATCGATGATTTCAAGACCCTGATGCAGGACGATATTGCCGATATGGTCTTTACTGACCCGCCTTACAACGTAAACTATGGAGCCACGATGAAAGATGCGCTCCGGTATCACGCCAGTCCGAATCATGACCGGACCATTATGAACGATAACTTGGGCGATGACTTCGAACAGTTCCTATACAATGCCTGCACCAATATGTTGATGTATTGCAAAGGTGCCGCTTACGTTTGTATGAGTTCGTCAGAGCTTCACACCCTCTACAATGCATTTGTTAAGGCCGGCGGCAAGTGGTCCACCTTTATCATTTGGGCCAAGAATACCTTTACCTTGGGCCGGGCTGACTATCAGCGGCAATATGAGCCTATCCTCTATGGTTGGGTGAACGAAAAGCCGCATTATTGGTGTGGTGACAGGAATCAGTCCGATGTTTGGGAATACAACAAACCTCAATGCAATGACTTGCACCCGACCATGAAACCGGTCGAGCTTGTCGAGCGAGCCATCAACAACAGCTCCAAAATGGGAGACATTGTTTTGGACGGATTTGGCGGTTCCGGATCGACTTTAATCGCCTGTGAGAAGACAGGTCGAGTCGCAAGATTGATGGAATTAGACCCGAAATACTGCGATGTCATCGTGAAAAGATGGGAAGATTGGACCGGTAAAAAGGCTGTTCTGCTGAAATCCGGCAAAATATCAAAAAATAATGCAGAAACAAGCACTTATAATGCAGAATTAACTGGATAATTCTTCGAAAAAGAGCGTTCATTGACTTGTAAGATACAACAGCGAAAGGAAATTAAAATGAAAACAGTTAAAACTTACATGGTCCGCAAGCCAAGCGACCTCGACGAAGTAAAGAGCATAACCAGAGCCAACAGCGACAGACTTGAAACTGTGGCGGTGGTTGAAACCATTAACCTGACACCGGCCGAACATAAAAGAGTATGCAAGAGCCCACTTAACGACTACGGCTTCTTAAAAGGCAAAGGCGGCTACTGCGATGAGCACGAATACCGCCAGGTGGTTGAGATTACAGCAGACAGTCAGCCGACACTTTACGCTGACCCGTCAGGCTCAAGCTACTGCAGATACTTAGGCATAGAGGTTAAATAAGGAGGTCGCCATGATGAACAAGAAAGCAAACCTGAACCAAGCATTTAAGGAGCTCCGCAAGCTCGGATATTTTGCAAGACAAAACTTTATGTGCTGTCAAACCTGCGCCTGGGCCGAGGTACCGATGGATGCCAAAAAGGTAGTCTTTTACCACAGGCAAGATAAGGAGGAATTAAACATACTCGGTGAATGTTACCTCTCCTGGTCCGGCGACCGGGACGAAATAGCCGAGGTCCTGGAACGCAACGGGGTCTTAAAGAAAAAGCCGGAAAACGAAAGCCAAAGATTTGAAATCAGCATTAACTAGAAAGGAAAAACAATGACTGAGATTTTAAAGACACAAAACAAAACCTGGGGATTTTGGGGAACCGCCAGCAACCATATAGAACATAAAAAGGAAATGCAGGCATTTTGGGATAAGGCCGCCGAGATAATCCAATCCAAGGGCTTAACCCCGCAACAAACCCTAGGCCTGATGGACAGCCGCTGGGGCCGCCACATCGCTGACGAGTTCGCCGAGGAGCTCAGCACCAACTTGGAAACATTCGCCTCGGTATTTAAAAGGCAAATGAGTACGATCCGCCTGATTAAAGAATACCGTTACTACGTGGACCCGAAAGCATTCCCAGACGTAAAGCCACGCGCTTATGAGAACTTTGCCAAGGATTTAACCAAACTCTGCAAGACCTACGGCGTAACGATAAAGTGCATCGGCGGCGTAAGCCTGCACTCACAAGACGAAATGAAAAAGCTCCTGGGTTACAGCTCAGACCTGGATAGCGGTGACATATTACCGATTTGGAGGGATTAAAATGTATAAAGAAGTACCTGAAGATTTGATGGTCAAGATTAAAGAGGCCGCAGGAACCATTAACAAACACAATTGTGCGGTTGATACCATGCTGATCGCTGTTGGTAATAATTACTATGGTTACCAACCGCACCCTCAGCCGAAGAAAAAGAAATACTGCCAAGTGGCAGACAAACGGCTCGAGGAACTGAGCCACACGTTCAACGAGGTCCATGATGCACTGGCAAAAGAAAAGATCGACCTCTTGGTTTGCTTTGTGGCTCTAAAAGACGGCGGTGCAACGGTCTTTGTCGCACAAGAGGCTGTTAACCGCCGCCTTGACGTATTTAACGAACTCAAAAAAATGGAGGAACAGCATGCCAAAATATCCTGATATTACGGTCAAACTGACCGGTAAAGACGGCAACGCATTTAATATATTAGGTATATGTTTACAGGCTATGCGCCGGGCCGGACTAAGCCAAGAAGAACGCGAAGCCTTTCAGGCTGAAGCGACTTCCGGCAATTACGACCACTTACTTGCCACCTGCATGGAATGGTTTAACGTTGAGTAACGCCAATTTTTGGCAGAACAGCAAGAAATTAAGGAGCGGATTCAACCGCCCCTTTTTTACTGGATAATAATTATTCGGCTTTAGCTTTATAAAAGTATGTGCGGATCCTGTCTTTCTTTTCGGAGTTTATGGTTCCGCCGGTCTTTTTAGCGTAGGCTGACATTGCACCGCGTATGGAGTTTTCTTTCCACCCGAGAGCTTCGGCCATCTCTTTGAGGGTAGCACCTTCCGGACGGCTCAGCATAACTACCATAAAGGCTGTTTTATCGCGCTTGTCTATCGTGACCGCTTGCGGCTGTGTGGCATTTGGCTCTGTTTCCGCTACCTTGTTTAAGGTTTCGGCCAGTATGTTACCTAACTCTTTATCAGTAATACTGGAGGTTGATTTTTTTGTCGTAGCTTTAGCTTTTGAGCTTTTCTTTTGTGTTGTCATTTTGATTTCCTTTCTATCTGGTTAACACAACACAATACATGCTTGGAAATAAAATTATATCCAGTAAATAATGCAAGAAAGTGAAGAAATATGGCAAATAAAGTGTCAATGCGGGAATATGCCCGACTTCGTGGCGTAAATTTGAGTGCTGTTCAGAATGCAATCAAATCAGGCCGCATACATACCGAGCCTGATGGCAAGATAGACGTGGAAGAAGCCAATCGGGACTGGTTTATCAATACCGACCAGTCAAAACAGCGCAAACCCGATCCGATATTTGAATCTCAGATTGAAAGCCGGCCCAACAACATGGGAACCTTTCAACAGGCCAAAACGGCCGATATTTATTACCGGGCCATGATCGCCAAGGCAAAACTGAGGGTTTTGAATGGCGAAGTCGTAGATAAAAAGAAAGCCGCACAGTACGCATACACATTGGGCCGCTCCATCAGAGATCTGATGTTGAGCTTTCCGGTGCGCTACGGTGCAATTATTGCTTCCGAGCTGAATACGGATGAACACACAACAACATTGATTTTGGAGAAATATATCAGTGAACTCCTTTCAAACAGCGAAGAACTCCTCAATCGAAACCTTTGATTTGCAGGGTTTTATTGCATCAGAGATATTCCGGGGATTAGAACCGGACAGCTACATGTCGGTGTCGGACTGGGCTGATGCGTACCGGACCTTGTCGTCAAAGTCGGCCGCAGAACCCGGTCGCTGGCGCACCAAGCGTACACCTTACCTGAAAGAGATAATGGACTGCCTATCGCCAAGGTCACCAATTCAAAAGGTCGTTTTTATGAAAGGCGCACAGATCGGCGGCACCGAATGCGGCAATAACTGGATCGGCTACATCATCCACAAGGCACCCGGTCCGATTATGGCCATCTCGCCGACTGTGGAAATGGCCAAGCGTAACTCGCGCCAGCGTATTGATCCGCTGATCGAGGACTGTCCGGCACTTAAAAACCTGGTCAGTACCGCCCGGTCACGCGATAAAGGCAACACCATGCTGTCAAAGGACTTCCAAGGCGGCGTGTTGGTGATGACCGGTGCGAATTCGGCCGTTGGACTGCGTTCCATGCCGGCAAGATACCTGTTTATGGATGAAATTGACGGTTATCCGGCCGATATCGAGGGCGAAGGTGATCCGATCCTGCTGGCAGAGCGAAGAACAGCGACGTTCAGCACCAAGAAAAAGATATTCCTGGTTTCAACGCCGACAATAAAGGGAGTTTCGGCCATTGAGCGCGAGTTTTCGCACTCGGACCAAAGGTTCTATAAACTTCCTTGCCCGTTCTGTGGCGGCTTTCAAGCCCTTAAATGGGAGCAAATCCGGCCACAAGAAGACGGCATCGTCTTTTATGAATGCGAACATTGCCATAAGCTCATTGCCGAGCATTATAAAACGCAGATGTTGGAATCTGGACATTGGGAAGCTACAGCGCAGTCAATTGACGGATTAACCGCAGGCTTTCATCTGTCCTCGCTTTACTCCCCGGTCGGGTGGTTGTCCTGGGCTGAATGCGTGCAAATTTACGAAAAAGCCAAGAAAGATGCCACGTTGATGCAAGGCTTCCGGAATACTATTTTAGGCGAAACCTACGAGCAAGAAAGCGAGGCTCCGGAATGGCAACGGCTCTACGAAACTCGGGAAAATTACCCGATGGGCGTTGTGCCGCGTGATGGTTTATTCCTGACCGCCGGCGTGGATATTCAAAAGAACCGTATCGAATGCGAAGTGGTCGCTTGGGACCGGCAAAAGCAAAGTTGGTCTGTTGACTATTATGTTTTAGACGGTGATACCGCCAAGCCGGAGGTTTGGGCCAAACTCGCCGATGTGGTCAATAAGGACTATCCGCACGAAAGCGGGATCACAATGCCGATCCGGGTGATGTGCGTTGACTCCGGTTATGCCACGCAAGACGTTTACTCCTTTGTCCGCCAGTTTAACCAAGCCGTTTGGGGTGGTAACGGTGCCAGGGCCAATGCGCCAAGGACTGTTGTTGCTATTAAAGGTCAAAGCCGCGATACAGCGATGATCCTCTCGACCTCTAAGGCTGACACGAAAAAAAAAGGCCTGAAGGTGTGGAACGTGTCCGGTCCGGTTATCAAAACCGAGCTTTACCGATGGCTGAAAATGGAACGTGTCGGCGAAGATGCTTCACAGTTCGGCCGCTGTCACTTCCCGGCATACGCTGAGGAGTATTTCAAACAGCTGACCGCTGAACGCCAAATCGTCAAGGTGACCAACGGTTATCCGAAGTCAGTTTGGGAAAAAGACCCGACCCGGCGAAACGAAGCCTTAGACTGCCGCGTATATGCGCGTGCCGGTGCGGCAATTTACGGTCTTGACCGGATATCCGAGCGCGGCTGGCAAGAACTGGAAGCGGCTATACCAAAGGAACCGAACCAAAAGGCAAAAGTTAAAAAGCAACCGAAATTTATTCAAATCCAACCAACAAAGGTGAATGACCCATGGCTATAACAAATATTGAAATTTTGAAAACAAGACTGGTTGAGGCCGAAGAAGCCTACCATAAATTGATGATCGGCGAAAAGGAAGTCTCGGTCAGCGTTGGCAACTTTGGCACAACAACCTATAACCAAGCGAGCCGAACAGCCCTTGAAAGCTACATCAGCTCTCTTAAATCGCAAATTGCCGCGGCTGAAGGCACACCAACATGCCGCCGCCGGATAATGAAAGTGAGTTTTTAGCCTATTTTTTTGGGGGATAATCAACTATTTCAAATTCTCTATTGTCAAGAATATGACCAGTAACATCTTGGTATGGTGATAATTTAATGGTATATGGATCTCCAGGATTACAATCTTGACAGTAAAATACTCGACTTTGAATTTTACCATGTAATTTACCATCATTGTTGTTCAATTCCCTAAAACCATGTTCTGATATGACTTTTATGCCTTCTTTTTTATTGGGATCAGGATTATGAGGTCCTCTAGTATTCAAATCAGCAGCAATTGAGGGATCCTCTACTTTTATTATCAAGACAAATTCCATTTTATACTCCTTTTGTTAGAAAGAATTTAATTGTACAACATATATAAGGAAAAATCAATGACAGACACATCACACAAAGCAGCTTCGCAAACTTTGCGAGAAATTGCCTCATGGCTTCCGGGCCGCGGTTCTGCCGACAGCGATTTGTTGCCGGAATTGGACACGATTGTTGCCCGGTCGCGTGACTTAACGCGGAATCATGGAATTGCCGCCGGTGCAATGCAGACCTTGTCCGATAACATTGTCGGCACCGGGTTTCGTTTATCGGCCAAGCCGGACTATCGGCTACTGGGCAAAACCAAGGAATGGGAAGAAGAATGGCAGGCACATGTTGAAAGTTTATGGCGATCCTGGTCCGAAACTTTTGAATGTGATGCGGCCAAGTCCTTAACTTTTCATGGCCTGACGGCACAAGTTTTCAAGTCTTGCCTGATCAACGGCGAGGCTTTGGCTATTCCGCTATGGCTGAAAGACCGGAAGTTTTCTACCGCCATTCAGTTGGTAGAGCCCGACCGGCTGTCTAATCCAAACGGCCAAACGGATAGCAAAACCCTCCGCGGTGGTATTGAAATAGATAAATATGGCGCACCCGTTGCCTACTATATTCAAAAAGACCACCCGGGCGACTTTTGGACAGGAACTGCGTCTTGGGAGCGTATTCCGGCATTTACTTCATTTGGCCGGAGACGAGTTCTACACGTTCACGACATCAGCCGTATTGGCCAATCTCGTGGAAAGCCTGTCCTCAGTTCCATAATGCCGATGTTCAAAATGTTGGACCATTACGAGCGATCCGAGCTTCAGGCCGCGATCGTCAACGCAATGATAGCCGCATTTATTGAAACTCCGATGGATGGCGAAAGCCTGAACGAACTGTTCGGCGGCTCAAGTGATGATTACCTGTCTGCGAAAAAGGATTGGCAGGTTAAACTTGAAGGTGGCTCTATCATCCCTGTTTTTCCTGGTGATAAGGTCGCGCCATTCACACCATCACGACCGAACTCGGCTTATGGAGCTTTCGTTGAAAACTTGCTCCGCCATATCGGAACCGGCCTTAACATTCCTTATGAATTGCTCTTGAAAGACTTTTCAAAGACGAATTACTCGTCCGCCCGGTCGGCTTTACTGGAAGCTTGGCGATACTTTAACGGTCGCCGGCAATGGCTTTCTACTTACTGGGCCACGCCGGTTTATGAACTTTGGCTCGAAGAAGCAGTCAATAAAGGCTTGGTTGATGCACCGGACTTTTACGAGAACCGCTATGCCTACACAAGGTGTAAGTGGATCGGTCCGGGTCGCGGCTGGGTTGACCCGGTCAAAGAAGCTCAGGCCTGCCAAATCCGAATGGACATCGGGCTTTCAACATTGGAGGCCGAATGTGCCGGTCAAGGCTTGGACTGGGAAGAAGTTTTGGAACAACGTGCGAGAGAAAAAGCCAAACTCGCCGAATTAGGTTTAACAGCAGAAGATTTAACCCGAAAGGAGGACAATACACAAGAAACAGATGAATCTGGTAATTTTTCTTAGAATACCTGGTAATTTTACAATGGATCAACATCTGCCGATAAAAGGTCTGTATAA
Organism: Alphaproteobacteria bacterium; assembly: GCA_017471705.1. Classification (GTDB taxonomy): domain Bacteria; phylum Pseudomonadota; class Alphaproteobacteria; order RF32; family CAG-239; genus RUG410. The sequence continues at coordinate 57,656 of JAFUSH010000046.1, read as the reverse complement.
CCTTTGTAAGTGTACATTTGACCCCATTTTTTCTCAGAATTATTCTCAATAATGCCCAAGTCCATGAGGTGCTTTAAAGATTTAATAACGGTTGGTTTTGTAGAACCAATCATTTTTACGATCTCTGCAACCGTCAACATAGGCTTCTTTTGAAAGGCTGTAAATACTTTCTGAGCTGATTGAGATGCACGGCCAAGTGTTTTAATTTTTTCACTATCTGCTGAAAAAATATTTTGAATCGCGATAAGTGTTGCTTTGGCGTCATTGGCGGTTTCAATAACACCTTCTAAGAAAAACTTGATCCAATTTTCCCAATCGCCATCTTTACGAACACCGTTTAGGGCATCGTAATAAAGCGCGCGGTTCTTTTTGAAAAACAAACTCAGATATAAGAAAGGAGAATCTAAAACACCTTTTACACACAAGAAGAATGTTATTAAAAGTCTGCCAAGTCTTCCATTTCCATCTAAAAACGGGTGAATGGTTTCAAATTGTACATGTATAAGTGCCGCTTTTATCAGATCTGGAATAGTATCTTCATTATTCATGAAAAGTTCCAAGTCACCTAAAACTGCCATTAGTTTGTCCGGAGGAACAGGAATAAATCGAGCATTGCCAGGACGTGTTCCACCAATCCAGTTTTGTGACGAACGAAATTCGCCCGGCAATTTTGTTTGACCGCGAGAATTTGTGAGAAGAATTTTATGAATTTCTCTAATCAAACGTAAAGACAAAGGAAAACCTTCCTTAATTCTCTGTAACCCATGGTTTAGGGCCGCAACATAAGATGATACTTCCGATGCATCAGCAACAGGAATACCATGGATCTGCTCTGATTCATATTTTAAGAGGTCATCCAATGTTGATTGAGTTCCCTCAATTTGCGAGGAAAGAACTGCTTCTTTACGGACGTACATATAATTAAGAATAGACGGATCTGCGGTAGTTTCAACGACACCGTTTAATTGACCAATAGCTTGGTTAGCTTTTTCAAGCAATACCGAAACTTCAGATAAATTAATATCTGGCTTCGGAGGTAATGGGTTTGGAACATAGGCTTGATATGCTTCAGATGTTATTGAACATTTGACTAAAGTGCCTTGAATATCACGTTTCATAGTATCTCCTTTGTTTTAACAAACCTAAATGTATCAAATTATCCTTTACAAGTCAAGCGGAAAAGTAAAGATTATTTGATTATCCTTTACTTTTTCAAAAAGAAAGTAAAGGTTTTTAATTTTTTGAAAGGAAAAAAATGAAACTCATGCAAAAGACAGTATGGGCAATAACGCCCGAGATGCTTTCGACAATGATAACGATAGCGCACCAAACGAACAAGAGCCCTGAGGCCATAGCCAAAGAAATGGGCCGCGATATGAAAAACACCTATGCCGTCTCCACCCGAGGCGGCGTTGCTGTTATTCCGGTAACCGGTCCGCTTTTCAGACACGCAAACCTTTTGACGGCGGTCTGTGGCGCGACATCTTACGAACTATTGGCACAAGACTTCAACAAAGCCCTGAACGACCCGAACATATCGGCCATTTTGTTTGATGTGGACAGTCCGGGCGGCGGAGTTAACGGTTGCTCCGAGTTAGCCGATATGATCTACAACGCTCGCGGTAAAAAGCCGATACTTGCTTATGCCTCCGGTTCTTGTTGCTCCGGTGCATACTGGATCGCCTCGGCCTGCGACAAGATTATGGCGGCCGATACTGCTATCCTCGGTTCTATCGGGGTTGTGTCCATCTTTGAAAAAGAGGACGAGAAAAAGACCATTGAAATTGTTTCCTCGCAAAGCCCGAACAAGCGGCCGGACGTGGAAACAGAAGAAGGGAAAGCCAAAATCCAGGCTCATATTGATGCGCTGGCAGAGGTTTTCATCAATAAAGTTGCGCTCCACAGGGATATATCGCCGAAAAATGTCATCGAAAACTTCGGTGGCGGTGATGTTTTTGTGGGCCAAAATGCTGTTCGGATCGGTCTGGCGGACAGCCTAGCTTCGTTTGAAGCCATCATCTCAGACCTTAACACTCAATCAACGGAGAAATCATTCATGAATGATACTTTAGAAAAAACGTCTGTTGACATCAAAGCACAGGAACGCGAGCGCATGTCTCAAGTTCTTTCTGCCGAAAATGTCAAAGGCAAGGAAGCAACTGCTCAGGCATTGCTTGCCAAGACCGATTTGTCAGCATCTGACATTTTGGCCATTTTAGAAACGGTGCCGGTTGCTAAACAAACCAATGCGCTTGATGTGGCAATGGCTCAAATCAAAAACCCAGCGATCACACCATCTGCCGAGGAAACGGAAGAAACACCAGAAGACGTTGCAAACCGCATCGCTTCATACACAATTGGAGGTTAACATATGACTGTACAAGGATTTACGGACCAAGGGTTCACAACCGCCGATACCTTATTGGCCGGCGAATTTCCTCGCGTTTCTGAACTTGCAACCATTACCGGCGGCAGTTACACACGAGGCACAGTATTGAAGGCATCAGGTGATGCTTTGACCATCTGTGGCGCATCTGACACTCCTGAAGCCATTTTGGCCGAGGCTGTTGATGCAACAAGCGAAGATAAACAAGCTATCGTTTATTTGACAGGCGAGTTTAATTCTGCGGCTCTGACTGTGGCAAGCGGTGCTTCCGCCGACGGCTTAAAGGCCAAACTCAGAGCGAAAAACATCTTTATTAAAACAAATCAAGCATACTGAAAGGAATAAATAATGGATATTTTTTCTACAAACGTGCTCGCAAAAGTCGTTGAACGTTTACACACGCCTTCGTCTTTCTTGCTCGACACCTTCTTCCCGAATGTGCAAACTTCGGATAAAGAAGAGATCTTTTTTGATGTGACGGACAGCAAGCCGCGCATCTCTCCGTTTGTTTCTCCGCTTCTTCCCGGCAAAGTCGTTGATAGCGGTGGTTATCAGACTAAATCATTCAAGCCGGCTTATGTGAAAGACAAACGCCGCTTTGATGCAAACATTCCGTATAAACGCGTTGCCGGTGAGATTATCGGCGGTTCTTTGTCGCCATCCGGGCGCTATGAACGCGCTTTGGCCACAACTTTGACCGACCAGTTAGAAAACCTGACCCGTCGTGAAGAAGTAATGGCAGCCGAAATCTTAAGAACCGGCCAAGTGGTCGTATCCGGCGATGGTTATCCGTCAACAACTGTTAACTTTGGACGTGATGCCGCATTGACCAAGGCCTTAACCGGATCGGCCACATGGGCAACAGCCGCAGTCAACCCGATTGATGACTTGGAAGATTGGGCTGATTTGGTACAATCCAAATCCGGCATGATTGCCAAAACCGTCATCATGGATCCTGATGCCTGGAAAATCTTCCGTGCCAAGGACGATGTGAAGAAGTTCTTGGATTACCGCAGAGGCACTAACAACACTTTGAATGTGGATCCGTTCGTTCGCGGTGAAAATTCCAAAGTCCGTTACGTTGGCTCTATCGGCGACTTCGATATTTATGTTTACAATGACATTTATATCAACGATGCCGGCGTGGAAACAAAACTTTTGCCGGCAAAAACCGTCATCATGGGAGCTAAAGACGGACTTGAAGGAACCCGTTGCTATGGCGCGATCCACGATGAAAAGGCAAACTGGACCGCTCATCGCTACTTTACGAAGTCATGGGTTGAGGAAGATCCATCGGTTCGTTGGCTGTTATTGCAGTCTGCGCCTTTGGTCGTTCCTTATCGTCCGAATGCAACATTTTGTGCAACCATTGGTTAGGAGGTATAAATGCGTATTAAGGCCTTGATTACATTAGTTGTATCTGCCGGCAGAGAAATTGCTCCCGGTAAGGAGTATGACTTAAACGAAGCAGATGCAAAAAGTCTGATAGAACGCGGTTTTGCTGTGCCTGTTAAAGGTGGCCAAAAGCCGGCAACACAGCCACAACAACCTGATGAAACAGGAGGTAAAGATGGCCCTTCCTCTCAAAAAGGCGGTGGACAGCCTGTTTAATCGGTGCGGAACGATCGGGAATTATCAAGGACGAGAAGTCCTTTTTTTATTGATTGAACCGGACGAAGTTATCGGTGTGGGTTTTGTTAAGGCTCACACCGACACGCATTTTATGAAGATCCGGATTTCTGATGCGCCTGATTTAGCTGTCGGGGACACGATAGAAACAGATGCGGCAACTTATCGGGTGCATACGGAACCGGTCAAAGATATTCATAATCTAGTATGGAGTGTTGATGTGCTATGCAATTAAAACTTGCACTACAAGGGAAACTGTCTGATGTCATGGAAAAGCACTATTCAGAAGGTGCCAAGGCTGTGACATTAGGAATAACGGCGGCAACGAATGGCCTTAAAAGGTCTTTGCGTGAACAGGTCCGCTCGGCCGGTATGAGTTCCCGTATGGCCAACACTTGGCGCGGTGTCGTCTATCCGAAAGGAAAAGCGAGTATCAGCGCGGCAGGTCAGGTCTATACTAATGCCGAAAAGATTATGCAGGGCTTTGAATACGCAAGCATTATCCGAGGCAAAAACGGTCTATGGCTTGCCATTCCGACCGATGCAATCCCGAAAAAAGCATGCGGCAAGCGTATGACACCGGGTCTTTATGAACAGATGAAAGGCGTGCGGTTACAATTTGTGTACCGCCGCAACGCCTGTTCTTTACTGGTGCATACCAAAAAGAAAAAGACGGTCATCGCCTTTATCTTGGTGCCGCAGGTCAAAATGCCGAAATTAATTAACTTTGCAACCGAAAGCAAGCGTTGGCAAGAAAAAGTGCCGAGCTTGATTTTAGAAAACTGGAGCGAAGATGAGTAAAAGAGAAATCGTATTAAACGCTTTATTTGAAAGACTTTCTACACTTGATGTAACCGTTAAACGAAACGACCTTTTGCCGCAGAAAATTCCTGACGGCGGCTTGGTTATTTTGCGCGATGGTAATGTCGGTGAGCCTGAGATTTTATTATCCCCGACTTGCTACATTTTCACACATCGGGCCGAATTGGAAGTCATTGTTCAAAAAGAAACACCGGCCGAGCGCGATCAGACCTTGGATAATTTATTGGTTCAGATCGGTGAGCTTTTACAAGAGGATCCTCAACTTGGTGGCGAAGTTGATTTTATGCACGCTGATCCGCCGGAATTCGTTGATGAAGTCATTGACGGCGGCGTAACCATTAAAGGTGCGATCGTTCCCATTGTCCTTGAATACACCTCAAATTCTAACTTAATTTAACAAAGGGAAAGCCTCCATTTTAAGGGGGCTTCGCGGCTCCCAATCTGATTTGCGGTTAATCAGATAAGCGAAGCAAGGCGCAGCCAATAGCGTCACTATTCGCAAGGCTTGCGACAAATTAAATGATAACCGCAAACAGACCCATAGGGCAAGTCTTAAAATCCGCCCTGCTTGTCAGATTTTATTGATGTAGATTACTACACCTGCAAAAATCTGACGGCGCAAATCAAATTTTATTAACTTGTTGGGGGCTGTGAATCCCCCTTGAAATGGAGGCTAAAATGTCACGAGCATATGGCTGGAATGCCAAATTATTAATCGCTGAAGAAAGTACCTACGGCACGCTTTCTGCAGGAACCTATACCCAAGTGCCGTTTGCATCAAGCGCAATTGACAGCGAACAAGGGTTGATTTCTTCAAACGTTTTGGGACTTGGCCGCGACCCGACCACTCCGTTCCAAGATGTGATCAATGTTGAAGGTGACCTGGCTGTTCCGGTTGATCTCAGAAACATCGGAATTTGGCTGAAAGCTGTCTTTGGCACACCGACAACATCTGTAGAAAATAGTATTTATACCCACACTTTTGAAAGCGGAAAGACCTCTTTGCCGAGCTATTCCTTGGAATTAGGCTTGGCCGAAGTTCCGGAATATATCCGTTTCTTGGGAGCGCGAGCAAACTCTATCGCCTTTAACTTCGCCCGATCCGGTGAAGCTCAGGCCACAGTTTCGTTAATGGCCCAAAGTGAAACAGCCGCGAATACATCAATATCCGTTGCCCCTGTGGTAAAAAACTACACACGCTTTTCACAGTTCCAAGGCTTTATTAAATCAGGCGGACAAACATTGGCCAATGTGACCAGTGCTTCGGTTACCTACTCAAATAACCTTGAAAAGATTGAGACAATCCGAAGCGATGGTAAAGTAGAAGCCATTGACCTTGGGGTCGCTTCCTTGTCCGGTTCGATCGCAGTCCGTTATGGTGACAATACTCTAATGGACAAGGCGCGTGCCGGTATTCCTGTGGACTTAGAGCTTGGTTATCAGCTCTCAGAAAGCCAAAAACTGGTCATCACATGCCATGAAGTCTATCTGCCTAAACCGAAACGTTCTATTTCGGGGCCGGGCGGTATTGAGTGCTCTTATGATTTCCAAGGCGCAAAGAATGCAAGTCTTGGCAAAATGGTAACCGTTCAATTGATTAACGATGTGGAGGAATACTAATGTTAAAGTTAAAGTTTAAGAATGAGCCTTATTGGCTGGACTTGGGAATGGGTGTCAGGGTTAAAGTAAAACCCTGTACATCTTCGGTCTTTTATGAGGCAAAAGCCTTTATGAATTCAAAGGTTGCCGAGGTCGCAAAACTCTTAAAAGACGTTCGCGAGAACGGAGCAAAAGATAAAGATTTGCCGGATTTAGAGGACATCACAAAACGTGAGGCCTATGCAGATCAACAATTGATTTTAGGTCTTGCGCTGGCGGGCATTATTGAATGGGACGGTATTTTAGAAGCCGAAACAGATGAAAAAGCACCGCTGACACCGGTCAAAATTGAGGAACTCTTCACGAACTTTTGGAGTATTGCCGAAACATTCAGACAGCAGTATTGCGGTATTCAAGAAATACTTGAGGCCGAAAAAAACGCATATACGCCCGAGCAAAATGGCACTTCGGCTCCGGGCGGAACTACTGCCAAGGGTGCTTTAGTAGCAGAACAAGCTGTCCCATCTACAAATGCCGATATGTAGAGACAACCTTTCAAACAGCCGAGGGCCAGCAGGCTTGGGAAGTTTTATTAAAACTCTCCGAGCCTGACCTTGGGGTTGCGCTGACGGTGGCACAAAACTTAGGGTTAAATATGGAACTCATGACAGAGCTTTTGCCTGCCGGAGTTCAAGGTATCAAAGCTGGTATTCAAGATATGTCAGAAAATGGCAGAAGTTAGGTAATGTAGCCTAGACGGTGGTCACCATAGTGAACGCGAACTGGATACCAACACGCAAGCATCTAACAATTTGACAAGCGAGGGTCCGGTTATTAAAACCGAAGTCCCAGAACCCCGTTTTCTCGACGGCGTCTCAGCTACATTGCCAAGCTAAAGCAAAAAAATATAAATGTCAATAATAGCTTATGTCAGAAAGTGGCAGAAGTAAAATTTAAATATTGAATCATTTTCTTGCGATCATTATGATATGACTAAAGGAGCATCACCATGAAAAATTTATTTTACTTAACATTTGCTATTACTTTAATATCCTCTACAGCCATTGCAGGAATGAGATGTTCTACGGATTCTTTAGGCAATAGAACATGCCGTGACAATTATGGTCAAGTGGTAAGCAGAAGTTCAACAGACAGTATGGGTAATACGGTTTATAAAGATAGATATGGTGCAGTAATTGGCCGTAGTTCTACTGATAGTCTTGGTAATACAACATACAAAGATAAATATGGTACAGTCCAAGCCCGTAGCTCTACGGACAGCCTGGGTAATACTACTTATAAGGACCGTTACGGGGCGGTGCAAGCTCGCAGTCATACGGACAGTTTAGGTAATACAACTTATAAAGACCGTTACGGCGGTGTAATCGGCCGGAGTTCTAAGGATAGCCTTGGTAATACAAGATATCGGGATAAATACGGAAGATAAATATTATTCAAAAAAGATGATAAATTACTGTTTATCTATATGTAAAAATCGCCTTATAAAGCATTTTATATAACTTAACTTGCTTTATAGAGCATTTTTATAAAAAAATAACTTGATTTCTTTTGCAAATTTTATTAACCTATTTGTGTGAATTTTAAACAAGGAGTAAAAATGGTCAAAAGGAATGTTCTGCAAAAATCAACACCTAGTGCTGTAGAGAAAACAATAAAATGTTTGGGCGAAAATTTAAGAACGGCTCGTTTACGCCGCAAACTGACAATAAAAGAAGTTGCGGATAAAATTGGTGTCGGTATTCGCGTCGTAAGTGATGCTGAACATGGTAAACCGGCAACATCCATTAAAGTTTATATGGCTCTTTTATGGGTTTATGATTTGCTTGAACCGGCAGTAGATCTAGCAAACCCACTAAAAGATGAAATTGGCTTGCGGTTAGCCAGTTTAAAAGATCCTAAGCGCAGTCGGAATAAGGAGACAATAGACAATGACTTCTAAAAAGCAAGAATGTTTCGTGTATATGACACTGCCCGGTCAAACCGACCAAATAACAGCGGGCAAGTATGTTTTAGAAAAGACAGAACAAGGAATTGATGTCGGACATTTTGTTTATGGTAGGTCTTATTTAAGCCGTGCTGATGCTGTAGAGATTGATCCTATAGAATTAAAACTGGAAAATAAAGTATTTAATACTGTTACCATGAAGGGTGTCTTTGGGGCATTACGCGATGCTTCTCCTGACTATTGGGGGCGTAGAATTATTGAGCGTAATTTAAAAGTTGCTCAGGCAGATGAAATGACCTATTTACTTCAGTCTGCGGATGATCGTATTGGAGCATTAGGATTTGGATTTAATCAGACACCGCCTGCTCCCAATAGGGTATTCAATCAAAAAATACAGCTTGATAGATTGCAAAAAGAAGCTGAATTGCTGGTAAATGAGGAAGTAAAGCCTGAAAACCCTATTACGGCACAAGTACAAGAACTTTTGCTAATCGGAACATCTATGGGCGGTGCACGTCCGAAGGCAGTTATTGAAGATGATGATAAACTATGGGTGGCGAAATTCAACCGTATGGATGATAAGTGGAACAATGCATTAATTGAATATGCAATGTTAAAACTTGCAGAAAAATGCGGAATAGAAACAGCTCTAAGCAAAATTGTTTCTGTTGCGGGAAAAGATGTTTTACTTGTTAAGCGTTTTGATAGAGAAAGAGTTTCAGATGGATATCTGAGATATCGGATGATAAGTTCATTAACAGTTTTGCAAGCCGGTGATGATTATACTCAGCGGGAAAAGTGGTCTTATATTCAATTAGCAGAAGAGTTAAGGCGCATATCAAAACAGGCAAAACGTGATGCGGAACAGTTGTTCAGGCGTATGGTATTCAATGCGCTTGTTTCTAATACAGACGATCATCCGCGTAACCATGCTTTTATTGCGCAGGATAAAAATTGGCAACTCTCGCCTGCATATGACTTAACACCAAATCCGTTGGTGAGCATAGAACAACGTGATTTGGCAATGATTTGTGGTCGTATGGGACGTTTTGCTAATAAAGATAATTTGTTGTCAGAGGCAGATAAGTTTTTACTTAATCAAGATAAGGCAAAGAAAATTATTGATGATATGTATAAAATTGTAAAAAACGAATGGTATGCCACAGCAAGACATGCAGGAGTAACAGAAGCAGATTGCGAAAAAATCAAATCTTCTTTTGCTTATGAAGGATTTAACTATAAGCAAAACTCCTAAAAACAATTACTTTCTTACGAATAACCGCCTCAGCCTGCAAAGCTGAGGCATTTTTTATGGAAAAATGAATGAACACAGCGAAAAAACTTTCAATCAGACTTGAAGCGGTGGGCGGCGACAAGGTCCGGCAAGAGTTCAAGAATATCGGCTCGGACGGACAGAAAGCCTTTCAGCGGATAACTCAGGTCATACGACCTGCAAACGATAACTTAAAGGTCTTGGACAACACAGCCAAGGCCTTTAATAATACCCTCAAACAAGCGGCATCGTTAGCCGGAGCATACCTCGGGTTGCGCGGACTGACAAATGCGTTCAAGGGTATCGTTCAGACAAACAAGGAGTTTGAAAGCTTGATCGGATCTTTAAAAACAGTGACCGGCTCAGCCAAAGGTGCGCAAGAAGCCTTTTCAATGATCGAAAAGTTTGCGCTGGACACGCCGTATCAGCTGGAAGAGATTATTGAGGCTTTTACCCGGTTAAGAGCATTGGGATTGGATTCAACTGCTGAAGCTTTGACCTCTTATGGAAATACCGCTTCGGCCTTTGGTAAAAACATCATGGATTTTACGAATGCTGTCTCTTCGGCGGTAATGCTGAACTTCAAATCGCTCCGGACCTTTGGTATTCAGGCCCAAGTAGAAGGTGAAAAAGTCAAATTTACCTTTCAAGGTATCACAACAACCGTTGGCAAAAATGCCCAAGAAATTGAGGCTTATCTTAAATCTATCGGCCTTGTGAACTTTGGCGGTGCGATGAAGGAACAAATGGACACCATGGGCGGTGCCATGTCCAACATCGAAGATGCTATCAGCAAGCTTATCCGGTCTATTGGTGAAAACGGTCTGAACAAAGCCTTAAAAGATACATTCTCGCAGTTTAATGAGTTGCTTGACAGCTCTGATGGTGCGGCAAAAGCCATTGGCCAAACTTTGGCGACAGCCGTCAACGTGGCAAGTAAAGCGTTCTTTACATTGGCCAAATACATTGAGCCGATCATCACGCTCTTAACTGTCCGCTTGGGTGCAAGCCTGATCACAAAAGGAATTGACCTGCTAAAAGCAAGTGTTTACGCCTTAAATGTTGCTCTCATGGGAACCGGGACCGCCGGAGCCTCAGCCACGCTCGGCCTTAAAATGATGTGGCAAGTTTCCAAAGTGGCCGCTGTTCAGATGTACGCAACTGCGGTGGCGGCAAAGGTTCTTGCCGGTGCGGTCGGACTTTTGAAAGGTATCATAGCTCTGCTTGGTGGCCCGGCCGGTCTTGTTATGTTAGTTGTTTATGGCCTGTATAAGTTAGTAGACAGTCATAACGTGGCAAAACGTGTGGCGAATGATCACGCGGACACCTTGGCCAAACTTAAAGAACAGATGGCTGAAACGGTCAAGGAAACAAACAACCTTGTGACCGCGCAGAGTAAAAACCAAGCCATTGCCGAATGGTCCTATAAGTTAAAGGTGGCCGAAAAGAACATCAAAGACCTGAAGGAAGAACTAAAGGATACCGGAGGCTTGTCGTTTTTTCAACGTCACGCGCCGAATATGTTCCTGAAGGAATACCAGATCTTCGCAAACGATTTGGCGGACATTCTTTCGCAGTCAAAATATAACCTGGAGGAATACCAAAAGGAAGTATGGCGTTTGGCCGCTGAATATCCGGATTTTCAACCGCAGGCAAAGGCAATTCAGGAAAAGTTCCTGCTTTTGAAAGCGGCGGAGATAGATGCACAAAAGGCTCGTGATGAGTTGAAGTACATTCAAAACCCGGAATTAAGGCCCAAAGAAGAAAAGCCGGCAGTTCCAAAACCGCCTGTTCTGCCAAAAACTGACACATCAGCTTACGAAAAGACCATTGAGGACATCAAACAAAAGGTCTTTGAATTGCAGGATCCTTATGATCAGGCTATGCAAAAAGCGGTCAAGTGGCGTGATGATGCACTTAAAAACCTGGATAAAACCAAGGCCGGTTATGAGGATTTCAAAAATGATGTGAACCGCGTTTATGACGATATGGTTAAAAAAGCAGGAGTTGCCGCTCTTCAAAGTTCCAAGGACTGGAAAGACGGCGTAACCCGAGGAATGAAAAGCGTTTATGAAGATGCCTCGGATATGGCTTCAATGACGGAAAACCTGGTCAAGAACTCTTTCAAATCAATGGAAGATACACTGACTAGCTTTGTTATGACCGGTAAAGCGAACTTTGCAGATTTTGTTAATTCAGTTGTCGAGGGAATGGTCCGAATGGCCATGCAGTACGCTGTGATCAAGCCGATCATGGGCGGTGTCATGGGTTACTTTGGAATCCCGACAGCGCATACAGGAGGTGTCATTGGTACGGATACTTTATCACTTAAGGCTGTTAGTCCAAGTGTTTTTGAAAATGCTCCCCGTTTTCATACCGGGGGCTTGGTCGGCGGCGAAATTCCGATTATCGCGAAAAAAGGCGAAACGGTATTCACTCCGGGACAGATGAAAGCACTGGGCGCAGAACTCAATTCAAAACCGCCGGTTTACGTCAATGTGAATGTGGTCAATAAAGTTTCAGGCACAAAGACAACGGCAAACCCGACACGCGACATGAACGGTAATGTCAACCTGGACATCATCGTTGAGCAAATCGAGGGGGTAATTGGTAAAAACATCAGTAAAGGTGAAGGTTTATCGCCGATCCTAGAACAAAGGTATGCGTTAAACCCGGCCTATGGGAGTTATAGATGACAGTAATTTTTCCAGAAAAACTACCTTATCCAACGACAGAAGGATATACCATAAAACCAGGCGAAGCGATTGTACGAACCGATATGGAGGCAGGACCAGCAAGACAAAGGCGGCGTTATGAACAAACGCCGTCTAAAATTTCCGTGCGCTGGGTAATGAACCGAGAGCAATTCTCGCTCTTTGAAGCCTGGTACAAATACTATGCAAAAGAAGGGGCTGAATGGTTTGTTATTACCCTTTTAGGCGGTCTCGGACTTTTGAAACAAGAAGCCAGGTTTACCCAACAGTTTGAGGCAAAACTTCTGAATGGATACCTTTGGGAAATCACATCAGAACTTGAGATTCGTGACCGACCGACACTTTCGGATGGTGCGTTGGCAATTTTGCTGGACAATGATTTTGATAGGCTTTCTAGTGCAGTTAATCATTTGCACTATTTCGTCAATACGGAATGCCCACAATATATTGAGGATTTATAAAAATGGCAAATATGGAAGAAAGATTACAAGCCGTTGTTTTGCAAGCTGAAGCAGATGGCGAAAAATGGCATACAATAATTCATGGTAATAATACAACAACTGTCCCCACAGAAAACGGCGATGTTCCAACTGTGGCAAAACAATTAAAAGATGTTCATGATGAGGTTGTAAACGGTGTTATTGATTATATGACTGAGTGCAGAACTGCTCGAGATGCAACAATTCAGACTAAAACGGAAACTCAGGCCATAAAAGATGCAACCAATAAAATAAAAAACGATGTAACAACATTAAAAAATGATACCGAAAGCCTAAAAAATCAGTCACAAGCGATTTTTAATAATATCTCGTCTGCGACAGCTAATGCTGTGGAAACTGTGCAAACAGAAGGATCTACTCAGGTCACAAATGTGCGTACTGCTGTGGCTGAACAAGTGGCAGAAGCAACAAATCAGGCAAATCGCGCAGAACAAGCGACTTCAACAAAAGTTGACACGAATCTTTCAAACATTACAAAAGAAACTCTTTTTTCCAAGATGTTTACAAAATATGTCGATGGAAAAACATGGTATAGAGTTTGGCCTGATGGTTGGATTGAGCAAGGCGGCGAAGTCGGGGCATCAGGTCAAACAACTGTTACATTTCCTAAAGCGTTTTCAAATACAAATTACACCGTTGTGGCTACAAGTATCGGAACAAACGGCGAAATCTACGCACAATGTATACAGCGTACTTCGGCAACACAAATGACAATTTATAATCGTGGTGGAAGCGCAAGTCTTGCAAAATCATGGTATGCGTGCGGTTACTAGGAGATACTTCAAATGAATATGGAAGAAAGATTACAGGCTGTTGTTTATCAGGCTGAAATGGACGGCGTTAAATGGCATACAATAATTCATGGTAATAATACAACAACTGTACCGACCGAAAGCGGAAATGTTCCTACGGTAGCCAAGCAGTTGAAAGATGTGCACGATGAAGTTGTAAATGGTGTTGTAGATTATTTGGCCGAGTGCAGAAACGCTCGTGATGTTACAATTCAAACAAAGGCCGATACACTTGCTATTAAAGAGCAAACAAACGGATTAAAATCTGATGTTATAGGGTTAAAGAATGATACAGAGGCCTTAAAAAATCAGTCTCAAACCATTTTTAACAGCATTTCGACCGCTACAACAAACTCGATTAGCACTATTCGAGCGGAAGGTACAACCCAAGTGACCAATGTGCAAAATGCTGTAGCTGAACAAGTAGCTGAGGCTACAAGTCAAGCAAACCGAGCTGAAGCCGCAACAAGTTCGAAAGCAAACTTGGATTTTTCAAATATTGCACCTACTGCGGCGGCCAAAACAGGAATTATCGGTTGGATTGCCCCGGATTGGTCCCGGCGACAAGTCCTTTCTCTTAATACAGATGTGACTATTACGAAGTATGGGTGGGTTATTATGCGAAATGTTGTCTATAACAGTTCACTTTTGGGTTACATAAACGGCTATGAAGTATTCCACCAATACGGAAACTACGGACACTGGGAAGAATATAACAGTTTTTCATTCCTGGTCAGTCCGGGCGATGTTGTAAAACTAACAGGCGGAGAATTAACCTTTATGCCTTGCAAAGGAGTATAATATGCCAAATTTAGAAGAAAGATTGCAGGCTGTTGTTTCTCAATCGGAAACCGACAGTTCAAAGTGGCACACAATAGTTCATGGGGATGATACAACAACTGTACCGACCGAAAATGGAAATGTACCGTCTGTCGCAAAACAGCTAAAGGACGTGCGTGCCGAAATAATAAACGGTCTAGAGGATTATGTCGGTGACTGTCGCCAGGCAAAGGCTGACACATTGCAAATAAAATCCGAAACTCAAATTATTAAAAATGAAACCAATACTTTAAAAGGGCAAACAAAAACTCTTAGAGATGAAGCGGAAACATTTAAGGATCTGTCGCAAACAACATACAACAGTATTGCTAGTGCAACGGCCGCCTCAATATCACAGGTTCAGTCGGAAGGAGCTGTTCAGGTTGCACTTGCCACAGCCCAAGCAGAAAGAGCTTTAGCCTATGCCCAAAATGCGGCTCCGACACCGCTCGGCACAAAGCTGACAGTCCCAGCAAGTTCAAAAGTTCCAGACGGATATGAGCCGGTTTGGTATAAAAACACGATAACAAGAGCTCGTTACCCAGACTTTTTTACTCAACTGGTAGATACAAATAGCCTAGTTTTGGTTGATGAGGAAACCTATGATAGCCAAGTAGCAACATATGGAATGTGCGCCAGTTATGTAAAAGTCGATAATAATACACTTATTTTGCCATTGTTGGTAAACTTTGCACGTGGCGGCACCCTGAATCAATTAGGAAATGTCGAGTTAGACCAGTTCCAAGGTCACTACCATATTGCTCAAATTAGACAAGATGTATGGGGATCGGGTGACGGTGCTACTATCGGTACAACGAACGGAACAGATGAAGGCTTGAGGCAAGACGGACCTGACTTATTTATTCTAAATCCTAAGACAGGACAAAATGGGACTGCCCGCTTTGGTGATGAAACACGTCCAAAAGCATATTATGAACTGACATACATCAAGTGCGCTGATGTTACGCGTACGCTTACTGTTGAAGAAACATCAGAACTTAGAAATTTAGTTATTCTTTTGCAACAAAAACTCGAAGAAGCTGAGAATAGAATAGTTTGCTCAAAAACTCCTACGACATGGGTTGAAAAAGATACTAAGACAGGCCTAATAAAACAGGGTGGAAAAGTTACGATTGCAACAAGCGGAACAGTTACATTCCCTGAGCCTTTCCCAAATACTGCCATCAGTGTTATCGTAACTCCGAGTGAAGTACCGACAAATTCGACGAGTGACAATAACTATGTGGCCTGCGCAGTAAGTGTCACTAAATCTACTTTTATAATAAAATATTACGATTCTGATAACACCAGCGGGCGAACTGGCGTTATTTCATGGTCAGCAGTTGGATATTGAAAGGAGAAACAATGACCGATAACACGCTTTCAGAAGCACTAAAGGAAGCCTATGCTTCGGCTCCGAGTGATGTGATTTTGCTCCATACCTTGGAACTTCGGCATCCATCTTTTGTTGATGAACAAGGAAATCAGACCGCTATTCGCGTAGTCCGAGATCACGTCAGTCATATATGTACGCTTGAAAACTCGGCTCCGCTTAATCCGGGTGAAGCTGTGGAGTTTGTTGCCATGGCCTTTGATTTGGAATTGCCACCGGTCAACAACACGCCGACACCTGAGATTTCGGTCACGATCGACAACGTTTCAACCGAGATGATCACTTATCTTGATCGAGCGATTGAAACACAAGACATGATCGAGCTGACATACCGCCCATATCTGTCTGACGACCTGACAACGCCACAGATGGATCCGCCGATAACCTTGGTTATTACTGATATTCATGTGGACTGTTACAAAATATCAGCAACGGCTCGCATGATGGACATCGGAAATAAGTCGTTTCCGAGTGAAAACTACACCGTTAAAAACTATCCGGGATTAACAAGATGACACATTTTGCTTGTAAATATATAGGCTTGCCCTGGGTTGCCGGTGCGCAAGGCCCTGATGAATTTGACTGTTGGGGAATGGTGCGCTGGATCCTGAAGCACGAATACGGCATAGATGTGCCGGCGGTAAATGTTAATCCGGATAATCTTAGGAGCGTTTTAATCGCATTCAAAAAAGGATCCTGCTTTCCGGGCGTTTAATGAGGTTGAAAAACCGCAAGACGGTGATGTCGTTCTGCTTCGCCAGTCAAAACATCCGGTTCATGCCGGCTTATGGCTAGATGCTGACGGCGGTGGTGTTTTACATTGTTGCCGCGATGCCGGTGTTATCTTTCAAGATTTACCATCAATGCGCCTGTGCGGGTGGCAAATAGACAGCTATTATCGAGTAAAAGGAAAATAAATGATTTACTTTTCACACATTACAAACCCTTTTCAGCCGAATAAGGGTCGGATAGACAATGTCCTTGATGACGGCAAAACCGTTTGGGATATGGTCCGGGAGCAGAAAGTAGACCTTTCGCGCCCGACAATATGCATGATAGACGGTGCCGCAGTCCTCAGGAAGTTTTGGAACGATACCGTTCAGCCGAAATCCTTGGTCTGCTTCATCACTTTGCCACAAGGCGGTGGCGGTAAAAAGTCATCAAATCCGATTCAAGTTGTTTTGATGGTGGCCGTTGTGGTTGCATCTGTTTATACGGGTGGTGCTGTTGGAGCGGCTTATGGAGCTGTATGGGGTGGCGTTGCGGCGGCCGGTGTCTCTATGGCCGGGAGCTTTTTGGTTAATACATTTGTTCCCACCCCAAGGGCATCGCTTAATGGTTCAGGTTCGGCCAACTCCATAGCGGCACAAAGTCCGACTTACTCTTTACAAGCTCAGGGAAACCAAGCAAGGCTCGGTAGTCCGATACCGGTCATTTACGGGCGACACCTGATTTATCCGGATTTTGCCAGTCAGCCTTACTATGCGTATGCGAACGATGAACAGTATGTTTATCAGCTCCATTGCATTGGTCAAGGTGAATATAACATCGAACAAATAAGAATTGAAGATACCCCAATTGATTCATTCGAAGAGATTACTTATCAAATAATCAATCCGGGCGAGCGCAATACATTGTTTCGTGATGATGTTGTGACTTCGCCTGAAGTTGCCGGCCAGGAATTACTAAAAGACGAAGTATGCGGACCATTTGTATTAAATCCGACCGAAAGCGTAATCGATAAAATAGAGATTGATGTAGCTTTTCAAAGAGGCCTTTATTATGCAAACAACAACGGAGGCATGGACAATAAAACCATTCAATGGCGCATTGATGCAAGGCTAATTGACGATGAGGATTTACCCCTTGGTGATTGGTTTACACTGGGTAGCGAATCATTTACATCAAATAACCACAATAGCATGTTCCGCACTTACTCATATACTGTCGCAAGCGGAAGATACGAAGTCCGGGCTACGCGTTTAGATGTAAAAGACACATCTTCACGCGCCGGACATGAAATTAGATGGGCTTCGGCAAAAGGGTTTATTGTATCGAGCCCAAGTTACGGCGACGTAACATTGATCGCCGTTAAAATGAAAGCCACAAACAACCTGTCACAACGTTCAAGCCGTATGCTTAACTGCATCGTGACAAGACGTCTACCTACATAGTCGCCTACAGAAGGATGGAGCGGAAAAATTCCTACACGCTCTATCGCTTGGGCAATAGCCGACATCTTAAAGGCCAATTATGGTGCAAGACTGACCGACAAGTCCATAGATCTTGAAGGTTTATACCGGCTGGATCAGATTTGGGCCGCACGCGGTGATACGTTTAATGCCGTCTTTGATTCCAAATTGACGGTTTATGATGCCTTGTCGCGAACCTGCAAAGTCGGACGTTCCGTTCCCTACATTCAAGGAGGGATTGTTCGCTTTGTCCGGGACGAGCCAAAATCAATACCGGTTGCATTGTTCGGACCGAGAAACATCGTCAAAAACAGCTTGACAATTCAATACATCATGCCGTCTGAAGATACAGCGGACAGCGTTTGCGTTCAGTATTTTTCTGACCGGACTTGGAAGAACTCTGAGATAACCGGCAGTTTTGAAGGATCCACTTCGGATAAAACGGCAACGGTTGAGCTTTTCGGTTGTACCGATAAAAACCAAGCTCTCCGGGAGGCCATCTACATGGCGTTGGCCAACAGATATCGCCGGCGCATTGTGACATTTTCAACCGAACTGGAAGGTCTGATCCCGAGCTATGGGGATTTGATTTCTATCACGCACGATATGCCGCATTGGGGTTCAGGCGGTGAAATCCTGTCAAAAAATGACATGACTTTAACGCTATCCGAACCGGTTGAGTTTACCGAGGGCCAAAATCATTACTTGGCTTTAAGAACTCGCACAGGGAGCCTGTCCGGACCATACCGGGTAACAGCGGGATCACTGCCAAATGAGGTTGTTTTACAAGATACGCCGGACATAGAAATTGAGACCGGCACGACCTCAGAGCGAACACATTTTGCCTTTGGAACTCAGGATAAGTGGGGAACTTTGGCACGCGTTACCGGAATAAAACCGCGTTCCGGCAAGGTTGAAATCACAGCGACAATTGAGGACTCAAGAGTTCACACCAACTAAGAAAGGACAAACCATGGATTGGATTCAATTTTTACAAATCATCTGCGTACCGGCCTTTGGCTGGTTTTTTTATAAACTCGGGGAGCAACGCAAGGAAATAAAACTCCTTGAGCGCGACCTCAACGAGTTCAAAGTTGCGGTGGCCAAGGAGTATGCCACTCAGGTTAACATCAATCGCCTGGAAACAAAGATTGATGAATTACATCAGCTTTTATGGGAGATGCACAATGATCACACGCGGCATAAGAAATAACAACCCCGGCAACATCCGTTGGGGTTCGGACTGGAAAGGATTAAAAAAGGACGGGAAACAGCAAGACCCGTCCTTTTGTGTATTTGAAACACCGGAATACGGTATCCGGGCGTTGGCCAAATTACTTCGTAACTATCAGCGGCTTTATGGCCTGAACACGCCTTACCGGATAATCAGCCGGTATGCACCACCGACCGAAAACGAAACAGTTTCATACATTGACAGCGTATCCTGGCAACTGGGAATTACGCCCGATACGCCGGTAGATCTTTCGGAAGATGGTGTTTTGATGGTCTTTATTAAGGCGATCATCAGACATGAAAACGGAATACAACCATACTCTAATGAAACTCTATTAAAAGGAATTCAAATGGCATGAAAAAGCGGCTTTGGATCCCGGTCCTGGGCTGGATCCTGTGTTACGGGTTCCTGCACAACTGCCTGATCTCGCCCATATGGGGCTTGCCGGTAGTGGACTGGGAGTATTTATTAACAGCCATGGGCATTTTACTCGGTGTCAGTGGCGTACGAGATATTGGGTTAAAGAAGAAAGGAAAATAAACTAGGTAATTGCTTATTTTTGAGCGTTATTAGCGAAAAAATTTAGCAATACCTGTTTATTTACCCGACTTTACATTACAAATTTCAAACACAAACCTAATGGGAGGGAAACAACAAGATGTTGGACAGAATAACAAACCTTTGGAATAAAGGTAAATACTGGATAATCGCCGGAGCGGTGGCCATTTTATACATACTCGGCTACCGGCGCGGCAAGGAAAAAGAACAAGTCAAAGTAATGAAAGGAACGGTGGACAATGTTAAAACAGCTAAGAATAGTCGGGACAGCCTGGCTGATCCTGAGCGCGTTAAGCGGTTGCACAACAAATATAAACGGTGATTTTTGCCTTTTATATGAACCGGTATATGCCGATTATGAGCACGATACCCCCGAAACTGTCCGTCAAATTGATAGAAACAATGTGGTTTACGATGATTTATGTACAAATTAAAAGATTTTGTTTGACTTTTCTTGCAAAAATGGCTCGAATCATAAGCGGAGGTGTCATGAACCTCTATAAACTTAACGTTAAGAAAGGAAAATTAAACATGAATAAAACTGAATTTGTTGAAGCAGTTGCTAAAGAAGCAAAAGCATCTAAAACCGCCGCAAATGAATTAGTAAACGCTGTTGTAGCAGTTGTAACAAAAGCCTTGAAAAAAGGTGAATTAGTTCAAATCACTGGTTTCGGTACATTTGAAGTAGCAAAACGCGCCGCTCGCAAAGGCCGCAATCCTGCTACCGGTAAAGAAATCAAAATCCCGGCATCAAAAGCTCCTAAGTTCAAAGCCGGTGCAGTTTTGAAAAAAGCTGTAAAGTAATTTATACAGTTTCTAAAAACCCCGCGGGAATAACACCTGCGGGGTTCTTTTTTTATGTATTTCTATGACAATAATTGGCATGGATTTACAAAAAACAAAGTATTTTATACTTTTTTTCTTGCTTTATTTAAGGTCAATGGATAAAATATAAGCTCGTTTGATAAGAAGAAAAGGTATTACCTGGAATGTCTTTTTATAAAAATTTAGCTCAATTATTTCATAAAGTTGAATCTAAAGGGTTCGACATTCCTGGTTTTTTATCGAGTAGAACTATATCAGTAAATGATTCTCCAGCACTATTTGAGCTTTTTACTCGAAATAATATAAAAAAATTTGGAGAACTAACACCTGATATGCTACGGGAATTTCTAAAATACTCATATCCTTCTGCTATTACAGCAATACAACTATTAGGGCTTTATGGTGTTAAATTTCTTTCTGAAAAATTACAAAAATATTCTGTAGGTTCAGAAAAAGGAACTAAGTTATTAAAATATCCAAGAACTAATGATCAATTGCCGCTTCAAGGAAACATTTCGTATGAACGAGAAAGTATCCTTCTTAATCGATATTTGACAGATCATGGGTTAACTACATATTTTTTGCTTGACGGGATTAATATATTTGTTCTCTCAGAATCTTGCAATATTGAAATTGGTATTCTTGAAAAAATTCTATCTCCGACGTTTTATGAAAATAAAGATTTTGTATATACCTCTGAAGATCAGATTATTTTTGAAAATGTAGATACTGCCGCAGATAATTACAATTCTGAGGAAGAATTTTATAATAATTTACCGCAGGATAATATTCCTCAAGTTACTATTAATTCATTATTTGATAGAGGAAAGTTGTCGCGAAGATCATATAATGCGCTTACAAATGCAGGGTATAATTATTTGAATGAGCTCTTTGAAGTGTCAACGGAAGATTTATATAAAATACAAAATTTAGGGCAAGGATCAATTCGCGAAATTGTATATTTAATTCAAAAGGCAAAAGCAGGTGTAGACGACTATCAATATGAAAGTGATCAATTTTCAATATCTTATCTATACGAAAATGGACTGGTATCTGTACGATCTAAAAATGCTCTACAAAAAGCTGGATATAAATCAATTAAGGATCTTTTCAAATTCAATCTAAGTGATTTAAAAAAAATACCTTCTATGGGGCTGAAGTCTGCCATAGAAATTGAAAGATTAATTCAAGATTTAAAAAAGAATTTTCCATCAGATTCTCTTGAAGACTATTACGAATCTATTCAAAAAATTCCAAGTTATATTGCAAATTCAAGTGCACTTAGGCCTGAATTTTCTGTTCGCCTTTCGAATGCATTAAAAAATAACAATCTAGAAACAATTTCTGATATTTTATCATTTGGAATTGATAAATTTGCAAGATTGCAAAATGTTGGTAGAGGATCCGTAAATGAACTTAAATCATTTCTAAGTTCATTAAATATTGATATTAACAAACCATATGAAATTGTTGAAGAAACAGCGGATCCGATTTCTCTTACTGGTAAATTCCAAAATTTAGCAGACAAAATAAAGTCATTTGAGGAGGCAATAAAGCAAGACGAAAGAAAATTTGACATATACTTAGGCCGAATTGCTTCAAAAAAGAAAATTACGTTACGAGAATTTGCGGAGAAGTATGGTTTAACCCGTGAACGTGTACGACAAATAGAAGTAAAACAAGAGAAAAAACTTCTTGAAATTTTGAATGCCTATGAAGCAGATATAAATTCTGTTTTTGATATATATGGTGATATTGTTTCAATTTCAGCCCCTGAATTTTTACCACTTGCTGATTATATAGTTGTTTTGAACAATATTACAAATGGAAATGAAAATATTGATTATAGCGTAGACCTTGATATGGAAATATTTATCAAAAATACTGTTGATTTAGGTGAGGTTTTCGACACATCAAATTTAGGACAATATATTTCGAAAGATGAAATTGGTGTATTATTATCCGAAAGGTTGAAAGAATACATAAGAGTAGACAGCGATAACGATGATACTGAAACTAATTTCACCACACTAATTACACAGTTTTCCGATAACTTTATTAAAAATTACCTTGAATTTGATGAAGAGAAAGGTTGCTTTATTGCAAAGCTTCAAAAAGATTCAGAAAAAATATTTGATGCATTTAATGCGCTTTATCCAAATGGTGCTTTTTTAAGAAAAGATGCAGATGTAATTTTTTCCAAGATCCAAGAAGCACTACCAGAAATTGATTTATCAACACCTAATGCTTTAGCTTCACGCTTAGCTGGAAATTCAAAACTAATTCTTGTTGATATAGGTAAATACAGTAATATTGATACGATAAATTACTCTGAATCTGCTGTTGATTATGCACTTCAACTTTGCAAAGAAAAATTGAATCAAGAGAAACACTCCTTTCTTATTGATTCAATATATGAGGAAAACAAAAACTATTTTAAGACTAACGGCATATTTTCAAACTATTTATTGTTTAGTCTTTTGAAAAGGAAAAATGATCCTAAACTAACTTTTAAGCGACTTACTGTCAGTAGTTCAGAATGGGAAAAAACAACGCAAGTTGATGTGTTTGAATCTTTTTTTACTGGCCGCGAAGGGATTATTCCAAACGAAACAGTGGAAAAATATTTCCACTCATTAGGATGGGATGATTTAAGAATAGCAAACTATTTAGGCGCATCAAGCAATGTTTTTAGAACTGCAAACGGATATTTTCATAGAGCTGGTATTGCTATTAACCAAGAAAAACTGCTTAAACTTGTAGGTAAAATTGAGGCAAAAGTTGAAGAAAATGGCTTTGTATCTCTGGAAATTATACGTAAAAATAACTTTGCTGATTGGATATCTGTTTACAATCAAGAAGATTTAGATGTAAAGAGTATGTCGGCATTTATTAAAGCTTTTTGTCCTACTTTCAAGTATTCAATAACATCATCTGGCGTCGTAGGACAAACGAGAAGTTCAACGCCTAAGGATGTTCTATACAATTGGATTAACAATTTATGTAGATCTCGCAAATGGGTAACTTCATCTGAAATTAATAACTTTTGTGAAGCTAATGGGTTCCATCGATACAATGTAAAGGGACAAATTAAAGATCAGCTTTTAGAGATTGCTGAAGATTGTTGGATTACTAACGAATATGCGGGAATTAATGAGGAACTTAAAAATTCATTATTAAATCTAATTGAAGAATTATTTAAAGCATCGCAAAAAAATTATCTGAGTTTTACTGAGGTGGTTTCTAAAAACAACTTACCTGTGCTGAATAACGAATGTGAATGGTCTCCATATTTATTACGGTCTATCCTTTCTCAATGTAGTTCATTCACAATTTTTCATTTAGTTGTATTAAATCCTTTTCAAACTAATATAAAAACAAAGGATCAGCTTGTAGCGTACATTTTATCTGATTTTGCGCATACATGGTACATGCCTGCAGAAAAACTAGAGAGGCTACTAAGAAGAAATGATGTGTTTAAGCACAGTGAAACATTTAATCATAAATCGATTCAAAATGACTTATTTACAGAAAAAAGTTGTTTAGAGTTACGCGATCAAAATAAAAATGTATGCATTAAACCAGAATATAGGGGAAACTATTGTGAAGAATTTTAGAGAATTATCGTTAAAAAGAACTTATACAACCCTAGATACAAATATTATGAGGGATGTTGTTGATAATATTCTAAAAACAACCGTTGAATATTCAAGGGGAGTTGGTTTCTTCTCATCATCATGGTTAAAAGAAGTGGCAGAGGGTTTATCTTATTTTATAGTCCGAGGTGGTCACGCAAGAATCTTAACTTCTGTTAAATTATCGGAAGATGATTGGAATGCCATAAAAAAAGCAACAAATATTGATACGGAAATAGAAGCAATAATTGATAAGACAGTATTAGAAACAACGGATGCTTTACAAAAGGCGATGGAAGAAAATACTCTAGCAACTCTTAGCTTTTTGATAAAAGAAGGGTATATAGAATTTAAATTTGCAATCCCTTGTGGTAACCTTGCAGGCGGAATCTTTCATTCTAAAACATCTATATTTACGAATAAAGATGGTGATTCAATAGTAGTTGCAGGCTCGCAAAATGATAGTCATCAAGCATCTATAAATGAGGAAACTGTCAATATATTTACCACTTGGGGTGAAGGATCTCTGTATGCTAATGATCATATGAAACAATTCGACGACAAATGGTATGGAAGACATTCAAATTTAAAGATTTACTCCTTAACAGAAACTGCAAAGAGGAATATTATTGAAGTTGGATCGCGCTATACTGAAAACCTTATACGCTTAAAGAAAGCGATTGCGGAAAAAATAAAATCTGGCGAGAGGAGAACTCTAAGGAAATATCAACAAGAAGGTATTGACGCGTGGTTTGAAAATGATTGTAAAGGTTTCTTTGAAATGGCTACTGGAACGGGGAAAACTTTTACAGCTATTTCTGCGGTTAATCGTTTAAGAGATGAAAATAAACGAGTGTGTTTTGTCGTTTTAGTTCCTTATAAACACCTTGCATCACAATGGATAAGTGATCTAAAAGAAAACGGATATGATCCCATTCCTTGCTATGAAAATAAGCACAATTGGATGGGAAAATTAAATGCTGGCATCAATCAATACAAATCTTGCCAAATTCAAGATTTGTGTATTGTGGCTTTGTATGCAACGGCATCTAATGATGAATTTCAGTCGATTATCCAAAATTCACTAAAAAAAGTTCGCTGGTTATTAATCGCAGATGAAGCTCATAATGCCGGTTCTAGTAACTATAAAAGAACACTTTTTGATAGTTCTTTATATAGAATTGGTTTATCTGCAACACCAATCAGATGGTATGACGATGAAGGTTCAACCTTAATTCAATCATATTTTGGTAAAACGGTTATTGAATTTCCTTTGGATCGCGCCATTAGAGAAAAATACCTTACTCCTTACGAATATTATCCTATTCCCATTGAACTAACAGAAGAAGAGCTTAACGAATATAGTTTGCTATCAGATAGAATAGCAAGACTGTTTCAAAAAAATCCAAAATCTAAAGAAGATGAGGACAAATTACAGGGTTTGTTATTAAAACGAGCTGACCTAGTTGCAAAAGCACAAAATAAAATTCCTGAACTTGTAAAATTGGTCAGACAGCACAAAAAAGAGGCTGAAGAAAGAGGTGAAGAATATAAACATAATTTGTTTTATGTTGCAAAAGGCGAATGTCCAGCAGTTTTAGAGGCCCTTTCAAATGCTGGATTAAAAGTACATGAGTTTGTAGGCACTATACCAAATAAAGATCGTCCAGCAATTCTTAAAAGTTTTGCAGATGGCGATATAGATGGAATAGTTGCAATAAGGTGCCTTGATGAAGGTGTTGATGTGCCAGCAACAAAACGTGCTTATATTATGTCTAGCACAACTAATCCTAAAGAATTTATTCAGAGACGTGGGCGTATTTTGCGTTTACACGAAAATAAAAATAGAGCCTATATTTATGACTTTATTGTAGGCCCATGGGTAATAGATAACTGCCCAGATACAAAAATTGCAGTTTCATTATTAAACCGTGAACTTCCACGATTTGCGGAATTTAACAATTGTTCTGAAAACAGATCTGGAGCAAGAGGGATAATAACCCATGTCTGCGAGCATTATGGAATTATTGACGAACTTGACATTCGTCCTTACGAGTTATATAATCGCAACAAAGAGTTGCAAGCCGAAACAAAAATCAACCGCCAAACAGGAGATGACGAATGAGCGAAGAAACCATATACAGGGTTAATCCTCTAGATAAAATTAATAAAATCGAGGATGAAAAAGTAAGAGAATTATGCACTGCTACAGTAAAAGAGGCAATAAAAATGACGGAGGAAGCTCAGTCTAATAGTGCTATATCTCAGCGTCTTTCTCATTTAATTGAAATAAATTCAGCAAGACTGTCTAAGGAGGGCTAAATGAAATTATTATCATTAACATTGAATAACTTTAGGCAATTTGCAGGTGAAAACACTGTCGAGTTTGGCGATAGCAATAAGGTTACGGTGATTTACGGCTTGAATGGTTATGGAAAAACAGGTATTTTTCGTGCAATAATTTTCTGTTTATATGGTAACACGTATCTTGAGAGGGATAATCTTGACACTGCACAGCGCAATAAAGGCTTAGTTTTGGTTAATCAAAACTTGGTTGAAAAGGCAAAAGGTAACTACGTTGAGGTTTCTGTAAAACTTAAATTTGAGCATAATAAAGTTATCTATGAACTTTCCCGTTCAATACTATGTGCAAAACAAGGGGAAGAATTCAATCAGGAATATGGGGATGTCAAACTTGTCCAGACGGTTAATAATAGTACAAAGGCTCCTATTACTGACCACGATCAAATAAAGCAGATACTTGATTCGATAATTGATCAGAAAAATAAGGATTTCTTTTTATTTGATGGTGAACAAATGGAAGAACTTACACAGCCATCTACAAAAAGCATGAAGGATATCAAGCGTGGTATTACGGATTTATTACGTCTTGATGCAATAAATGTTGTCAGAAACGAGTTTTCGAAAGCTGAAAAATCCGTTGAACGTGAGATTAGAGACAATTCTTTATCAGCAGAATTGGATAAAGTAAATGAAGATATTGAAAAGAACGAAAAGGCAATTGATGCTTTGGAAACGGGTTTGAAAACAATTGAAAATGAGCTTGCTTTACTTGATAAAGAAAAGGCAGAAATTGCTGATAAGCTACGTGCTTCTGCTGAAGGTGCTGAAAAACAAAAAGAAAAGGATAAACTTGAAAAAGAAATTAGTAATATTGATGATGATTTAGGCGAAATAAGACGGCAAATGAAAGAAACACTCAAAACGCTTCCTGCATACCTAGGGGAAAGTGTTGTGAATGATGCATTAAATGACTTAAAACAGCGTGCTGACCGTGGCGAGCTTCCATCTAACATCAAGGATGATTTCATACAAGAACTTCTAACAAGAGGTCGTTGTATCTGTGGTAATGACTTAAAAGTTCACACAGAAGCTGCCGACATTTTGAAAGATTACTTAAATAAAAGTATAGGAAAGTATGCTGAAGCTGGTTTCCAAGTTTATCAAATGACAAAAGATTTAACACAGAAAATTAGCTTAAGAATAAACAGAGATACAGAAGAAATTCTGCAAAAATATTCCTCAAAGAAAAACGAAAAAGAAGGTTTAAATAAAAAGGTCCAAGGTATCAATGGTGAACTGAAAGCGAGTGTAAGTACAAAAGATTATGCAACACGAAATGCCAATATTGATGCTGATATAAAGCGTAATTTAGAAAAGAAGGGTGCGTCAGAAAGTGAATTAACGGCACAACGTATAAAACATGAGGAACTGTATAAAAAACGTGCAGAATATTCAAAACAAGATGAAAAATTAGCTGAATTCCAACGACAACTTGATTTATTAAGAAAATCGTCTTCGGCACTTGAAGATGTTTATAATGCATATAGCGATGAATTAAGAGTTAAATTATCAGCGTGTGCGACAGAAATAATGAAACAAATTGCAGATAAAGAAACCCTTCAAGCAATATCTCGAATAGAAATATCTGATAAATTTATTTTAGACGTATTAAGCCCGTCAAATATAAATATATTGCCACAAATTTCTAGTGGTCAAAGGCAGGTTGTTTCAATTTCTTATATTTGTTCCCTCATGCAAGTGGCTATTGGGCTCGAAATGCCTTTACTGATGGATACACCTTTCGGTCGACTTTCCGGTGCACCACGTGATGCATGTCTTCAAAGACTACCAAATTTACTCACTCAATGGATTCTGCTAACAACCGATACAGAATTTACAATTGATGAGGCGAATGCACTAAAGAAATCAGGTGCATGGCACAAAATTTATGAAATTGAAAGTTCTGGCGGAGTTTCAAAATTAGTAGAAAAAGATATCAATCACTGGAAACCGATAAGGAGCACAATCTAATGGCACAACATATAATTAATACAACGGGAGAAAAATCCCCTGCAGTTTATACTTCACAAAAGTGGAAAAATTTTTATCAATCATTTTGTACGAATAGAAACAATACAGACGGTCTAAATATTCCAGTGTTTGATAAATATACCAATATTTACACTCTTTGTTGTATTATTGGCTTCAAAGAAGGAAAAAGAACACCACTTGAACGTAGAGATTCACTATTCACACTAGAACAGATTGATCAAAATGAAGAATGGCCTTTGCTGATTGCTGTTGCTTGGTTAGATCAAGAAAAAGATATGTCCTTGTTTTCAGATTCTAAAAAGATCCTGGAAATATGTAGTGAATATGCTGAAACAGGCATTGAGAAGCTGGTCAGCATTTATCCGTTTAATGAAATTTTCCGCGATGGTAAGCTTATAATTGGTAAGGAGCCGGAAGATTTCCGTCATTATATCCTTTCAGCCATAGCCGCACTAAAAGCAGAATATCTAGAGGATTTAATATAAATTATTTATGGCAAGCAAGACAAACCTTCGATTTACCATATAAATCATCCATATCGATTTCTTCATTATCAGGACGAAGTGGATTTGCCATGCGTTGCTTTTTCAGCCGCTCTAGACGTCTTTCATAATCTTGCTTAATTTGGGCTACTCTCTCAGGTTTTGATAGATCCTCGAGTGATTCATGCTCTGACCATGTGAAAGGTGATCCGCTGGCGGTGGCTTTTTTCTCATAACTTTTTGCTTCCTCAAAAGCATCCGGGTGTTTCTCCATTAAGCGAACCCACTCAATCTTTCTTTGGAAGAAACAGAACGTACAACCACTTCTTGATCGCCATTTGTAATAATCCGGCAATCCAAGCCCTGAGTATTCAAGAATGTCAATAACGCCTTTTTTATCAATTCCATTTTCTCTAAATGGCATTTTTACCTTTAGATTTTCATGGCGAGATTGATAGCCTTCGCGATATTCTTCGTCTGAGCGAATAGCAACATATGAATACACGGTATATCCGTCATTTAAGAATTTGCCGACCCAAGCCTCAAAAGGTTTAAGTTTCATGCAAATCGTACACCAACGGGCCTGTGCCGATGGCAGGAAGTTATTGTGTTGCATCAACCAAAAATCAAAATCGCGATCCGGATTAATACGCAAAATAGGTTTACCTAAATATCCTTCTAGTTTGCTAAGAAAAGAATAAACCTCAGGAAGCTCTTTTCCCGTGTCGGTGAAGAAGTAGTCAATATCAAGCTCAGGATAGTTATCACGCATATAAACAGCGAGAGCCGCGCTATCCTTTCCACCCGATATTCCTAAAACGTGTTTTACTTTTTCAGTCATTTCCTGCCTTTAAATACTCAATGCTAATTTCTGTTAATGCGGCTAAAAGTACGTTTTTGTTTGTCGTATCTTTAACAGCATCTTTAATTTTGTTTTTTAAATTAGATACGTCAGATTGCATATCGGTAAGCAAATCAAATTCGCCCTCGATAACTTCAGCTTTATTTCCGATACCGGCAATAAAAGCGACAGCCTGTCGTGAAGCTGGGCGATTTTTGACTTTCGTATATAACTCAGCTTTCTTGAATTCGGTACAAAGGTTTAAGATTTCCTTTTTAGCATTTTCAATATCAAGATCTATCCAGTCATGCGGTGGTTTGTTGTTTGCCAAACTTACGATACCAGCGATATCTGCAAGGCTGGAGTTAAATGTAGAAATACGAGCCGCAAATGCATCAATTTTGAAATTGCCTGATACACCTTTGATATTTTTAGCGCGCTCACGCAACTTTTCCAAGTGCGTTGGCGTGGCGAGAGGAACATCCAGCTCATTTGTCAACAACAAAGCAATGTTGGTCATTGTTGCCGGATAAATATTGATAAGCTCCTCCATAGCTTCTTTCAGATTTTGAATAATGATGGTAGATTTATCGCCGTCTTTGTTTTCTACTTCATCATAAAAGACTTTCTCAATATCCTCTAAAAGCAACTTATGTGGATCGTTTGCAGATTTAACAATTTCCCTAAATTTTATCGTCCGCTTTGACAGCGTCTTAGTTTTCAATACCCAAGGCGGCAATTTATCAATGATCTGTACTAATTTACGAGCAATTGTTAATGGTGATGCGTTTAATGGAATTTGATTAGTAGATTGAAGCGTATTTAACAATTGTGCAATTGCCGGCAAAATATGACCTGTTACATCATCTGCATCAACTAGTTTTAATGAAATTGTTTTAGGTGATTTCAATAAATAATCTACCAATAAATCATTTATTTCCGGAATATAAGTTCCATCTCTGTAGACTGCTATTTTTGTTTTTCTGCTTAGCATATATGCAAGAGCTAGGAAATTATATAATCCGGCCTTAATACCAAATGGCGGTTTGCCCCATTGTTCATATACATCAGCTAACGAAACAGCACGTTTAACCTTTTTGAACATTGAATCTGTCGTTTTCCAAAGGCTTAACAAATTCTCGGCTCTTGGGGCTCCGAATCCGTATGTTTCCTTATCTGTCAAGCGATAGATACCTGTTTCTTGAAGTAAAATGTTAAATAATCCGCGTTCTGGCGTGAATCCTTTAATACCAAAAAGATCTTCGCCTTCCTGCAGAACCATGTCTTTTAATAAATTATTCAGTGCGCTATTTGCGCTTCCCGAAGGCTTTGTTCTATTGACTAGCTCACTTTTGATGATAGGAGTTTCAGGATAAACCTGTTCACAGACCTTGGAAGCTAAAACACTAAATTCATTCTGTTTAATTAAACCAAGAGCTTCGCCATTTTTATACCATTCAGAAGCCGTTAAAATTTCATTCAATTGGACTTCTAGTAGGGAAATAATGATTAGTCGTCTATTTTCTATCTCACGGCGTGCAATGTGATCGCCGGCTAATTCATTTTTATTTTTTTGGATCCACTCAAGGGCCAGCAATTCTTTTAGGTACTCATTAATTGTCTGCGTATTTTTTGCAACGGTCATGAACACAGGGAAATCAAATTTATTTTTACCTTGCGTTATTTCTGTTGCTTTCTGCTCCTCGGTCGGGTTTTGCGGGAGGAAGATCGCAAAAAAGCCAACAGACTTGCTGTGATCATGTTCATGGTTCAAGAACTCTTTATAATTTTCAACTGGGGTAAGCAGAATATCTAACCATCTCATGCATCCGTATTTATGATAATGGCGTTTTGCAATAATCGGTTTGAAATTAGCTATGTCGACGAGTTTTTGAATCTCAAGCGTTGGAATTGCGGCATATGCTTCAGCAAGTGCTTTTTCAATATCAAAGTCACTACCTTCATAAATTGAATACGCGTTTAAGTGCTTTTTAAGAATAATGACTGACCAGGATGTTAAATCTTTTATAACAGCTTTTATATTTGCCTTTGGATAAAGTGCCTGGAGGAGTTCTTCATTTGAAACAAGGCCTGAAGCACCATTAAACATATCAATCAGAGCAATCGTTTTTAAGACATTTATGTGTTCCAGGGAAGCTCCTTTGGCTTGGCAACGTGCCAAAACGTCAGTAGCAATGTTCCAAATCTTTGAATCAGATGATGATAAAATAGAAGATTCAAGATTTAGTTTCAGATAGTCAAACAAATCCTCCGGCATGTACATCTTATCATTGGAAAAACTTGTTGAGTTAATAAAGTCTCTGAATGCTTTCGGCTCTCCGGAACTCAAGAACGAGAAAATACTGCGCTGGTTTTGGCCAAATCTTTTTCTTGAAATTTGAGCTAACAGCGTAACTACTACTGGAGAAATAGGCCAGCAGTGAAGAAGTGACTGTGTTAAACCTTCCTTTGATGTAATAAGTTTATTTTTTGCAATTGACGTAACCGTTTTTTCAACAACATCCTTTATTGATGATGAAGTAAAGTCTGTTGTTATCGCTTTAGAAATCAATTCAATTTGTTCTTCGCCTGCAGTATTGATAGGCGTATCAACAAATCGCCCTTGAATTTTAATCCATTCATCGCGGATTGTATGCGGCAAATAACGCGCATACTCTGCAAACGCCTGGTGCAGAATTCCAATAAGGATTATTTTACCATTACTTCTTGACACATATTCAGCTAATTGTTGAAACAAGTACACATCGCCTTGACCTTTTGCCGCGCTCTCTAGGCATTTTCCCATTTCATCAATAAAAATGAGCAATCCATCTGATGTATCAGCGATTTCTTGTATTGATTTTAGAATGTCTGTGCACTTTTTACCTTGCTTCTTCTCGATAGCCTCTTTTAATAGTACTGCAGGATCCTGTTTATCGCCGATTATTGGAAGAATTTCCCAACCGTCATTTACTTTGATTTTTGAGTAAAATTCTTCTTTTGCGGATTCCTTAAATAGACTTTGTGCTAGGGTACGTAGTTTCTTGTCTTTTCCGATTAATGCAGACAAAAATAAAGCAAGTGAAGACTTACCTGAGCCATAGGGGCCTGTCCACGTAAATGCGGCTTGCCCCGTAGCGTATACGTTTTCAGCTATATTGAGCAAAGCAATTTCAGAAGAAGCAGGACAAATAAAACCTGCAAGAATATCAGCGTTTCCAAGATCTTGATTAATATTGATTGAACGACAAAATCTAGTATTTATTTTTACGATGTCGGACATTTTTTCCATCATTTGTAATTCCTTTCAAAGATCTTAAAGGCTTCTTTTTCAAAATCTATATCCTTTTTTAATAAGATTTGCTTTAGTCCCGCTGTTTCTGACCATTCTAATAAACCATTTGTAACTTCAGAAATATTTTGGGCAAAATCTCCAATAGCATTTTCATTAATAAGGAATATACGGCCCGGCGACATTTCTTCGTAACAAATTGCTTCTAATGATAAAGTCTTAGAATTAGGTGAATAAAATTTCCAGAACATTAGAAGTCCGAAAATAAAGGTGTAAACGGATAAATTAGGCTTTGCACCAACTTTTGTTTGAAACAAATCTCTACGTGTAAGGGGGGAGATCAAGGCAAGCTCTGTTAACGGTGATTCAATACTTTCTTCGTTAGATTTTTCCTTTGCAGAACGGGTGGAATAAACCCCCAGGAAGCATTCTACATCACGTTTTAAAGTAGAGGGGGAAACATCCGGTAAATCATTCTCCGAGAGAGCTTCTTGAATAGATGCAACAAGTGAATCTTTATCAAACGTAGCCGCATTAAGTCTGTTGAAGACCCAGTAATAAGTAAGTAAATTTAGATTTGTTGCCAAATTCCAATGTATTAGCCAAAGAGTAGCATAGTTTTCAAGCCACGGATCAAAGCCGGTATCCGCGAAAATCTTTTTTGCATAGTCTGTGACATATAAATTTTTATCTTCATTCACAGCTAAAATGCCTGTATAAAGAGCCCAATAACGCATTGACGAAACCATATTTTTACCAACGCCGAGGATTGAAATTGCCTCAATATTATTGAATAAGTCCTTGGAAATATTTCCTTTTTTCTTTTCCACAGCGATAGCCGCATCGTACACTTTTTTCAGCCATCCGTACCTAAGCGGAAATGTTTCATGCCCCGAAAAAACGGGTTTTGAATTTTTTAGAGTTGATTCATTTTTCATTTTATGCTATCCTTTTTTTCGCTGGTGACATTCTCCAGTTGAAAGTGATAATACAGGATTCAAAAAAAAATTTCCATAGAAAAGTGAAAAAAATGAAAAATAATTTATCAAATTTAATTAAAAACGGCGAAAATACTGGTGATACAGGTGTTTATCTTGACTATCAGGCATCAACGCCTCTTGATGCACGCGTTTTAGATAAGATGCTTCCGTTTGTGACGACGAAATTCGGTAATCCTCATTCATCAGAACATTCTTTCGGATGGAAAGCAAACGACGCTATTGAAAGTGCAAAAGGAATGGTTGCTGATTATATTAATGCACTTGAAGACGAAATAGTTTTTACATCAGGAGCAACAGAATCAAATAACTTAGCAATTATTGGAATGGGCTACACCGCATTAGATAAGTCAAAAAGGAGAACGATCCTTGTTTCAGCGATTGAGCATAAATGCGTCCTGGGGGCATCACGCTTTCTAGAACGCTTTGGTTTTACCATGAAAAAAATTCCTGTAAATCACGATGGAATTGTTGATTTTAATGCATTAAGAGACCTTCTGACAGATGATGTACTACTTGTTTCAACAATGGCAACAAACAACGAAATCGGTGTTAATCAGCCTTTAGAAAAAATTGGAGCAATGTGCAAAGATAAAGGTGCAATTTTTCATGTTGATGCGGCACAGGGTGCGTATGCAAACATTGATGTTGTCGAAAATCACGTGGATATGATGAGTTTATCTGGTCACAAAGTATATGGACCGAAAGGCGTTGGCGCACTTTATATTAATCAAGCAAGCGAATTAAAACCTACACCCATTATAAGAGGCGGTGGTCAACAAAGTGGGTACAGATCCGGTACGATGCCGACCTTCTTAGTTGTAGGAATGGGCGAAGCCTTTAATCTGATGAAAGATTTAAAAGACACAGAGGCTCAGTATATTAGTGATTTGCGTGCAAAATTACTGGAGGGATTAAGAGCTAAATTCCCGGATTTAAAAATCAATGGCACAATTGAAAGCAGGCATCCGGGAAACCTTAATGTTATGCTTTATAATCGTGATGCCCGAGACATGATATTGTCATTACAGCCTAAAATAGCATTTTCAACCGGTTCTGCCTGTACTAGTGGCATTCAAGAGCCATCACACGTTTTGAAGGCAATTGGCCTGACAACAGAAGAAGCTGAACACTCTTTTCGAATCACCGTTGGCCGCTTTTCTAATATGGACGATGTCAGTACCGCTATTGAATTAATCAGTGGGCGGAACTAGTTTTGATATATCTTTGCCTCCAGATATAATTCGCACAGCCTCGATCGTAAACATTTTGTCGCCTTGGCAAAAGGTCATGACCATTTTCATGCCATTTCTTTTTATATCAACTAAGTATGCCATATTATAGAGGCGTTGAAGTTCTTCGTTAAGCTCTTTTACGCGCCGCTCAATGTCTTCGTATTTTTCTTTGCTGATCCACAAGAGTATTATTTCCTTTTATCAAAATCTTCCGGTTTAATAACTTTTACGTGGTCTCCCCAAGTGTAGAGATGCCAATCCATTTCACGAGCACCGCCGGCACGGAATTTAACTGTTAAGGTACCGTCCGAGTTCCGAATTGCTTCTTGTTTAGGATGAAAAGTATATTGCTGAGCTGAATCTGCGACTTCTGCATCAAACAACCATTCAACATCAAACGGCTTTTCTTGGTAAACGCCAAAAGCCTGTTCGCTGAATTCTTTAAGAGAGAAATGAAGATCACGTTTAAAGTATGTCTTTAAGACTTCAATTTCTTTTATTTTATTCAGGTTAAAGTGACACATTTTACGTTTTGTCGGGTCCCAAGCAATTAAATAGTGCTTATTGCCATATAAAAAGCCATATGGGAATAATTCACGCCAGTTTTTATTATGGACAGAATCATATTTTATTTTAATCCGATTGCACGCAATAATTGCGTACCGGAGTTGTTTTAAGTGTTCTGTATTGATAATAATTTTTGGTCCGGGCCGGAAAGCGTAACCTTCAGCTTCCAAAAGAGCCTCAGCATCCGGTTCTATTCTGTTTATGGCATCTTTACCGATAAGGGCCTTTATTTTGTGTAAGACATTATCGATATAGCGCGAATCAATCATCTTCTTTGAAGCCAAAAGTTTGGATGCATTCTGTAGCGCGTGGATCTCTTCCATTGAAAAGCTGACCATATCGTGGCCGGTGCCTTTAGGTAAATACCAACGTTTTGTGTTATATGGACCGCTGATTTCTTTTAATTCAGGATATTTTTCGGCGATTGAATCTTTCATGCGGACTGCTGTCCGGAGTGAGACATCATACTTTTCCATGATATCTTTAAGGGAAATACCATCATCTGTGTCCTGCATCCACAAAATCAGGTCATTGAGCGTTTGCGTTTTTTTATACATGTTCCGGCTCCATTTTTATCAATAGTAGGATGATTATACAGTAAATCGATTTCGAATGTCAATTAAATAGATGTCAAAAATTGACATTACTATATTTTGATCTGTTGATTTTGGACATTTTTTATGATATTATTTTCTCGTATTCAACAAACTAGAGGACTATTATTATATGTTTGGGTTTATTTTAATGTTTGCATGCTTTGCAATCGGTGCTATGTTTCAAATCCCCTTAGCTTTTGGAGCTGGTGTAATCTTAATGTTTATAATTTTGATACTGGCGACCTTAGGAACGCCTCGTGGGATTACAATAGATGGTGATAAAATGTAAGGAGAAAATATGGGATTTTGGAGTGAAGTATTTTTTGGAATTATGAACCAATCAAACGAACAACCGAGAAGGCCTAGTCCTTTTAGTCGGGAGCCAACGGCAGAGGATTATATTCGTTCTGGTGAAATTGAACGAGATAATTATGATGAAGGTCAACATAACTCCATAGATGAACATGGAAATTTGAGCTGGGAACGCGAAGATGGTGACCGAGAATGGTGAAAACCATCTTTCTTGGGATTCTATTTTTTACCAATTTTCCATTATAGTTGTTCTGGTACTTTTTTGTGCGTGATCCAAATGATAAAAAATAAATTAATTTAAATCCTTTTCTTTTTCTCAATATACTCTTTCTTCAGATCGGCTTCACATTGTTTATATCGTGCTACCATTTGTTCCATTTTGTGGCGCATACGTTCCAAACGCCGCTTTGGGCGATCAGGCAGAGGATTTCCATAGGCCTGTTTTAATATAGTCTCAATTTGAGTTAAGGTTCGGGCGGCATAGTTGTAAACCATTGTAAAATTTGTTCTGTTACTTGGCATTATATCTTGATATTTTTTAAATTTCATGGCATTTCCTTTCTAGGTAGCGTCATAAATGCTTGGAAAAAAGTGAAAGTCCAGAAAAAAAGACATTAGTCACTGGTTTATTTGAGGCTTTTAAATATTTAATGGTATATCAGTATATTAAGAAAACCTTTCCGCGAAAAATGAGTGGGTGTTCACACTGGGAGGAAAATTAACCCTCTAGGTGAAAATATGTTCTGAAAAAATTGAGAAAACCCTTGTGTTTTCAGGGCTATATCGCTATAATACATCTAAATGAAAACGAGGCGGTATCAAAGTAGGGATTTTCCCTAGATGTCGCCGACCAACTGTTAATACCTACCCTTTGCGGTGGGTATTTTTTTGTGCCTTGAAAGCCCAGATTTTGCGCTATGTTTGCAAAAATTTATAAAATGGTCTGGTCGCGTATCCATACGCTTTTTTATGAAAAATTTCTTGTTTGTACTAAAACGCCTGAAACGGTAGTGGAAAATAACTCTCTTTTTAATCCTTTGAATTTGCGATATAATTCCGCAACAATGGCAAAAATCTTCCGAAACGTGCCATATACCCGGCAATCATATACCAAAGGCGAAACCGGATACCTTTAAATTAATGCCGTAAAAACAGTTAAAAACTATGTTGGGGACAAATTAGTGCATGTTGGGAACAAAAAAGCACGAGACATTTTTGCAATTTTATGATACTTTTTCTGGTATAATTCGGGAGAAACTTGTGCGGATCAGTTTCCACACGTTTTTGTGTTTTAAATGGGGGTAAAAATTAACAACAAAATTGTGCACACAAAAAATCCGTGGACACTTTTGCTATTTTTTGCTACTTTTTCTGGTATAATTCGGGAGAAGCGTGTGCAGATCAGATTCCACACGTTTTTTTCGTAAATGTAACAAAAAAATTGTCAGGACATAAAAGTACAAGACATTTTGATTATTTTATGTTAGCTTTTCCTGTATAATCGGAAGAGAAAAGTATCAAGAAACAATAGGTTATGTTTTTTATAAGTCTAAAACATACGGAACTGTCCACAAAAAAGATGTTGTTAACAAAAAAGTAGTTAACATTTTTGCCGTTTTTTGCTACTTTTTTTGGTATAATTCGGGAGAAACGTGTGAGGATTAGATTCCGCACGTTTTTTGCGTTTGAAATACCCGGAAGTTTTAACATAAAATTTGTCGCGACAAAATAGTTCGCGACATTTTTGCCGCTTTATGCTATCTTGAACGGTATAATCGGAGGCGAAGTGTGAAAACTTCTAAAATCAATGATTTATACTCTTAAAAGGTGTAAAACATACAGAATTATCCACAAGAAATATGTACAGTACAAAAAAGGGGTGGACACTTTTGCCGTTTTTTACTACTTTTTTTGGTATAATTCGGGAGAAACGTGTGAGCATTAAATTTCGCACGTTTTTTGCGTTTTAAACGGACTACTTTAACCGGCCTTCGGAAGTAAAATTCCGAGGGCTTTTTTTGTGCCTGTTTTTCTTGAAGAAATGACTTGATTTTTCAGGAAAAGCAAGCATTCATTGTTCAACAGAAAGGAATGCCATGAATTGGAAAAATTTAGAGGACTATCCGTTAAAAGATTTACAGAAAATGTGGTTGGACTACTTTGATAAGCCTTATTGTTCAAACAGTAAGGCTTTTTTCGTATCCCGTATCGGATACAGGCTACAGGAATTGAAATACGGCGGTTTGAAACCGGAAACAAAAAATATGCTGGTTAAAATGTTTAATTCGAAAGAATACCGAAATCCGATTTTTATCAAAGACGAGCGTTTGCCGAGTGTCGGCACGATTTTGGTAAAAATCCATAACGGTGTTGAGCATCGCGTGCGCATTAGAGGTGCGGCGCAAATTGAGTATAACGGCAAAATTTATAAGACTTTGACCGCGGTGGCACGGCAAATTACCGGTCGGCACTGTTCGGGTTACAGTTTTTTCGGACTATCGGAAAAGAGAGGTTAACATGAGCGAAGACATTATAAAGAGCATCAAATGCGCAATATATACGCGCAAATCGACGGACGAAGGACTGGAAAAAGAATTTAACACCTTAGAAGCGCAACGCGAAGCCGGCTTAAACTATGTTAAGTCGCAGGTGCATCAGGGTTGGGAAGCCTTAGCCGAACACTATGATGACGGCGGTTATTCCGGCGGTAATATGAATCGCCCGGCCCTCAAACGTTTGTTTGAAGATATCCGGGCCGGCAAAGTTGATATGATTGTGGTCTATAAAATCGACCGTTTAACCCGTTCGCTGACCGATTTTTCCAAGATGATGGAGTTGTTCGACGAGTATAAAGTGTCGTTTGTTTCGGTAACACAAAACTTCAACACCTATGATTCGATGGGTCGGCTGACCTTGAATGTATTGCTGTCTTTTGCCCAGTTTGAGCGCGAAGTCAGCGGCGAACGTATTCGTGATAAAATCTCGGCCTCGAAAAAGAAAGGCATGTGGATGGGCGGACCGTTGCCGCTCGGTTACGACCTGAAAGATAAAAAACTGGTGATTAATCCGGACGAAGCCGAGGTGGTGCGCCTGATGTTTGAAAAATATTTGGTCTGCAAATCGCCGCAATATCTGGCAGATTGGCTCAACTCCAACGGTTATCGCACCAAAAGCAAGGTTACCAAAAAAGGCCAAGTCGTCGGCGGCAAGCAGTTTGACCGCGCCCACCTGTACCGGATTTTAGATAATCGGATATATTTAGGCAAAATCTTTTATAAGGGCAAGCTTTATGACGGACAGCACGAAGCGATTATTTCGCAAAGTTTGTGGGATAAGGTGCATAAGCTGAAAGATAAGCCCTTTGCCGAAAAGGCATCGATTAACAAGACCTTTGAGTTCAAAACACTTAAAGGTCTTTTATTTTGCGGGTGTTGCGGCTATGCAATGGTTCCGACCAAGGCGGTCAAGCACAATAAGGAATACTATTATTACACGTCACTCAAGGCTATTCGCAAGAGTTACCGCTTTTGCGAGGTCAAATCGGTACCGGCGTTGGCGCTTGAAAATTATGTGATGAACAAGCTCAAAACCCTGATTACCGACCCGCTATTGGTGCATTCACTCTCCAAAGAGGTGCTCAAACATGTGCCGAACAAAACCGAATACGATGTGGTTAAGGTGGTTCAGGGCAACAAGCTGATTAACTCTTTGAGTGCAGAAACGCGTCAACAACTCTGCAATTTGGCCATCTCACGGATTACGATTTGGCCGGATAAAATCAAAATCCAACTCAAAAATTCGATGGATAAACTGGTGCAAAACAGCCTGCTCGAGAATAACGTATGGGTTTATAATCCGGAAACCTCGGCTTATGAAATGACGGAAAATGTCGCGTTTTTGAAACGGCGACAGCAAACCGAAATTTATGTCGGCGACGAGGCGGAAGAACGACATCAGGACAAACAAATGATTGTGGCTCTGGTGCGGGCTTTCGGTTGGCAACATAAACTCGAGCGCGGCAACCTCAATATTCAGGAACTGGCGCAACTTGAGCAGATGGACCGCAGTTATATGGGTAAAATCATTCGTCTGACCTGTCTGGCGCCGGATATCGTCGAGAGCATTCTGGCCGGTCTGCAACCGCGTGATTTGACGTTAAAAGACTTAATTCGCAACACAATTCCGGTGGATTGGAACGAACAGCGCAAAATGTTCGGCTTTCGCCAAGATTAAACAATAAGAGAAATTTCAATGAAAACAGAAAATCAGAGTAAATCTGAACGCTTGGCGTTTCCGGATACAATCCCGTCCGAGTATGGCTTTATTACTATTGACCGGGAATTTGTGAATTGGCCGCTGTTTCACGATGATGCGGCGTGGAAAATGATGTGCTATCTGTTAATGCGTGCCAATTATAAAACGCGCTTTTGGGGTACACGCACGATTCACCCCGGCGAATATGTGACCAGCTACGCGCATATAGGCGAAGATTTGCACAAAT
This sequence comes from Alphaproteobacteria bacterium, assembly GCA_017471705.1. Lineage (GTDB taxonomy): Bacteria > Pseudomonadota > Alphaproteobacteria > RF32 > CAG-239 > RUG410. Next base: position 16,140 of record JAFUSH010000046.1, on the reverse strand, counting down.
CTCGCGACGAGGTCAAGCGCTTGCTGACCAAACTGAAAAATAATGGCGAAGTAAAGACGATGCGCCTCGGTAACGCCCTACTTATTTCGATACCTAACTATTTGAAATATCAGCGGTTTCGAACGCGTCGTCATAAGGACAGCGCCCGACCCGAGCCCGACCTTAGCCCGGAATCCGACCCGCAGGCACTCACGACTAAAGAAAATAAACCGGGGAATAATTTTAAAAGGAAAGAAAATTATACGCGCAAGCGAAATTTTTCGGATCCGGACAACGGGGGATTTGTGAGCTTAGGGGCTATTTTTGCTCGGCAAATGGAGCCTCCGGCAAAAAAATACCATTTTAAACAATTCCCTCCGAATCGAACGGAAGTGGAATTGTATGTTAAAAGTAACAATATGGATATTGACCTGGATCATTTCTTTGAGCACTACGAACGAACTGATTGGTGTAACCAGAAAGGCAAAAAACTGGGCGGTTGGCATTTTGCCTTACACCGACTGGTTGATCAAGGCCTATATATTTAACCGGTAACACAAAAGGCGGTGGCATTCCCCCCACCGCCTTTTGCTTATAAGCCAAAACTATTCTTAAAACATACTTCCGTTCCAACCCCAGAGGTCGGCCGGATGGTAGGTTACGTAAACATTTGCACCGTTAATACCATAATCGTTTTGCAAAATGTCGCAAATTTCGCTGGTTAATCCCTGACATGCTGATTTAGATGCCGACCCCAACAGCCGGATAGCTATGTAGGCACCTTTTTCAAGCCTTTTCTCCGCCATATATAACGATTTATCGTCCTCAATACACGCCATAATATAGGCTTTCGGCTTGCCAAACGCGGCCGACACGGCACCGGTCAGCTTCTTCTGCAGGTCATCTTTCTGGCGATCGTCCAATTTAATACTCATTTTTGCTTCAATGTACGGCATTTTCTATCTCCTCATAAAATAATGTTTGCTTTAATTATCACCGCAAAATGCACGATGTCAAAAGAAAAAACTTTTGATACAACATATTCATCGCCGGCGGAAAGTTTAACGGGTCCTTCCCGGAGATTTTTGTATGCGGGGCCGCAAGCCGCGCCATTTTTCTAGTGAAACAGGTTTTTGTTTACTGGTCGCCCCTTTGCGGAAATCCTTATTCCATAAGGGTTTTGAGCGATTGTGAAAAATTCTGGCTGGTCACTGGTCACTTCTGGCTGGTCACTTGCCTGGTCACCCGAGATTTCTTAAAATAATAACAAATTGACTGGACATATTTTGAAATCTATGCTGTCATTGCAAATTATGAAAATCTAGAATGTTATATTATTTATGTAATGCCTTAAAAATAGGATATGCCATATGATTGTAGGGTTCGTATTTTATTATATTCTTCATTTGTTTATCAATATAATTGCCATCAAAAAGATTTTCATAATCAACTTCAATACCATATATATCGTCTAAATTTTTGGAAATAAGGGTGAATAGTATAACTACGCTGGAAGCTTCTTTAATTCTTTCCTCATATTTCATTGATTGCAATTGTTCTATATCTTTATTGGCATAATGATATCCTTCTGTCAGTATAAGAATTGCTTTAATATTATTATTGTTTATTATTTTAGTTACATCACTTATGGCTCTATAGAATGTTGATTTATTAGTTCCAGTAATAGGTCCATAAAATGAAAGTGTATCATTCTCATATATTATTAAAAAAGCTGGCATTAGCTCACTTTCCGAAGATTCTGAGCGTTGAATTCTTGCAAGTACAATATGATAGTATGCAAAAACTTTCAAAAAAGACATATCACAAGGCATCATGTCAGTAATATCTAAAAAGCTATTCTTTATAGGTGCAGGTGGGGATAATAAAGAACAACCGGAACCTAAAGAAGCACAAATAACACTTCCTATAGATAATTTTTTATCCGCATAGTACAAATCAGAAGAAAAAGTTATTTTTTTTACGCTTACGGCATCAATAAGTCTCTTTATTTCATTTTTTAATTTATTACATTTTTCGCAATTACAAGGATAAAGCCTCATTATATCAACTACCATAGCATACATTATTTCTATGCCTTTTTGAATAACAGAATAAATATCAACCTCATTCCCATTTTCTAAAAATGTTATGGTCGTACTTAGATATAATTCTATACAATTAGAATAATTAGTGTCCAAAAACAGCTTTAATTTTTTATACAAGTCACTAAAATTTAAATCATTATTTATTGTTAATTTATCAAGAGTTGTTTTTGTTGAAAAATTCGGCAAATAAAATTCTACGTAGAGAGCTTTTTCCAATTTAAAAGGGTGTTTATGGATTGTTTCGACTCTTGTTTGGTTGAACCATTTCATAACTTCGTTATTTAAGAATTTTTCCCTTTCTTGCTCATAGACTTTTTTTAATTCAGAAGAATTAAAACTTTCTTGCATAACAAAAGTAATATTTCTCATTTCTGAGAAAAATGAATCTATTTGAGGTATTGTTTCAAAAATATATTTTCTGCTATCAATTTGATTAACTATAGTTAAAGCATTGTAGAATTTTTGCAGAGCAGGATACATTAAACATTTTTGCAACATAGCTTCTCCTTTATCATCTTTTATTTTTGTAGCACCACAAAAATAAAAAGTATACAATAAAATATAACTAATAACGTCTTTAACTACGGCTGAGTTTTGAGAAACTTGTTAATCCCTGTACGTTATGGAGTCTTAATCGCCGCCGAACTCGGAACCGACGAGCACCAAACCTCCGCCATTTTAGATGAGTACATCCGTAAAATGCTCACCGAAAGCCAGGATATCTTGAGTAAGGAGCTGTGAGATAAATTTCCACAAATTGCCGAATGAAAACTCCACAAATTTCCGAACGAAAAAGTCACAAATTACCGAATTTAGTCTTGCAATTTTATAAAATAAGGCTTATACTCCCCATAAATTGTAACTTAGAGGTAAAAAAATGAAGCAGTATAAAAAGCGTATTGCAGACGAAATATTAAAGTTCAAGCTGGAAAGTAAAGGTGCTGTATTAATTGAAGGTGCAAAGTGGTGTGGTAAAACGACGACAGCCAAGCAAGTAGCGAAGAGCTTTGTTGTTATGCAGGACCAAGATAAATCTTCTAGTAATATTGAATTAGCTAATATTAAACCGTCGGTACTGCTTGAAGGTGATACACCGAGATTGATTGACGAATGGCAAGTAGCTCCGAAACTCTGGGATGCTGTGCGTTATGAAGTTGATGAACGTGATGAGTTCGGGCAATTTATATTAACCGGTTCGGCTGTTCCTGCTGACATATTCGAAATTTTTCATTCGGGTACCGGTAGAATAGCGAGAATGTTAATGCGACCGATGAGTTTGTATGAATCAGAGGACTCTACTGGAAACGTATCGTTGAAAGAATTATTTGCCGGTAATACGGATATTGCTGGGAAATCAGATATTGATTTGGAGAAGTTATCATTTTTAATTTGTCGCGGTGGTTGGCCTAAAGCACTTGATTGCTCAGAGCGTGTAGCTCTAGCACAAGCTTTTGATTATTATGATGGTGTAATAAATAGCGATATTTCTCGGGTTGACAATGTGGAACGTAATGCAGAGCGAGCCGCTAGAATAATGCGTTCGTACGCTAGATCTGTTGCCGCACCTACCAAAATGTCGTCTATTGTACAAGATATTGTTGCTAACGAGGCGAGTAAAATTTCAGATGATACAGTTGCTTCGTATATTAAAGCGTTGAAACAAATATTTGTGATTGAAGATGCTCCTGCTTGGAATCCTAATTTAAGGTCTAAATCGGCTATCAGAATGTCTGATACGCGTTATTTTGCAGATCCTTCCATTGCCACAGCGGCTTTAGGTCTAGGACCGAAAGATTTGATAAATGATCTTAATACCATGGGGCTGATTTTTGAAAATATGTGTATTCGTGACTTGCGTGTTTATGCTGAAACCCTTGATGGCAAAATTTATCACTACAGAGACAGTAGCGATCTGGAATGTGATGCGGTTGTTCATCTGCGAAACGGATCATACGGCCTCATTGAGATTAAGCTCGGTGGCGATAAACTTATTGAAGAAGGTGTCGCAACCCTGAATAAATTGGCGAACACAATTGATACCACAAAAATGAAGGCTCCGGCATTTAAAATGGTGCTGACCGGCGTTGGTGATTACGCTTATCGCCGTAAGGACGGTATTTTGATCGTTCCGGTTGGAAGCTTGAAGGATTAAAGTCTGGTTGTATAAAGGATTATACTATGTTTGAACAGAGTTTTAAGAATATTGATAATGAGTTGCACAAAGATGCCGGTTGCTCAACCGAAATGGATTATATTGAGCAGACTTCGTGGCTGTTGTTCTTGAAATATCTGGAAGATTTGGAAAACAACCGGGCGATGGAAGCCGAGCTTAACGGCAAAAAATATACCCCGATTATTGACGAGAATTATACTTGGAGCAGTTGGGCTTATCCTAAAACTGCAGATGGCGAGCTTGATTATCACAAAGCTATGACCGGGGATGACTTAGTAAACTTCGTCAGGGATAAGTTGTGGCCTTATTTGGCGCATTTTAAGGAATTAGCGGAAGCCGCCGACACTTTGGAATATAAAATCGGGGTTATTTTCAGTGAATTAAGAAACAAAATCAATGATGGCTATATTTTGCGCACCGTCATCAATATTATGCAAGAAATGCGCTTTCAAACCTCGGAAGAAAAGCACGAGCTTTCTGAACTTTACGAAGGTAAAATTCAAAATATGGGTAACAGCGGGCGCAACGGCGGTGAATATTATACCCCAAGACCGCTCATCAGAGCCATTATCAATGTTGTTCAACCAAAATTGGGCGATAAAATTTATGACGGCGCTTGTGGTTCTGCCGGCTTCTTGGTGGAAGCTTTTAATTATCTTAAGGAAAGCAAGCAATTAACCGTTGATGAGATGGAAATCTTGCAAAAGAAAACGCTCTACGGTAAAGAATTTAAGCCGTTGCCGTATATCATTGCCATTATGAATATGATTTTACATGGGGTTGAAGCGCCGAATATTATCCGCAAAGATACGCTTTCGGAAAACATTATGGCGGTGCAAACCAAAGACCAGTTTAATGTTATTTTAGCCAATCCGCCTTTTGGTGCGGCAACAAGCAAATCGGACATTCAAAACTTTCCGATAAAGACCAGTGAAACGGCTTATATGTTTATTCAGCATTTTATCAAATACTTAAAAGCCGGAGGTAATGCCGGTGTGGTTATTAAAAATACCTTTTTAAGCAATGGTGATGCAACGGAAGTCCGGAGAGAGCTATTAGAAAGCTGTAATTTATATGCGGTGTTGGATTTGCCGGCAAAAGTATTTTCTGCCGGAGTAAAAACTGTGGTGCTGTTTTTCAAAAAAGGCGAACCGACAAAGAAAATTTGGTATTATCAGCTAAACCTTGACCGGAATTTAGGCAAAACCAATCCATTGAACGAAAATGATTTGGCAGATTTCTTAGAGTGCTTCAAAGGGCAAAAAGAAACCGAGAATTCTTGGTTTGTTGATTTGAAAGATGTTAATCCGGATACATTAGATTTATCGGTTAAAAACCCGAATAAGAGTGATGACGTTGTTTATCGTGAGCCGAAAGAGATTATTGCGGAAATAGAGAAACTTGATGCCGAAAGTTCTGAAATTCTCGCTAAACTTAAGGAGCTGATGTAATGGAAAACAATCTGGAATCAGTTTTAACTGTCTTAATGAGCGATAAGAAAATTGCCGAGACCTTAGGCAAAATAATCTTTGGGCAATATGTTACCGACAGGGAAAGAAAAGATGGAATGAAAGCCATTGTTGACCGTATGTCTGAACTTGAACAAGCCAGCGTTTCCGCCTCTCAAAAAAATAATATCAAAGCACAGGCAGAGCTATTAAAACAATGGATTGAGAATTTAAGAGAGGTAAATTACTGATGACAAATACCACTCTTGAAAAATGGGAAGAAAAAACATTAGGTGAAGTATGTGAAATAATTTCAGGAACAACTCCAGATACTTCAAACGATGAGTTTTGGGGTAAAGGAAATTATTGGATAACTCCAGCAGAAATAAACGAAAATAGTTTATATATAAATAGTACAGCAAGAACAATAACGGATAAAGCTGTTGAATATTGTAGTTTACGCAGGATGCCTCGTGGAACTGTCCTTTTTTCATCTAGAGCACCTATTGGCAAAATAGCAATTAGTAATGTGGATAGTTTATACTGCAATCAAGGATTTAAAAATTTTATATGTTCAAAAAATATCCATAACAAGTTTTTATATTACTTTCTTCTTAAGAGCAGAAAATATCTTATCTCTTTAGGAAAAGGTGCAACATTTAAAGAAGTTTCTAAAAGTATTATTTCTACTGTTAATATTCAATACCCGCCATTACCGGAGCAAGAGAGGATTGTGGCGAAGTTGGATAAATCTTTTGAGGCGATAGATAAGGTTAAAGCCAATGCCGAGCAAAATCTTAATAATGCCAAAGAACTGTTTGAAAGTGCGTTAAATAAAGTTTTTACAGAAAATACAGAAGGTTGGGAAGAAAAAACTTTAAAAGAGGTTTGCAAAAAAATATCAGCAGGAGGAGATAAACCTGAGAATTTTTCTAAGGCAATTACAGAAAATTGCGAGGTGCCTATATATTCAAATGGGATTGAAAATGATGGTTTATACGGATATACGGATGTTCCAGCAATTAAAGAAGAAGCAATTACTATCTCTGCGAGAGGGACAATAGGTTTTATTTGTAAGAGAGTTAAACCATATTACCCTATTGTGAGGTTGATTTCTGCAATTCCTAATGACCACATAAATATAGATTTTATGGAATACGCATTAAAATTTATGGTACCAACTGGAAATGGATCAAGTATACCACAATTAACTGTTCCTATGTTAAAAGATAAAAAAGTTAAATACCCATCCTTACCAGAGCAACAAAAAATCGTTGAAAAGCTTGATGCGCTACAAGAACAAACAAAGCAACTTGAAGCAATATACACCCAAAAAATCAAAGAATGTGATGAATTAAAACAATCTATATTGCAAAAAGCATTTAGAGGAGAACTGTGATGATTTCTGAAGCTGATACCAGAGAAGAACTGATAAACCCGAAATTGATGGAATGCGGCTGGAAAACCGGCGGTGACGTTATTGTTCGTCGGGAATATCCTATCTCTAAAGGTAAAATTATCGGTATGAATGCTCGTGCACCGAAATTAAGCGCCGATTATGTGCTTATCTACAAAAATGTTAAATTAGCGGTGGTGGAAGCCAAAAAGTCTTCTCGTTCATATACAGACGGTGTCGCTCAAGCCAAAGAATATGCCGAGTTGCTCAATATTCGCTTTACCTATGCCACCAATGGCACAGAAATCTATCAAATAGATATGGAAACGGGTAAAGAACAGCAAGTTAATGCTTATCCATCTCCGGAAGAACTTTGGCAGATGACATACAGCCAGGATAACGAGTTGTTTAACTTGTTGTCGGCTATTCCATCAAAAACAGATGGGCAATTTGAATTGCGTTATTATCAAGAAAATGCCATCAATGCGACAGTAAAAGCTCTGAGTGAAGGAAGAAAACGAATTTTGCTGACATTAGCTACCGGAACCGGTAAAACTTGTATTGCTTTTCAAATTGTGTGGAAACTGATGCAGGCAAAGTGGAACATTAAAAACATCGGCGACCGCTTGCCTCGCGTGCTGTTTTTAGCTGATAGAAATATATTAGCCGACCAAGCTTTTAACGCTTTTCAGGCTTTTCCGCTCAATTCACTTGCCCGAATTACGCCGGCGGATATTAAGAAAAACGGCAGAGTACCGGATGCGCAAAGCATTTTCTTTACTATTTTCCAAACCTTTATGAGTGGCGAAAAGCAAAAGCCATATTTCGGACAATATCCGAAAGACTTTTTTGACTTAGTCATTATTGATGAATGCCACCGCGGTGGGGCTAATGATGAAAGTAATTGGCGCGAGATTTTGGACTATTTTGATTGCGCCGTTCACTTAGGTTTAACAGCTACGCCAAAACGCAAAGATAACGTTGATACTTATAAGTATTTCGGCGAGCCGGTTTATACCTATTCGCTCAAACAAGGTATCAATGATGGCTTTTTAACACCGTTTAGGGTTAGAAACCTAAGCACAAACTTTGACGAATATCAGTATAATGCATCTGATGATGTTGACGGGGAAATTGACCCGGAAAAAACTTATAAGGACAATGAGGTATTTATTGTTGATAAGGAGCTTGAGCGGGTTAAAAAGTTTATGGATGAAATCAATCAGAATGATAAAACACTTGTCTTTTGCGCCACACAAACGCACGCCGGTTTAATCAGAGATATGATAAACCAATATAAAACCGCAAGCACTAACCCAAACTATTGTGTGCGTGTGACTGCAGATGACGGCGCACGTGGAGAAATGTTTTTGCGGCAGTTCCAAGATACGTCAAAAACTATTCCGACCATTTTAACCACATCACAAAAGCTCTCGACAGGTGTTGATGCTATTCAGGTTAAGAATATCGTTTTACTCCGGCCGGTGAACTCGATGATTGAATTTAAGCAGATTATCGGCAGAGGGACCAGAGTTTGTGAAGACAAGGATTATTTCACAATTTATGACTTTGTTGGAGCATCACATAATTTTGAGGATCCACAATGGGATGGTCCGACAGAATATACCGGAAAGCCTAGCAGTGGCGATGGTGGCAAAGGCGGTCAAGGAGGTAACGGCGGAAATGACGGTAACGGAGACGGTGGCGAAACTCCGGAGCCGAAGAAAATTACTAAAATTAAATTAGGCAAAGGTCGCGAAGTTAAAATTTTTGACGACGGCACCACGTTTTATGATAAAGACTTGGGTAAACCTATCAGCGCCAAAGAATTTATTGAAAGACTTGTCGGACAGATGCCAAACTTCTTTAAGACGGAAGAAGAATTGCGCCAAGTATGGCTTGACCCAATAACCAGAAAAACATTACTTAAACGTTTTGCCGAACGCGGCTATAACCGAGAAACATTTAAGTATATTCAAAAAGCTTTAAATGCCGAAAATAATGATGTGTTTGATGTTTTAAGCTTCTTAGCGGAATTCTGCAATGATATGATGACAAGAAGCGAAAGAGCGGACCAATGCAAGTTTTATGTTATGGATAACTATGCGGCAAGACAGTTCGCCTTTATTGAGTTTGTATTGCAACAATATGTTAAAGAAGGTATTTCAGAGCTCGATGACGAGAGAATTGGTAAACTGGTCAACTTGAAATATGGTTCGCCGATGAATGCCTTGCAGGAACTTGGCAAACCGGATGAAATCCGCTCAATGTTCTGCACCTTCCAACAATATCTGTATAAAAAAGCGGCATAGGTAAAGGATATTATACTGATAAAGATGAACTGAAAGGACTATTTGATGACTAAAGAAGAAGTGTTTAGTATTGATTGTTTAAGTAAAATTTTTACTTTGCATTCTATCAAAAGATGTTATAAGGTTAACTAAATTTAATAAAAGGTTTATTTGTAATGAATGGATTTGTTAGTTTGGATAAAATTGATTTTGAAAACATCAGTATTGATGAATACTGGAATGTGGGGGATCAAAAAGAGGAATTAATACATAAAATTCATAATTATCCTGCTAAATTTCCTGCATTTATTACAACTAAAGCTATAGACTATGCTAAAAAACAAGGGATTAACACAAATAAGATAGCAGATATTTTCTGTGGTTGTGGAACTGTCGCATTGGAAGCAAAAAAAAGAGGAATAAAATTTTGGGGATGCGATATTAATCCTGTAGCTACATTGATTGCAAAAGTAAAAAGTGGAAACTATGATGTTCTTTTACTAAAAAGGTATAGAGAAACATTACTAGAAAAATTAAAATCATCTAATTTAGAATATGATTATTCTACCGCAAATGAGCGTATTAAATATTGGTTTTATGAAGAAACCTTCCAGAAACTTAGTAATCTAAAAACAATAATTTTAGATGAATGCTATATTAATGATAACTATAAACAATTCTTTTTATGTGCCTTTTCCAATATTTTAAAACCGGCCTCAAAATGGCTTACAAAATCAATTAAGCCTCAAGTTGATCCTAAAAAAGGTCAAAAGGATATTTTTGATTTATTTTCAAAACAAACAGAAATGATGATATCCGCCTATGAACAAGCAGAAATAAATAATAAAGGAAAAGTAACCATAGAGACGACAAGTTTTTTGAGGCCTTATCTTAAACGCCCCAAAGTAGATATGATAGTAACCAGCCCTCCGTACGTTACCTCATATGAGTATGCCGACTTACACCAATTATCTTCTTTATGGCTTGATTTTACTAAAGATTATAGAGAACTTCGGCAAGGAACTATCGGTAGTGTATATCATATAGAGAAATCCAGAATTGAAGATTTTAAATTGAATGATATTGCTAAAAATATCATAGAGGAGTTGCAACCTAAAATCGAAAAAAGTAAGTTAAAATCTATTGCCAGATATTTTTCAGATATGCAAAAAGTTTCTAAATTAGCTTTTAATATGTTAAATAACCATGGAATAGCGCTATTTGTTATTGGGAACACTGAATACAAAGGAACAAAAATTGATAATGCAAAACATTTAGCGATTTCTTTACAAAATGCAGGTTTTAAAAAATTTCATATTACAAAACGTAATATAACAAATAAGTTTCTTACACCTTATAGGGATAGTGTTGGTAAATTCACAAGCAATAAGGGAAGTAGAAAAATCTATGCGGAAGAATTTATTGTAATTGGAGAAAAAATATGCCAATAAGAGAAGAACTAGTACATATGAAGCCATATGCAAGGCTTTTAACAATGCTGGGAGACCAGTTAATAAGAGATGAAACTGTTGCTTTGGCAGAAATAATCAAAAATAGTTATGATGCTGATGCTGGTGTAGTCCTAGTTTATTTTGATGATTTCGATACTAGTGAAAGTGATTTGTCCCAAAATGAAACATCTAGGTTAGTTATTAGAGATGACGGTTGTGGGATGGATGAAGAAGTTATTAAAAACCACTGGCTTAACCCTGCTACACCTATAAAAAAATTAAGAAAAACGGAATATAATCCTAAGACCACAAAAGGGCGAGTTATTCAAGGAGAAAAAGGTATTGGACGATATTCTTTATTTAAACTAGGAAATAAAATTACAATTACAACTCGTCCTATTAGCTCTAATAAAGAATATATTGTTGAATATGATTTGTCTGCATATGAGGAAGATTTTTATGATTCAAATACTAAGCAATTTCTGTATTTGGATAATATTCCTGTAAAATTTGTAGAACGAGATCCTCTTGAAATTACAGAGAATAACGATCTATGGAAAGAAGCTCATGGAACAAAAATTGAAATTTCGGGATTAAAAGGTATTTGGTCTTTGGATAAAATAGAAAAAGTTCTTTCGGATATCAGAAAATTAAGACCTATTTTTGACAGTCTACAACACAATACTACCGCAGATTTTGATGTTGATTTTATCATTAATGGAAAAAGGACTTTAGACTTTGATGCCAAAAATGTGAATAAAATTAATGATTTGATGAATAATAGAGCGGTACTGAAAGTCAAGGGGCAATTTGTAGAAAAGGATAAAAAATTTATCCTTAATATAAATAATGAAAAAAAAGAGCTTTATTTAAGTGATCCAACGATTACAGGACTAGACGTATATAAAAAGTTCATGAAAGGACGTGGAGACCTTCTGCCATGGGGTGTTGGTTCGTTCGCTTTCGAGTTTTATGTTTTTGATTTTTCAGCAGATACACCTGAAAAATATAAACTAGACAAAGATGATCGAGATCTTATAAAGCAAAATAGAGTATATTTATATAGAGACGGAATAAGAGTTTATCCATATGGTGCAGCTAATGATGATTGGTTAGGTATTGATATCTATAGAGGAACTGTTAGTGCGGGTGGATTGTTAAGCAATGATCAGATTATAGGATGTGTCTCTATATCTCAAAAAAATAATCCTAATCTTGAAGATGCAACTAGCAGAGAAGGTCTTTTAAATAATCAAGCATCTTCTGATTTTGTTGGAATTTTGAAGATATTATTGGCGTATATACGTGTTCACCCATATAAACAATATCAAAACAAGAGAGATGAAAAGAATAAAATAGAAAAATTAAAAAAACAACAAGTAGAAAATTCTTTTTCAGAATTAAGAAAAACTGTTGAAGGTAATAAAAATGCAGAAGTCGCCTTAAGTAGGGTTGAAACTCAATATAAAAAAGAAAAAGATGTTTTAATAAGAAGAGCAGAATTAGCAGAAGATTTAGCCGGTGTAGGTATCTCTGTTGAAACAGCCTCACATGACATTATGTTATTTATGAACAGAGCAATAGAGCATCTAGATGGTCTTGTTTACGCTATGGATCATAAAAATAAACCTTCTTATGAGGAAATACAGGAGGCTTTAACAACAATTAGGGGAGCATTTTCTTTTGTCCACGACAAATTGAAAAATATTCAATTGTTGTTTAAGTCATCTAATCAAAGAAGAAAGAAAATTAGAGTTAAAGATATTGTAACGCAGATTTTATCGTTATTTAAGAAAGCGCTAAATGAAAATAATATAGAGGTTAAAATAGAACAAATAGGAAAATCTCCATTAGTTGTTCAAACATATGATGCTGTTATTATGCAAGTGCTTATAAATTTATTTGATAATGCAATTTATTGGATCCCATTGAAAGGAGATAATAATAAGGAAATAAAAATTATTATGAATAGTGATGAAAATAAAATGCTATTTTCCGATAATGGTCCAGGAATTCATCCTGATGATGAAAATTATATATTTGAACCATTCTATTCTGGAAAAGGTGAAGATGGCCGAGGATTAGGTTTATATATAGCTAAACAACTTTTATTAAGAAATGACTTTGCTATATACTTGGCATCTTCAGAAAAAGATAAACTTTTGTCTGGTGCATCCTTTGTCGTAGACTTTAATAAATATGAGGACTAACTATGGAATTAAATGAACTTTGGAATGCAGAAACGGCAGGTATTGGTTTAGTTATTGATGATGAACTAGATGATAAAAAATCTAAAATTTATAAAATTGTTAAAAATTTGCAAAGCCATAACATTCCTTTATTACTGTATAAAGAATTACCTAATGACAAATTGTTAAATAATTTAAATTCAATATCTTTTATAATTTTGGATTGGGAATTATCAAATGAATTTAAAAAATTGCAAAATCCAAATCTTACGCCTCCGTCAAATCTATTAAATAAAAATATAAATAAAAATGTTGAATTTTTAAATTATATTTCCAATAACGTTTTTTGTCCTGTTTTTATTTTATCTAATGAAGGTGTTTATTCTATAAGGTCCTATTTGAAAGAAAAAGGATTAATTAATGATAATCAAACCAATTTTATCTTTGTAAAATCAAAGTCGACTTCTCTTTCTTTTGAGAGTATCCAAAGCAATATTCAAAAATGGATAAAAAAGAATCCTCCTTTATATGTATTGCACATGTACGAAAATGCTTTAGCAAAAGCAAAAAACGAAACTTTTTCAACTTTTTATAACCTTTCAAAATCGTGGCCCATTGCTTTGTATCAAAATGCAAAAGCTGATGAGATAGATTATAGTAGTGAAATATTTAACACAATTATAAAAAATGTTGAAACGAGGATACCATACTTAATTTTATCTGAAGATATATTCGAATCCAAGGCAAAAATAAAAAAAGAAGAATTACAAAAAGTTATAGAGGGACAAACTTTTATTGAAAATAAAAAACTTAAAAGTAATGATATAGATACAGGTGATATTTTTTTAGGTAAAAATTCAGGTGAAGATGTTTATTATATAAATATTAGACCAACATGTAATTTGAGACCTCAAAAAGGTGAAACTGTAGATGATGTAAAATTATATTTGCTCAGAGGAGAGGAATATGAAATTCCAAGTGATCAAAAGTCAATTGGAGAAGAATTGAAAAACGATGCTAAGCAAGGGCACTCCTATTATAAAATTTACTGTTTATATAATGGCAAACATATTAAATTTAGATTTAAAAATTTATCTATCAAGTCACGAAAACAATTAAAAAAGGATTGTAAAGCAGAAAGAATTGGCAGAATTATTCCACCATATATAACAGAACTTAGATCTAAATATACAGCCTATTTAAATAGGCAGGGACTACCTAGAATACCTTTTGAAATTAAAGATTTTTGAGCTCTACACTAAATTTTAAGCTAAAGTTATTTTAAATGATTAAAGTTTTGTTTGTATGTTTGGGGAATATTTGTCGGTCGCCGATGGCGGAGTTTGTTTTTAAGCAAATGGTCGCCGAGAGAGGTCTGTCGGAACAGTTTTATATTGATTCCGCCGCTACCGAGCGTTTCAACGAGATGTGTCACGCCGGTATTCATCACGGTACCCGCGATAAGCTGAAAGCCATGCAAATTCCTTTCGAGGAGCATTATTCGCGGCAAATTCGTCCGCGCGACTACGTGTATTTCGACTACATCATTGCGATGGACGACAGCAATATTGACGATATTTTGGAGATTGTCGGACCTGATACGGAAAACAAAATCCATCGCTTGCTTGATTTTACCGGCCACCCGCGCAATATCCGCGATCCGTGGTATACCGGCGATTTCGACGAGAGTTATGACGACATCAGCGAGGGCTGTCAGGCGTTTTTGGAGCATTTATTAAAGGAGAATAGCGATGGCAAAAGAGGTTAATCCTGAGGAAACAACGCGTGCAAAGGCGTTTGAATTCTGGATGAAGGCGCCGAACCCGATGGTGACGTTTTTCAAAACGCTCGATGTGACGAATTTGGTTAAAATTAGCGCCAAAAAACATCTCAAATTCAATATGTTGCTTGATTTTTGCATCGGTAAAGCTGCCGCGTCTATAAAGGAGTTTTATATGCTTCCGGTCGGCGATAAGTTGATGCAATACGATACGTTGGCGGTCAACACGATTGTGAAAAACAAAACCGGCGAAGTCAGTTCGTGCGACATTTTGCAGTCCGACGACTTGGAAACTTTTAATCTGGAATATCTCAAATATACGGCGGAAGTTGCACAAAGTTGCGCTGATTGCGATTTATCCGCCGACAGCATGGTTATCGGCACTTCGGCGATTATTGACACGGAAATTGACGGTGCGGTGGGCATGAACAGCGGGATTTTCAATAATCCGTTTATGATTTGGGGACGCTATAAAAAGCGGTGGTTCCGGTATTATTTGCCGATTTCGTTCCAGTTTCACCACACGCAAATGGACGGCGCCCATGCCGGGAAATTCCTCGCAAATTTGCAGAATGAGATTAACCGGATAAAGTAAAAATCAGTATTATTGGGACTTTCTTTTCTGATATTCCGCCTTTAGCTCGGTTTCGCATTGTTTGTAGCGGGCGACCATCTGTTCCAGCTTGTGCCTTATGCGGAATAATCGGTCCTGCGGTTTTATCGGTAGTGGGTTCCCGTACGTCCGCTTTAATATCGTTTCAATTTGAGTGAGGGTGCGCCCGGCGTTATAATACAACATCCGAAAAGTTGTCCGGTTGCTCGGCTCAATTTCTTCGTATCGCTTCATTTTCATGGCTCAACTCCCATATATCGGCAGTAACTCGATCCGGACGGATCCACATAAAGTGTCGGCCGGCCGGCGCATTTTAATTCGACTACTTGGCGGTGGTTTTCGTCATCGTAGCCACCTTTGCCGGATAGGAAAATGTAGTCATCCAGCGGGAATAGGCAGACCGTATCATACCAAACGGCCGGTAATTCAACCGTTTCCGCTACCACCACTTCTTCGGCCTGTGCGGCATAACGCTGGCATAACTCCGTTACTTCGTCGATGTCTAAGGGCTTCCGGACCATATAAATTTTAACTGTTTTCATGGCTGTTCCTTTCGTTACAACCCAATGATCAACCCACTTAAAAAAATTATAAACAGGCATAATTAATCTCCTTTAATTTAGCGTTTAAGATAATGAGGATTTTACGCATACAAGCGGTAACAGCTACCATTTTTTTCTTCGCTGAGTCATTAATCAGATGGTTGTAAAACTTT
>JAFUSH010000045.1 GCA_017471705.1 Alphaproteobacteria bacterium | reverse complement strand
TGATGTTTGCATTCTTTGTGATAATATCATCTTTAAGCATTGAGTAGTTCTCCCTAAAATGGTTTTTGATCGAACTGTGATTATAACAACTTATAATCCTTAGGCAACTACTCTTTGCCCCTATCTTTGACGTAGAACCCTCTGCCTTTCCGCCAATTGTTGAAAAGAGCGCCCGAAGCGGCGCTTTTTTGATTCGAACTCTGGGAAAATATATACCGGTTATCAGGTTTATTATTCTACCGAGAAGTTAAGTCCGTCTTTGGAAAATTTAGCCGTTAATCCTTGCGAGGCAAAGTATTGTTTTAAAAATTCTTCCAGCTCATAGTTTTTGCGGTCTAGCGAAAAATACATACCGCTTCCGCACGTATCGTGAAAATGCAATACTTCCCCGTATTTCTGCATTACAATATTTTTTATTTCGGCGATTTGAGTATAATTCATCCTATTTTCCTCTTATAAGTAATGTAAAATTAAATAGATTAAATTTAAATTAATTTTTTCCATTTATATTGGTGCAAAGGAGAAAATTTATGGATGAAGATTATATTAAAACATTAAGCAATGAAGAAAAAATCGTTTTTCTGAAGATTTTTTGTGCAATGGTGCGTGCCGACGGAGTTATTGATACCGAGGAAATTAATTTCTTGAAGACAATATCACAACGGTATGGTATTGATAATTCGACAGTGGTAGATATTATCAAAAATGCGGCAAATATGGATTATACACTCGAAGCTCGTAAGATAACCAATCGTCAGCATGCTTTACAATTGATTAAAGAGCTTTGCGTATTGGCAAATATAGATGAAGATTTGCACGATAATGAGTTGGATATTATCATAGATACCGCCAGAGCTATGGGTGTCGAAGACGATAAAATCGTGTTAATCAACCGTTGGGTTTTGGATAGTTTCATACTTTCTAAAACCGGAGATATTATATTGGAACAAAACAATGGATAAGTCGGAAATAAAAAAATTACTTAAAGAGCAGGTCGAACCGATGGATAATGCGGTTAGGAAAAAGTTGGAATATCTGCAAAGCGATGATGTATTTACAGAAAATGGCGTAACTGAAATGCAGGGGGATATCAGCCTGATGAATGCGTTTAATGAAAATATGCCTTCGGCTAATATTCCTTCATATTCCCAACCGTCTGTCAAAGAGTTTTATCAAACCGCACAAAATACACCTGAGCCAAAGCGCGTTTCTCAAGCACCTATTCCGCAATCAATTGATGAGCATAAGCAAAATATTGCGGCGAGAATTGCTGCTTTGCGAGGAATGTCAATGGCCGGAGATTATTTGAGGAAAAAATAAAAAAACGCGTGATTTTCACGCGTTTTTTTGTGGGCAGAAATCTATTCTCCCAACATTTCTTCCAAAGCATCCAAATCAGATTTGGTTTGGTTTACATCTTCTTTAACTTCGTTGACGGCATCGGCTATTTCAGCCTTGTTTTCATCGATGTTGTTTGCAATATCATTGTTAACCTTTTCGATTACCTCGACTGCTTCTGCTTTTTTATCGGCAATAACTCCATCTGTTTCATTGATTATTTCGGCTATTTCTGCCTTATCTTCAACCGGCTCGGTTTTTACTTCATCAACGGTGTTTACAATGTCTGCTTTTGCTTCATCAACATTTTTAACAAAATCATCTTTTGTTTTGCCGGCGGTTTCACTTATTTCGTCTTTGCTTTCGATAATTTTGTCTTTGGCTTTATCTATGGTGTTTGTAGCATCAGTTTTCTTTTCATTGATATTTTCAACAAGTTTATCCTTTGTATCACTGACAGTGTTTGATATAACGGCTTTTTGTTGAACTACATTATCAACAATTTCATCTTTGGCGGTATTGATATTTGCAACTGCCGGATTGGCGGCAATCGGTGCAGCTTCTTTTACAACGGTCACGGCATCAGCAATTTTATCACTGTACGCGGCATCTGTTTCCGGCTTAACCCCCAATTCTGCTTTTTTAGCCATCATTTTTGCGTGAACGGCGGCTTTTTTAGCGGCCAATTTTTCTTCCAATGAAAGAGGTTTGGCGGCAATGGCAATATCTTCCGCGCTGACTGCTTCTTCAGCAGATTGAAATGCTTGAGGTACCGTTTGTGCATTAACATTTAATCCGGTCAACAAAGTGACAGCCAAGATAACTGAAAATTTTTTCATTTTACATCTCCTGTTTTTATGAATAAAACTGACGATATTTTAATAATTTGCTGAAAATATTTCAATGCTTAATTTCATTTATTTACAAAAAAAGCTCCGTTTACAATAACGGAGCTTTACGGTTGAAGAAAAATATTTTTTAATCTTCCTCGCTGATTTCGTTATCATCTCCAATCATTTCTGTGGTAAGATGACCGGCATCGGCTCTGATACGATTTTCAATTTCTTCGGCAATTGCCGGATTTTCTTTTAAGAAGTTTTTAGCATTTTCACGCCCTTGACCGATTTTTTCGCCATTATAAGAGAACCAAGCACCGGCTTTATCAACAATACCGGACTTGACACCCAAGTCAATCAATTCACCGGTCTTAGAAATACCTTCACCGTACATAATGTCAAAGTCAACCGTCTTAAACGGCGGGGCAACCTTGTTTTTCACGATTTTAACTCTGGTTTGCGAACCGATGATGTCTTCTTTATCTTTAATGGCACCGATACGGCGGATATCCATACGAACCGAGGCATAGAATTTAAGCGCGTTACCGCCGGTGGTTGTTTCCGGATTGCCGAACATCACTCCGATTTTCATACGAATCTGGTTGATAAAGATAATTAAAGTATTAGAACGAGCTACGGTAGAAGTTAGTTTACGCAAAGCCTGACTCATAAGGCGAGCCTGTAATCCCATATGCGAATCGCCCATTTCTCCTTCTAATTCCGCCTTAGGAACCAAAGCGGCAACCGAGTCAATCACCATAACATCAATAGCGCCGGAACGAACCAAAGTATCGGCAATTTCCAATGCTTGTTCACCGGAATCCGGTTGAGAAATGAGTAAATTTTCTACATCAACTCCGATTTTTTTGGCATAAGACGGATCAAGAGCGTGTTCGGCATCGATAAATGCACAGGTTCCGCCTTTTTTCTGACTTTGTGCAATGACACTCAATGCAAGAGTGGTTTTACCTGAACTTTCCGGTCCGTATATTTCAACGATTCTTCCTTTCGGCATACCTCCGATACCCAGTGCAATGTCAATTCCGATTGAACCGGTCGAAACCGCTTCTATATCAACATTGGTGTTTTGCCCTAAACGCATAATGGAACCTTTGCCGAAGGCGCGTTCAATTTGGCTAAGGGCGGCTTCTAATGCTTTATCTTTTTCCATATTATTTTTCCTCATAAAAAGTTATTTTATTCATTTATCCGTCATTTTTATCAAAAACACAAATAAAGAATAAATTTATCCGCTGAAATGTATATTGTTCTATTTTTGTTCTAAATGCAAGGACTTTTTTCGATTATGGGAAAAAAAGTGAATAATGTTTGTCGTTTGATAAATTCATAAAACAGTTGCAATAGGAGATATATCTGCTATCTATTTGAACAAATGATTCTAAAGGGGGATAATATGCTTAAAGAAGCTTGGCAATTATTAGAGTTACAGTTTAATCAATGTTTTGCAATCGTAAAAGATGACGAATTTTATCGCGGATATGCTTTGGAAAAATGGCGTCATTCAAAACAGGTAGCAGGTGCAGGCAATTACATTATCCCCAAGATAGAATGGTTGAAAAATAAATCGGCCGATTATGCAGAAATGGTGCGCACTGCCGTTTTGTTGCACGATGTTTGCCGTTTCAGCGAAATAGAGCATAAATTCAATAAGAAGGGCAATTATGATCACGGAGTTGGAGCTTCTGAATTATTGCGGCATACTCCGATGTTTAATGACATACGTATTTGGCTGCCGATAAAACATCACGGTCATCGTATAGAGGATTTATATAATGATGAAGTATATCAGAATATTACGGATGAGCACTTGCAAAAAGAAGTTGAGCAAATATGCTTTATTATTCGCGATGCCGATAAAATAGCCAATTTTAATATGATGATGAACGAAAAAAATGTGTTGCCTCTGTTTCTGGGGGAGGGGAGCGGAGACAAATATAAAGACGGACGCATTTCTCAAATTGTGAAAGACAAAGCATTTACGGAAGATACAACTCCGCGTTTTGCCGGAGCCAGCGTCGGAGATCATATAACCGGATACTTATCGTGGTTTTTTGATATTAATTATAAATATTCGATAGAATACTGCAAAAAACTGAAAGTAATTGAAAGTCTGTTTGCAATGTTTGATGAATATTGCAGTGATGAAGAGTTTAAGCAAAAATATAAAGATTTTGTAAGAAGTTATTTACAAAATCACGAATATTTACGCTGATTTCTCAGGAGTTTGTTTTTTCTTCTGCCGCCATATTCTTTTTTTGTGACGAAATTCTTCTAAGGCAGCAGTCAGAATTGCTCCCGACAGAACCACAGTCCACCACAAATACATCCAAATCAGCAAAACCGGAATAGTGGCAAGCGCACCGTAAATAGTGCGATATGTCACATTAAGTTCAATAAAATATCCGAAGCCGAATCTTAAAATTTGCATCATTATAACCGCCATTAACGCTCCTGTTAAAGCGTTTGTTTTACGGATTTTCTTGTTGGGAATAACAATGTAGCAAAGCATCAAAAAGCCGAAAGTAAGCAAATGCGGCAATAAAAATGTAAATAAAAGGTTGTATCCGATAAGGTGCTGCGGATTAAAATATTTCAGCGTAAGCAAATAACCTTTTAAATACAGGGCAGAACCCAGCAGTAACGGACACACAACAATTATAAAAATGTAACTCAATGCTTTTGTGGTTAATTTGCGTCTTTGCGGAGCCTGAAAAATAAAGTTAAAACTGCTTTCAATGGTGGATAGCATTAAGATGGCTGTTACGGCAATACCTAAAATACCGAATGTCGTTAGTTTGGTGGCTGCTCCGATGAATTGATTCATATAATTCTGCACATTGGCAATCGTATCCGGCATAAGGTATTGTAAAATTAAATCCTGTACTTGTTGGCGTGCATTATCAAAAAAGGGAAAAACCGTAAACACGGAAAGCATAATCACCATAAACGGCACAACCGCCAACAGTGTGGTATAACTTAATGCTGAAGCACTGTTTAATATCATAGCATCTTGGATTCTGGACAATAAATACTTTGCAAACAGCATAAATGTTTTGCGATTTTTTTTCCATTTTTGCTTATTAAACATTTCAAAACTTTCAAAAAAAGATTTACAAATCAAAATATTTTGTTTAAGTATCACAGCAGTAACTTACTTCTAATTTAAGAAGTCGTCCAGTAAAAATTGAAAGGTGAGGAAAAATATGTCAACAGAACTATTGATGTCCGGTAAAAAAGGTTTAATTATGGGATTGGCAAATGACAGATCAATCGCTTGGGGTATTGCTCAAGTTCTTAACGAACAAGGTGCGCAGATTGCTATTTCATATCAGAATGATGTTTTGGAAAAAAGAGTCAGACCTTTAGCTGAACAATTAAATAATCCGATGCTTATTAAGTGTGATGTTTCTGATAGCGCTTCAGTAGAAGCCTGCTTTAAAGAACTCGGTGAAAAGTGGGGGAAAATTGATTTTGTGGTTCACGCCATTGCTTTTTCCGACAAAGATCAGTTAAAAGGACGTACAATTGATACAACACTGGATAACTTTTTAAATACAATGCATATTTCGTGCTATTCGTTTTTGGAAGCTTGTCGTTGCGCTTCTCCGATTATGAACGAAGGCGGTTCGATTATTACCTTAACATATTTGGGGTCTGAGCGTGTATTACCGAATTACAATATTATGGGTGTTGCTAAAGCAGCTTTGGAAGCTTCTGTTCGTTATGCCGCAGTTGATATGGGGCGTCAGGGAGTAAGAGTTAACGCTATTTCTTCAGGTCCGATTAAAACTTTAGCAGCTTCCGGTATCGGTGATTTTCGCACGATTTTGCGTTGGAACGAATTAAATGCTCCTCTGCAACGTAATGTTAATCAGCACGAAGTCGGCAATATGGCTTTGAGCTTGTTGTCTGATTTGGGTTCTGCCGTTACAGGCGAAGTTATGCACGTAGATTGCGGCTACAATAGTATTGCAATGGTAAACATTGAAAAAACCGAAGAAATTGCTGAAGTTTTGAAAGAATTTTAAAAAGCAATACAGATGTTAATGAAAGTTCCTCGTTTGATAACGAGGAACTTTTTATTGCAAGATAAAAAAATATATTGTAACATCCGCAGTGTGTGTGGAAAGGACTTAAAATGGTTAAAATATCTGCGTATATAGTAACTCTTAATGAAGAAAAAAGATTGGGAAAAACATTGGCCGCATTGAAGCAGGTAGCTGATGAGATATTTGTTATCGACAGCGGAAGCACCGATAAAACAGAAGAAATAGCAAAATCTTACGGTGCAAATTTTTTGTTCCACGAATGGAAAAATATTTCCTCTCAAAAACATTTCGGGCAAGAACTTTGTCATAATGATTGGGTTTTGTCGTTAGATGCCGATGAGGTCTTATCGCCGGAATTGATTGCGGAAATTAAAGCGGAAATGCAAAATCCGCAGGCAGATGCCTACAAAATAAAAATACGCGATATGTTACCGGGAGATAAAAAGCCGCGTTATTTAGCTAAAACATATAATCTGGTTCGTTTGTATAATCGCACAAAGAGCAATATGCCTGATTATCTGACAAACGACAGGGTGATTGTCGGGGAAGGTGTCAAAGTATCGCAACTGAAAAATATAGTGTATCACTATTCGTATGTTTCATTGACACAGACTTGGTTTAAGCTGAATATGTATACCGATGAATTAGTTAAGACTGCAATAGAGCAGGGCAGATATTATACCAGATTACGCTTGTATACCGAATTTGTCCGTCAGTTCTTTATTTATTATTTCTGGAAACGTTATTTCTTGTACGGAACTTGCGGTTTTTGGATGGCAACCACCTATGCTTATTTCCGTTTTTTGAAAATAGCTAAATGGTTTGAGTGGAAAGCCTTAAACTCTGATAAGTAGTTTTTTATTTAATTCCTTTTTGAGCCAGATGTTCCAAGAATTTTATCTGGATATCCGCAATTTGCTTTACACTTTCTATTTCCACATATTCGCCTGACGCGTGCATACCGTCTCCGGTCCCCGAGTGCATAATCACAATCGAGCCTTTAACCGCAAAAGAGCGAGAATCAGTGGCACCTCCGATGTGTTCAAATTCTATTTTGCGTCCCATAATGTCTTCGGCGAATTGCTTATAGTCAAGAATGTACGGATTTTCTTCATCCATAACAACAGGTGTGCTTGAGGATACGATTTTATATTCCACGCCTTTTTCCAGACAGCTTTTCAGATTTTTCTCCAGATTTTCGAGAGATGAATTCTCGGTTAAACGAAAATCTAAGAGAGCTTCGGCGTGATTGGATATAATATTTGAGACCTGTCCGCCGGCGATGGTGGCAAAATGCACGGTATCAAACCAAGTATCGCTTGGTTTTTGCGTTTCCAAAGAGTAATACGGATACATACGCCGTATGTTTTGCCAAGTTTTCATCAGCAATTCGTTGGCATCGATACCATCCCACGGAGTTGAGCCGTGCGCTTCCTTTCCGGTGGCAATTAATTTAACAAATACCGGATTTTTGCATTTGCTGACAATTTTGGTAATATCTCCGCCGACGTCGTTGTCCAGCACTATTTTTGCCGAAATCTGCGGATAGGCTTTCATAAAGGATTCGGTCGATTTACTGCCTTTTTCTTCGTCGGTTGAAAGAATAACTCCGAATTTCAGCGGGAGTTTTTGCTTAGCAACGTATTCCATAGAATTAAGGGCAACAGCGGCAAAAGATTTCATATCAAGCGTGCCGCGTCCGTACATTTTTCCGTCTTTAATAACCGGATTAAACATATCATCGGTGGCAGGAACAACATCAATATGTCCGAGGATAATTACGTCAAAATCCCAAGAATCAGTATTGTGCAAAAATATGACAGGAGATGCCGTACTCTGAAAAACAGATACGCTTGCATTGCTGTTTTCGAATTTTTTGCATATATATTCCGCAGCTTTGTTTATTTCTTTTTCATTTCCGGTTTCGGTGCGAAACTTTATCAAATCTTCAATTGTCGTAATTAAATCCATTTTTATTGTCCTTTAAATCATAATTTTTACCATTTTTTTATATATATAAGTCATAATGCCTTAAAATTAAGTAAAAAGGATAACAAAATGAAATCGTTGTTTGTTGCATTAATGACCATCGGGTTGGTGTGGGGTAATTGTGCCTGCGCCGAAGAAGGAAGTGAAACCGGACTTAAATTGCCGAGAATGGTGTCTTTGCGTTCAAGTTTGATAAATGCACGTTCCGGTCCGGGAATTCGCTATCCGATAGAATGGATATACAAGCAAAAAGGAGCACCGGTTGAAATTGTATCAGAATTCGAGTTGTGGCGTAAAATTAAAGATTGGGAAGGTTCGGAAACTTGGGTACATAAAGCGATGTTATCCGAAAGACGTTTTGTAAGGGTTACAACTCCGGGAGAAAATAATATATATGCTAAGCCGGAAGAAGGTGCTAAAGTTATCGCTAAAGTTGAAGACGGTGCTGTAGGAGAAGTCAGTGAGTGTCCGACCGCTAAAGGTATGTGCCTGATTAAGTTTGATAATATTCAAGGTTGGATGGAACGTAACGATTTGTTCGGTATTTATGATAATGAGGTAATCAAATAAACTTTGAAACAGGATATTAAATTTAATGCTGATGCTTCGTTGCTGCCGATTATTACCAAGTGGCAAGATTGGCTCTTGAAACAGCGGCTTTATTCACCCCATACTCTTGATGCCTACAGCCGTGATTTGGCAATATTTTTAGAAAAAGTGAATCCTCATAAAGCTCTAAGCCTTGATGATTTGGCGGGATTGGAAGTGCGTGATTTCAGACGTTTTTTAAGTGAAAGAGCAGCGCAATATGTTAAAAAATCATCAATGGGGCGGGAACTTTCCGCAGTTAAAAATTTTTTTAAGTGGCTGGATATTAATGAAATTGCCAAAAATCCGGCAATAAGCGTTATCAGTACTCCGCGAAAAGGTAAGATACTTCCTAAAGCTCTTGAAGAAGATGATGCCTATAATCTGTTGTGCGAAATAACGGATGTTGCGCAAGACGCGTGGCAAGGACTTCGAGATCGAGCGATACTATGTTTACTCTATGGTTGCGGATTACGAATATCCGAAGCCCTTGCCTTAAATATTGGGGATATCACTGCTCAAAGCGACTTTCTTCGCATAAAAGGTAAAGGTAACAAGGAACGTGTTGTGCCTTTGCTTCCGATTATATGGCAGTGTATCGATGCTTACCTTGCAAAGAGCCCGTATCAATTAAACGTAGGAGAACCGTTATTTCTGGGCGCTCGAGGTGAGCGGCTGAGTCCGCGTATTGTTCAACGTCAATTGCAAAAGTTACGAGGTCAGATAGGCCTTTCTGATAATGTGACGCCCCACGCCTTACGCCATACTTTTGCAACTCAATTATTAAGGAAGGGAGTTGATTTACGTTCCATTCAGGAGTTGTTGGGGCATTCATCCCTAATCACGACCCAACGTTACACCGATGTTCAAACCGAAACCTTACAAAATGACTACCATAAAGCGCACCCGCTTGAAAAGAGTGATTAAAAAAAGAGAGGTTCCAAACAGCTGAACCTCTCTTTATATCCCTAACACAGAAAAAAATTACTTAATTTTCTTTTCGACGAACTCTTCGTGCTTGCGAGATTTTTTATCAAATTTTTTCAACGTAAGCTTTTCCGGATGAGTTCTCGGATTTTTTTCTGCCAGATAGAAAGAGCCGGTACCGGCTGTGCTTTCCAACTTAATTTTAATCTTTACTGCTTTTGCCATTTTTATTACTCTTTTATAAAGTTAACAATTAAAACATTTAGGCGAATTATACATATTTTGACCTGCTTGTCAATAGCTTTTTTACAGATTTTTGTTGAAAAATTTCTCTTGTCAGTAAAATAGGACGAGAGATATTCAAAAAACTTTACATTACGGATAAAAAGAAGTATAATAAATACAGTGTATACATAAGAATTGCAAGTGAGGGGGGTTATGGTTGGTGTAAGAGATACAATGAAGCGAGATACGAGAAATGCTGCAAATTTACGCGGCAATATCACAAATAGCCGCGATTTGGATATATACAGTGTTGCCGCCACTCTCTATGGAGAAGCCGGAAATTTAGATAATAAGGGAATTATTCGTGTTGCGGAAACTATCCGAAATCGTTATGAGTTTTATAATAAAAACCGCGCCCAAGGTGTTAATAAAATATCGTACCGCGATATAGTTATCGCCCCTAATCAGTACTTAGGATTTAATTCTTATAAAAAAATGAAAGTGTCCGATTTCAGAGAATTTGAAAAAAAATTAAGTGATGAAGAACGTAAAAATTGGAATCGGTGTATGATTATAGCCCAAAGGACCGTAAACTCACAGCTGAAAACCAATTATGCCCGCGGAGCCGTAGGTTTTAATAAAGCATCTATAGAAAGTAATAAAAAGATGTTTGATGCCAAATTAGTGTTTAAAGATGACAGCTGCTATATAAATAATGCAACGAAAAAATCTCCGCACGTATTTATCGGGGATTTATATATGTCTCCTTTAAAAACTCCGCAAGGGAAACTATTGGCAAAAGGCGGTAATCCAAGCGAAGGGAATACCGTATTTGCACAAGTGCGTCGGTTTTCATCAAGAGTTACCGGTTCGGCTGTTCGTTAAATTTTTCTGCTTAAAATCTGAAATCTCGACCGGTATTATTTTTGATACTGTTTAACCATTTTTCAGTTAAAACAGCGGTTTTTTCCGGCAAGGTTTTCAATTCTTCGGCAATCAGTTTCTCTCCGATTTTTCGGGTTTCTGGAGTTGCATAATCACATAAGTATTCTTGTAATGTCAGCATAGCATTCGGGTGACAGCAATTATGGATTTGTTTGGTTTTGCACAGTTCCATAAAGCGGTCGCCGGTGCGTCCGGCGCGATAACAGGCCGTGCAGAAACTCGGAATATAACCGCGTTTCATCAGCCACGCTATAACTTCATCAAGAGTACGGTTATCTATTACATCAAATTGAGCCGAATTAGGCTCTTCTTTTTCAGGATGTGCATAGCCTCCGACCGAAGTTTTGGAGCCGCCGGAAAGTTGTGAAATTCCCAGTTCCAATACACGTTCACGGGTTTTCTGACTTTCGCGGGTGGAAATAATCATACCGGTATATGGTACAGAGATTCTCAAACAAGCTACGATTTTGGAGAATATATCGTCATTGATACAATCTTTGAAATCATCGGTGTTAATATCATCAGCCGGTCGTAAACGCGGTACGCTGATTGTGTGAGGTCCGACGCCGTGAACGGCTTCTAAATGTTCGGCGTGCATCAAAAGTCCGGTAAATTCGTAGCGATATGTCGAAAGTCCGAATAAAACTCCGATACCCACGTCATCAATGCCGCCTTGCATAGCTCTGTCCATTGC
The DNA here is from genome assembly GCA_017471705.1 of Alphaproteobacteria bacterium. Classification (GTDB taxonomy): domain Bacteria; phylum Pseudomonadota; class Alphaproteobacteria; order RF32; family CAG-239; genus RUG410. The sequence goes on along the minus strand of JAFUSH010000045.1, from coordinate 7,053 downwards.
TTCGGTATGCCAAGCATAATTATGCTTAGGTCCAGCCGGATGGAGAGTTTCATAAGATTGACGGTTATATGTTTCTTGAAAAAGGATGTATGTACCGATTCCGGCGTCTTTGAGCTTTTGATAATTTTCTACCGTAGTAGCTGCAATGTTAACATTAACACGGCGGATAGCTCCGTTTTTGTGTTTAATGGAGTAAATTGTCTTAAGGCTTTCCAATACGTACTCAATCGGATTATTTACCGGATCTTCTCCCAATTCTATTGCCAAGCGCTTGTGTCCCATATCTTGCAAGGCAATAACTTCTTGTTTTATTTCTTCCTGTGTCATCTTTTTGCGGAAGATATGTTTGTTTTTGATATGATACGGGCAATAAACGCAGCTGTTTACGCAGTAATTGGATAAATAGAGCGGGGCAAACAATACCATACGGTTGCCGTAATAATTGAGTTTTATTTGCTTGGCGAGCGCAAAAATCTGTTCATTGATTTGCGGATTATCACACGCCAATAAAACGGCAGCCTCCCTATGAGTTAAGCCTTTTTCCATACGAGCCTTATTTAAGATGTTTTCAACTACCGATATGTTATTTTTATTTTCGTCGGCATATTTAAGTGTTTCCAAAATCTCGTCGTTACAGATAAATTCGTCTGCTTTAAGCGATAGCGGATTATAATTTGTCGCCATTTTTGCTTTTCTCTCCTTTTAATTACAAATGCGGTCACTGAAAGTAATGTCAACCGTATATTTTAATGTATTTTTTGAATTTTTATCAACTTCCACCTTCCACAGACGTGTTGAAGCGTTTTTGCTTTCGCTTGTTATATTTTCGTCGGTAATTTTGTGGTTATCCGGAAAATGTTGTTCAATTACCACGGTGTTTTTAACATCTTCGGCATTATTGATTGTTATTTTTACATTGTACGTTTTGAGGGTTTCAACCATAGCACAGTTGTTAACCGGTTTACGGCTGATTTCTTTTTTATCGGCGGTTGTCACCTTACCGCTTACCGAAATATTGAAGGCATCACCCAACTTAAGGCGCAGTGTATCTTCTTTGGCGGTATTGGCTATATGATTTGAACCTATAAATTGCAAATTGGAATTTTTATCATTTTCGTAAAAACGGATAATACCCGTTGGCAAAGATATTCCCAAATTTGCCTCGGCTTTATTTTCGATTACATATATAATCGACGGATGATGTTTCTCAAATTCATCGCTGGCAAAATTGTTGAAATAAAGCGGAGAATGTAAAAGGAATTCTTTTTTATACGTAACATTATTTTTCTCAATTAAGGCTATTTGCTTGTTTTGGTGGTCTTTGATGGTGGTGATGTTCGGCAGAGTATAAAGCTCATAACTGTTTATATTCTCCGGTTGAATACCTTTATCCATAGAGTCTTCCATTACGGCGTTGAACGCCATAGCTTTAACCATATTGCCTCTGGTGTTGAAAGCTGAACGCGCTATATTAACATCGCCGGCAATTAATTGGATTTTTGCACGTTCATAGTCGATGCCGGAATTGTTTGAAATTGTTACCCAACCTGTTAAATCGAGTTTGTCAGCGCTTTTAACGTTGGCAACATAATCGGTTTTCCAGCTTAAGCCTGAAGTTAAATAGGCAAGATAAAGATTTTGGTCACCGCTTTTGTTTACGTCAAGCTTGGCTTCCAGTGTCGGCTTATTACTCATTCCGGTAGGAACATCTTCAAATACCACACGTCCCGGAAAGTCGGATTCAATACCGTAACTGAAGCGAAGAATTGGCTTTCCGTTTGCATAGCCGATAATTTTAGCGTTATCATAAATATTCTCACCGGTTTCCGGATTTAATTGTACGGTGCGCACCGTTTTACCGAGTGACTGGTTTATAAAATTATCGTAACTCATAAGGTTATAGCTGTAATTTTGTTCGTTTACTTTGATTCCGTCACCATAAACAATTGCGGTTTCGGCTTGTATTTGACTGGCAACCCCGTCAAAGATAACTTCATTCAATCCGTTCTTAAGCGAAGCGGGACGGATGTCTTTAATCAAAGCCAAATCTCGGTTATATATGCTCAAAGACAATGAATTATCGGTGTTTTTAAGAACTAACGGTTCCGCCTGCGCCGAAGTCGATAATAAACATCCCAAAATAAGTAAGTAACAATAACCGCGCATTTTTTTCTCCTATTTAATTAATCTCAGATAACTTAAAATTATATATATGGCAACACTTTGTAAAACAAGCATAAGCCAAAACATTGCCTGATAACTTTTCTTTTTGTTTTTGTGATGAAAAATTTTCTGTCCGAGAAAAGCCCCGATCCATCCGCCCAAAAATTCCAAAGTATGCAAATCCGTTTCGGGAATGCGCCATATACCTTTAACGGCTGCTCTTTTATCAACTCCGTAAGCAATAAATGCAGTTATGTTTATTAAGCAAAGATGATAAACAATAAAACATAAGAAAGCTTTGTGTGAAAAAATTGCCGTTTTGAAAAAATGATTTTCCGTAATGTAGGCGGAGAGTATCATTGCCGCAAAATACAGTACGAAAAAACGATTGCGTTGCAGAGGGCGCACTAATACCAGCAGGGGAGTCAAAATTATCAAGAACGTTAATAACATAAGCTTATTTTCCAACTATTGTCTGCAGTTTAACTTTTTTTTGTAATTATTCAAGACTTCTTTTCAAATATTAAGGTATTTTTAAGGTAAAATGTGTAATAAGGTATACAGAGAAACTATAAGGAGTCAAAAATGAGAAAAACGGTAGTTTTAAGCTTGGTTCTTTTATTGGCAGGTTGCGCTTGTCAAAAAGGCGATTGTCAGAAAACGGCAGAAACCGAGGAAGTTAAGGAAATTACGCAGGAAGCTGCGGCACCGATTGCAATTCCCTGTTCTTATTCTTGCGCGCAATCCGGAAAATGCCAGAGTTTGGAGCCGGTGGTATTAAAACCGAGAGTAACGGAAAAAATAGGAGAAAAGAATAAACGTCCGTGTTGCGATGATAACGCCGCATTGTTGCAGGATGATAATGCCGAAACTTATGTGCCTGACGCTCCGGAAATTTATGTTATTTCGGCAAATCGTACCGTTAATTCTATGCAATCGGAGGCGGCGCCTTTGTTTAAGCAGGTCGGACATATAAAGGTGTATATTGATGAAGCAACTCCGCTGTCGGAAGATTTGCCGGGCGGAATGGATAAAGGTACCGAAGTTATCAAAAAACGTTTTTCACAAATGGAAAATATTACCGTGGTGAAAAATAAATATGTTGCCGATTTTGTGGTCGCAAATTCCGCAAATTGGTATGATACGCCGACCAAAAAAGTTCCGGCAATAAAATATGATATCAGCCTTAAAGATCGCGGAGGTAATCTGATAGGTGAGTGGAGTGAGATTATCCATCAGGCGGAAGGGGACAGAAGTTGGTGGTAAATATTAGCCGTTTTTCAGCTTGCTCGATAATTGCCGTAACTTTATTGTTGCTGTCTGCGGCAAACGTTTGTTACGCTGAAAATAATGAAGAATATATAACCCAAAATGTGTCGGCAGATTCTTGTGATGACCGTCTGGTTGATGATGATGAATTTACCGCTGAGAATCGAGCTGTCGATAAAGCCGGATTGTCTGCAGTGAAATTATCGGGAGTTATTCAGCGCTATCATCCGGAATTAAGCGCAAATGCCATCGATACCATTGCATACAGAATTATTGACGAGTATATGGTTAATATGTCGCACGCGATAAAGTTTTCGGACTCTGACAGAGTATGCGTAAAGTTTGTTGCCGATATTGAAATGACTTCGTCGGATATGGAAAAGCTGATTGAAGAATATAAGGACAGTGATGCTCCTGCAGAACAGATTGCAGATGTGGTCAAAAAAGTTGAAGAAAGTACAACTTTTAAACCGCAGACATTGCAAGATAAAAAATTGTTATACGTACGCAAAATGGTTTTCTGGAACGGAAATGAAACCAGTCACTATAATGATTTTTTAACGGGACTTTTTTCCAACAGTGAATATTTTTATGTTACCGAAGATGAAAGTATTGCCGATTTTGTTGTTACTCCGCGTCTTACCAAATCGGAAGTTGATGAAATTGACAGGAATAACCATAAAATGCAGATGTCTATGGAATTGGAGGTGTTTTCTCTTACCGATAATAATTTTGCTCCTTTGCAGGAGAGACAAAATCACTTTATCTTATTTGCCGGCGATAAAGATGAGCAGAAAATAGCCGATGAATTGCTGCGTAAGCTTCTGACTAAAGCCTCTAAGGAACTAAGCCGCAAACTGGATGACTACTCCGCAATCTGCTTGGAAAAATTAAGAACCGGAAGAAGATAAAATAATTTTCTGAAAAAAATGAAGCCGCCTGTTGCAGACGGCTTTTTTTTTGCCTATATATTGTGTATGTTGAGTAAATTATATTTTTGAAAGAATAAATGCAATGCACGATGAAAATATGGAAAATTTGGATAAGAAAGAAGATTTACCGGTATTGCCGCTTCGCGATGTGGTGGTGTATCCCAAGATGATAGTGCCTATATTTGTCGGGCGCGAGAAATCTATTGAAGCAGTGCAGAAGGCTAATGATAAAGGTTCTGACATTGTTTTGCTGATGCAGAAAAAAGCTGAAACGGAAGTTCCGACCGTGAAAGATTTATATAAGGTCGGCACTTTGTGTAATGTTTTGCAAATGTTGAGATTGCCTGACGGTACCATTAAACTCTTGGTAGAAGGGTTGGAAAGAGTAAGAGTAACCAATCTTCACGATCATAAGAGTTATATAAGCGCCGAAGTCGAGAGTTATCCGCAGGAAGACGGAGATAAAAAATCACTGGAATCGTGGGCCAGAGCAGTGGTCAGTCAGTTCGAAGAGTATGTTAAACTCAATAAAAAAATTCCTTATGATGTGATTCAATCCGTAAAGCAAATTGACGAATATGATAAGCTTGCCGATACGGTTGCTTCGCATTTATCGCTCAAAACGGCAGATAAACAGTTTTTGTTGGAAGCTAATAATCTGCAGGAACGCTTAAATAAAGTCCTGCAATTGATAGATACCGAAATGATGGTGCTTGAGGTTGAAGATAAAATCAAACATCGTGTGAAAAAACAGATGGAAAAAAGCCAGAAGGAATATTATTTAAACGAGCAGATGAAAGCTATTCAGAAAGAGCTTAACAGTAATGAGGAAGGCGATGAGTATGACAATTATTTAAAACGTATAAATCAGACCAAGTTCACCAAAGAGGCTCGAGAAAAGGCTTTATCTGAATTGAAAAAGCTGCGTTCTATGGGAAACAGTACTCCGGAAAGCTCGATTGTGCGTAATTATCTTGACTGGCTTTTGGATTTACCGTGGGACAAGAAAACCAAACTCAATAAAGATTTAGCCAAGGCTATTGAGATTTTGGAAGAAGACCACTACGGATTGGAGAAAGTAAAAGAGCGAATTGTCGAATATTTGGCGGTGCAATCTCGTTCAAGGCATTTGAAGGCTCCGATTTTATGTTTGGTAGGTCCTCCGGGAGTCGGTAAAACTTCACTTGGAAAATCCATAGCTCGCGCTACTTCGCGTAACTTTGTACGCGCTTCTCTGGGCGGAATGCGTGATGAGGCTGAAATCAGAGGGCATCGCCGCACATACATAGGAGCTATGCCGGGGAAAATCTTGCAATCGATGAAAAAAGCCGGAACTTCTAATCCGCTGTTTTTACTTGATGAAATCGATAAGTTGGGCAGCGATTGGCGCGGCGATCCGAGTTCGGCTTTGTTGGAAGTGCTTGATCCGGAACAGAATAACACATTTGAAGACCATTATCTTGATGTTGATTATGATTTATCCGACGTAATGTTTGTGACGACGGCTAATTCACTTAATATGCCGCGTCCGCTGTTGGACAGAATGGAAATTATTCAGCTTTCCGGATATACTGAAGATGAAAAAATTCAAATAGCCAAGCGACATTTGCTCGGTAAAGTTTTTGATGAAAATGCCGTGGCTTGCTCGGAACTGATTGTTACCGATGAGGCTATAAGAGATATAATTCGTTATTATACCAGAGAAGCCGGAGTGCGTAATTTGGAACGCGAATTGGCAACCATTGCCCGCAAAGCTACCAAAGAAATTTTGCTTAATAGGGATAAATGCGTTACCATAGAGGTTACTCCCGATAATTTGGATAAGTACTTAGGGGTTCGCCGTTTCAGCTACGGAGAAGCCGAAAAGCAAGACCATATAGGTGTTACTACCGGTTTGGCTTGGACCGAAGTCGGCGGAGATATTTTGTTTATTGAAGCCGTTGATATGCCGGGGAAAGGAAAGGTTACGCAAACCGGTAAGCTTGGCGATGTGATGAAAGAATCCATTGAAACAGCCTATTCGGTGGTGCGCGCTCATTCTAAAGAATTGGGAATTGAAACTGAAACTTTTGAAAAGACCGATATTCACGTTCACGTACCGGAAGGAGCAACACCTAAAGACGGACCTTCGGCAGGCATTGCAATGTTTACTACATTGGTTTCTGTTTTAACTAAGACGCCGGTTAAAAGCGATGTGGCAATGACCGGAGAAATAACTTTGCAGGGCAGAGTATTGCCAATCGGCGGTTTAAAAGAGAAACTTCTGGCAGCTTTGCGGGGAGGAATAAAAACGGTGATTATTCCGCAGGAAAATATGAAAGATTTGGCGGAGATACCGGACAATGTAAAAAATGAAATGACCATAATTCCGGTAAGTAAAGCCTCAGAAGTCTTAAAAATAGCTTTGAGAAAGTAGAAAAAAGCGGAGTTATCTCCGCTTTTTTTCTACTTTTTTATTAACTTTTTTCTCAATATGGCGGCATAATCTTGAAATTCTTTCTTTTGATTGGTGCGTCCGTAATTGGTGTTGTGGATGCGCCGCACACCGCGAGGTATTGTTAGTTAATTTTATATTATAAAAAGAGTTGTAAAAAGAAAAAAGGGCGGATGAACGACGAGGGATAGAACATAAAGTTCGTTGTCATCAGGTTCTCCGCCCGCTAAACAAAGGATACTTGATGGATTGCTT
>JAFUSH010000080.1 GCA_017471705.1 Alphaproteobacteria bacterium | reverse complement strand
TTTTCTTTACTTTTGTTGACATTCGAGTTTATTGCGTTATTTGCTTACATTTTTATGATGATAATGTCATATTTGTTGCTTGATTGAATTTTTAAAGAGTTCGTTATTTTCCCATATTATGCATTTTTATAAATGCGTAGGTGTGGGGAAAATTAGGGTTTTGTTTTAAAAGAAAATAGAAAAAGAAAGAGGCAGATCTTGTATATACCTCTTTCTTACCTCTTTCTTTCTTTTGTCAAATTTTGTCAGATGTTCATTCTTTGCTGGTCTTAAAATTGCCGTATTGGGGTATGTTTAAAATCGATTCTAAGGGGTCTAGCGTCCTCATGGTGAAGTTTTTTTACCTTCCAATGAGGTATTTGTCGTTGGAAGATTTTGAAAGGCTTCTACGGGCAAATTAGAGGCTTGTTTTTCCTCGAATGTTGATTTGACGGCGTTTTGTTGGTTTTCAATTTTGCTGTATTCAAGGAGAATCCGCATTCTACCGTCTTTTGTGCCTTTGAATACCTTGTCTGGATTGACAACATAGCAACCTTGATTTTTCCTTCTAAGAAAATCGCATTCCAGCAAGGCTTTCATCGTTTGTTTGACTGTGAATAGCGAAATACCGCTTTCTTCAGCAATTTGGCGGTAATTAAGGGTAAGCTGGTTGTCTCTGTTTAGGTGATCCAAAATCCAAAATGCCAATCTCGTTTTCTGATTTCCGATTAAGTCCAGAGAAGTGATGATTTGAGCAAGCCAGATCTTGTGAAAATTGAAATCTCTGTCCTCCATTTTTATGACTTGAAAATCTTCTACATTTCCAGTTGAGATGTTTAAGTATTCTTGCTTCCCTATGATTTTCATCTTTTTAGTAGTTGTACTTTTGTTTGATTTTGTTTTACTGTCGCTCATTTGGTCGATTATTCTCCTTTCATTTTTGTGTATATCCTATCACTTCTTTTGTGTATTGTCAACCTACTTGTGTATAAAAAATCTGCTCGTAAAGTGTTAGAAATCAACCCAAAAAGGCTTAAAAATCAACCCAAGCAAAATCGCGATAATCCGCGTCAAATCAACTTAAACTCCATTTTTTAAAAAAATTTACTCTTATCTATAGGGTACGGAACTTTTTTGAGAGCGATTCTCAGTAGCGAATTTACACCTTGTGAGGTAGTGCGAAGTGTCGGCGAAAAAGTGCGTGCGGTAAGCGTAGCGGAGCACGCCTTTTGAGCCGGTAACACAAGCACCGTGTCACAGTAAATTCGCGATCGGTAGAACGAACAGGACGAACAAGCACGGCGCAGCGTAAGCGGCAAGTATCGTAGCGCAGCCGTGTAGGCAAGCGTCAAACGATACGAAGGCTGCTGAAGCGTTGTACCGTGCCGTGAGTCCGTAGCAGGAACGCTGACGTGGCACGGCGACACGGTCACTCCCGATGGTCGTGACTCCCTCGCCAGAAGTGCCACTAGCGTTTATTGGAACTCCGATGTCACCGCCCTTGAGGGGCGGCGTGCCTTGAGGGCACGGTCTGCGCCGCTTGAGGCGGCTTGACTGACATCTGCGCGTCGCTAACGCTCCTTGCCTTTCCTTTTAAAAGAAAAAGAATGGTTGTTTTTTTTTTCGTTCCTTTTTTGCGATTTGCTTATTTTTTTGCGTTTTCTTTACTTTTGTTGACATTCGAGTTTATTGCGTTATTTGCTTACATTTTTATGATGATAATGTCATATTTGTTGCTTGATTGAATTTTTAAAGAGTTCGTTATTTTCCCATATTATGCATTTTTATAAATGCGTAGG